>NZ_JBBMRD010000008.1:0-185686 GCF_038900355.1 Olleya sp. AS48 | reverse complement strand
TCGTATTTTTTACATTATCAGGCTAAAATTCTGAATTGGTTAACTGTGTACTTTACGTTAGCTAAAGACTATTAAAGTTAGCTTAAAATCAGTGGTTTTTATATTCGGTATGACACGTTTTGAATAGAGCGTTGCAATTGTAGGCAACGTGTTTGTATATGGTTTGTTGCGTGGTTTAAGCAACTAATTTAGTAAATAATTACCGACCAAGAAAGTCCGCGAGGACTTTCGTAAGTAGGCGAGAAGCTAGCAATAAATTATATACGGTGTTGTGTACAGTATTATTTCACAAATATATTTTTTCGATGATATTCCATATAATCAAAAGATTTCTCGTGAATAACGATTTTCATTTCTTCTTTTAAACCTAAAACTTCTAAATCTTTAATTTGACTAGAGATTTTTATTTTTCCAAAATTACTAAATGTTATATAACCTAAATCAAATAATTTATCAAAAGTCGGTTGAAGTAGTAAACCATTATATTTGTCAAGTCTTTCTGTATTGTTCGAGAATTTCCAAGGTTTTATATGTGAAGCAATAAGTAGTTTTTCAAAATCAAAACCACTTATACAACACTTTCCATATAATTTTATTAAGTCTTTTCTAAATATTCCTTGTCCTATTCTACTTAAGATTATGTTTTCCTTTTCAGTTTCGGACAGTTTTTCTTTATTTCTTACTTTATAAATTTCACGTTTTTCATTTACTAAATCTTTATTTTCAATCTTGAACGTATTTAAGGCTTCTTTATTTATTCTAAAAGTGTCTTCATTAATTAGATTATTCAATTCAGAATAATAGCTTTCACTTAATTCAGTCAATTCCCACCGATTTCGTTTATTATTTTGTAAATGACCACTTTTCACTAAATGACTTCGAACAAAAGCTAATTCATTTCTCCATCTTTCTTCTTTCCTAGAATCAAGAATTTCAAAATCAAAATCTGTTAGTTTAATTAAGTCGTTTTCAAGTAGGAAGTTTAATACCTCATTCTTAGATGAAGAGTTTTCCAAATTACGAAGTGCAAATAATATCAGAAATCTATTTTCTTGTTCTTTTGTCATATTTTATGGACGTTCTTCATATTGTACACAACGTGTTTGTGTATGGTTAGTTGCGTGGTTAAGCAACTAAGTTAGTAAACAAAAACGAACACGAGAAAATTCCGAAGGAATTTTCCAAATAAGTAACGACCAAAGCAATTAATTATACACGGTGTTACCCAACGTTTTTATTTTTCAGAACTAATTCGGCAGCTTCCACAGCTTCTTTCTGATAACTTTTTTTATTATCTAAAATTTCTCTTAATTGTCTTTCGTTTTTGGTTTTAAATTTTTCGATAAAAGTTTCAGTTAAAGTTTTTTCCTTTTTTGGTTTTTTATTCAGGTCTATAGCTTGTTTGTTATCATTCTTTTTGATGTATGGATAAAATCTAAATCTATATTTAGTTTTTGGAACTTTTGGTGAGTCGTGAAGAAAATCGTGAAGAATATTTGATAAAAAATATCTATCGCCATTTTTGAATTGTAAATCCCAATAACCGAAATCGGAAATTAGCATTGGTATTCTGCCAGCTCTATCAATTGCATTTTTGTAATAAATTCCTAAATGATATGTAGATTTTTTAATTTCAGTTCTTAAATATTCTTTTTCAATTCCGTCTTTCGTAATTAATATCTTTTCTTCTTCAAAGTCTAAAGTAAATTTCGTGTTTTTATTCTCACGATAATAATTTAGATATATAACAACTGCTGGAATATTTGTTATGACTGTAAATGCAATTAATATCCAAATTATAAATTCCTCGAAAATAAATTCCGTTCCGTTTTTCCACTTGAAATAAAGTGGGAATAAAACTATCAGCAATAAAGTCACTATTAGATTGTCGAAAATCAATCTTTTCAAAAGTTTATGCTGTATTTCGTAAGTTTTTTTCAAATGTTGGGTAACGTTGTTGTGTATGGTTAGTTGCGTGTTTAAGTAACTAATTTAGTAAACAAAAACGAACGCGATAAAATTCCGAAGGAATTTTCCAAATAAGCACTTGCCAAAGCAATTAATTATACACGTTGTTGGCAAATCGTTTTTTATATATATCCAGATAGTTTTTGAAATCCGAAAAATAATATCGTAGCAAGAATAACTGCGATTACAAATTTCGCGACAGAAATTCCGATAGATATTTTTTTGTCATTTTCAATTATCAATATTTTAAAAACTTCTCCAATTCTTTTTCTCTGTTGTATAATTATAAATATAAAAACACTTTGATAAATCATTGCATTCAATAATGCTCCAAAGTGGATTTTATAAAATATGTCAAGTAAGATTATATTTATAAAAATAGGTGTTAGTAATATTGCTCCAAAAAGTTTTGTTTTCCGAAATACTAATAAAATCGCACCTATTATTTGTAGACATCCAATTATAATAGGATATTCTTTTGTTGTTCCAAAAAATGCCCACATCATTTCAAATTTAGTTGCATCTTTTATTGAAATATCAACTAATTTAGAACCTTCAAATTGCGTGGATTTACCCATTCCATAAATAAAAATAAAAAATGCAGTCCAAATTCGAATACTAGTTTCTAAAATGTCTAATGTGAGTATTTTCTTTAAATTCATTAATTATTTTATGTTCAAATTTCTATTATTAGGGTTTTCGTCAAATGTTTGCCAACGTTGTTGGATATGGAAAGTTGTGATTTGCGTGCAATGAAATTCCGTAGGAATTTCAGCAGTAAGTAAATAAACAACTTCCATAATTTAGACACTAAAGTAAACAATTTTTTATATGCTGTGTTGCCTACAGTTTTTAATTTTTACTTTTTTTATTGAGAAACAAGCTAATTCGGTTTGCGTCGTTGTTGCGTCTGAGTGAATATCGGAAGATCGTATTTTTTACATTATCAGGCTAAAATTCTGAATTGGTAAACTGTGTACTTTTTTTTAGCTAAAGACTAATAAAGTTAGCTTGAAATCAGTGGTTTTTATATTCGTTATGACACGTTTTGAATTGAGCTCTGCAATTGTAGGCAACGTGATTGTGTATGGTTAGTTGCGTGATTTAGACAACTAAGTTAGCAAATAAATCACAGATAGAATATTCCGCAGGAATGTTCGTAAGTAGGCTTAAAACAAGCAATTAATTATACACGGTGTTGTACCCAGTTTTTCTTTCCATTTTTTTCATAATTTTTCTAGGAATAAAACATTGAATATTTGATATGTTTCTTTTTTTGTAATTTCTAGGAATAATCCATCCAGTATTGTTTTTATGTTTTGATAGAGATTGGAAACTCCACCATTTATCAGATATAAAGTGCCATTTTTTAGAACTTAAATTACGAATTGCTAAGATTTTTTTGTGATAAGAGTAGGTTCCGATTCTTGTTTGTTCGTTAAAAGATAAAGATTGAACAGAATAGTCTCTTCTTGAGTGATTATTACAAATCCAATTCTTTTTCTCATTTTCTGAAGCCGAAGCTTCTCTTTTTAAGTCTTCATGATATTCTTTACCGAATGTTATATTTTTAACTACTATATAATCGATGACTCGATATTCATTACTTCTCTTTTTTATTGGTTGTGAAATTGTTTTTATAATGACTAAAATATTCTTAGTTTTTGTTATTTGAGTGGTGTCTTTTTGTAGGTTGTCTTTTTCATATTCAGATTTAATTTTTTCTATAGAAGAATTTTCAAATAATGTTGGATACATTAATTCAAGTTCCGATTCAATATCCTCATTAAGGATAGCTGATGAATAATCTTTAAAGCTCTCTTCTAAACTTAAATTCAATTCAGAATTTTGAGAGAAAGTCAGAAAAGGCATTAAAAGAAATATGTATTTTGATAATAACTTCATTTTTCTCAAATTGGGTACAACGTGTTTGTGTATGGTTAGTTGCGTGATTTAAGCAACTAAGTTAGCAAATAAATCACAGATAGAATATTCCGCAGGAATGTTCGTAAGTAGGCTTAAAACAAGCAATTAATTATACACGTTGTTGTACCCAGTTTTTCTTTCCATTTTTTTCATAATTTTTCTAGGAATAAAACATTGAATATTTGATATGTTTCTTTTTTTGTAATTTCTAGGAATAATCCATCCAGTATTGTTTTTATGTTTTGATAGAGATTGGAAACTCCACCATTTATCAGATATAAAGTGCCATTTTTTAGAACTTAAATTACGAATTGCTAAGATTTTTTTGTGATAAGAGTAGGTTCCGATTCTTGTTTGTTCGTTAAAAGATAAAGATTGAACAGGATAGTCTCTTCTTGAGTGATTATTACAAATCCAATTCTTTTTCTCATTTTCTGAAGCCGAAGCTTCTCTTTTTAAGTCTTCATGATATTCTTTACCGAATGTTATATTTTTAACTACTATATAATCGATGACTCGATATTCATTACTTCTCTTTTTTATTGGTTCTGAAATTGTTTTTATAATGACTAAAATATTCTTAGTTTTTGTTATTTGAGTGGTGTCTTTTTTTAGGTTGTCTTTTTCATATTCAGATTTAATTTTTTCTATAGAAGAATTTTCAAATAATGTTGGATACATTAATTCAAGTTCCGATTCAATATCCTCATTAAGGATAGCTGATGAATAATCTTTGAAGCTCTCTTCTAAACTTAAATTCAATTCAGAATTTTGAGAGAAAGTCAGAAAAGGCATTAAAAGAAATATGTATTTTGATAATAACTTCATTTTTCTCAAATTGGGTACAACGTGTTTGTGTATGTTTAGTTGCGTGGTTTAGCAACTAATTTAGCAAACTTTTACGAACCCGTGAATATTCCGCAGGAATATTCGCAAGTAGGCAAGAAAGAAGCAATTAAATATACGCGGTGTTGGGTACAGTTATTTTTATAGGTTTAATATTTTCATAAGGTTCTTTTTCGTTCGCAAATTGTAAATTGTCAAAAGCGATTGCAGATTTACCTTTTTCTATTTCGGTATTAATTAAATTTTCCAAAAACTCAATTCCCATTGCGTCAACTCCATAATAATCTAAAAGGATAGAATCGTTTTTTTCAAAATAGGCTTTTATGATTAGTGCTTTTTTGTTTTTGAAACTCAAGTATTCAAATTTCTCATTTAACTTAATTCCGATTTCTTCTGCTATTCTTTTTGCGGTCAGTTTGTCAATCTGCATTTTATTAATCAGATATTTGTTTACAGTCAAAGGACTTAAAAATTCCGCAACAGTATTTTGTCGGTAGTTTTTTGCCCAAGGAAAATCAGTTTTTTGATTTTGGAACCGTTTTATCAATTCGATAGTCAAGTCAAAACCTAATGGTAAGTTTGCAAGATTGAAATTCGGAATATAAATTCGGATTAGATTTCCACTTTTCAGTTCAAAATCAGGTACAGAAATTCCGTTTATTTCAAACTCTTTGTTATGAAAAATGCCGTTCGTCATAATTGTACCCAACGTTGTTGTGTATGGTTAGTTGCGTGGTTAATCAACTAATTTAGCAAATAAATCACAGATAGAATATTCCGCAGGAATGTTCGTAAGTCGGCAGTGACCAAGCAATTAATTATACACGTTGTTGTGGGCAGTTTTTTATTTAATAATTATACATATCTAATTCGTCAAAGTCTTTTATTTCAGATAGTTTGATTAGATTTTCTATTTCAATATTATTCCAAGTTTCCTTAAATATCTCATCTCCACCTTCCGCATTTTCATTTGTATTCTCTTTGATTAATTTCTTTTTTGTCAAGAAGTTAATACTTGTTTCTGTACTTGTTACTGGTCCACGATTACTACTTGAATCATATCCAATTAATTCAAAATTCGAGTTTTGAAATCGAAAAGTATATTCCCAATATCCATATCTGCCGTGTCCATAATGAACATACAGTTTTTCGTTTTTAATCTCAATCCATAAATCTGGCGGAAAATAAACTCCACCATCTTCATTTTCTGACGAAAAGCAATTATAATTTTTGTCGGCAAGTTCAAAACCTTTTCCATTTTTAAATAAGACTATAATTCCACGTCTATTTCTGTCAACTTTTTTATCAAACCGATTTGTAACAATATTATTTGTGTCAGTTTGTTTAATTACAATAACACAATCATCTTGTCCGTCTTTATTAAGGTCTCCAAAATATTTTTCAAACTCCACATAACCTTTTGGAATAAAATCAGAAGTTTCTTTGTCCTGTGCTTTACATCCAATAACTGTAAGTAGAAGAAAGGGTAATATTTTAAAAATTTTATTCATTCAGTCTTAATTTCTATCGGTTGATTTTAATTGCCCACAACAATTGAATAAACTCCCAAGGGAGTTTATTCCTATTATATATACCTACAAATCTAATGGATTTTTTATTAAGTTAAAAGTATTTGTGGCAACATGAGTGTATATTTCTGTGGTTTTTGACGAGTTATGACCAAGTAGTATCTGTATATACCTTAAGTCTGTACCAGATTCTAGGAGGTGAGTCGCAAAACTATGTCTTAACACATGTGGTGAAACTTTAACTTTTAGTCCAGCTTTTGCTCCTGCATTGCTTACAATTTTATAAACACTATTTGCATTGTATTTTTTACCTCTTACGCCTTCAAATAAATAATCTTTTGGTTGGTATTGCTTAAAATACAGTCTTAAATCTTTTAGAATACTATGCGATAATAACGTGTAACGATCTTTATTTCCTTTGGATCCTAATACTTTTATTACCATACGTTTACTATCTATGTCTTTTGGTTTTAAACTTAATAATTCGCTTCGACGTAATCCAGCCGAATAGAGTAGGCTAACAATACATTTATGTTTTATGTTGTTGGTGGATTCAATAAGTTTTAAAACTTCTATTTTGGATAATACAATTGGTAGTTTGGCTTCTTTCCTAGGTCTTTCAATTGCATAAAACCGGTTTGGCATGCCTAAAACAACTTCGTAATAAAACTTTATACTATTAATAGCTTGATTTATGTAGGAGTTGGAGTGTTTGCTCTGTATCAACACCTGTATGTAGTTGCGTATGTCTACTTCATTTAAGCTATCTATATCTTTATTTTTATGGTAGTTTATAAATCTTTCAAAACAAGACACGTAGGATTTTACTGTGTTATTAGCGTATCTTTTTAATTCTAATTTTTGAAAATAAGATTCTGGACAAGACTTCAAGTTTTTGGGTAAGTCTCGTTTTCTGTACCATTCTACATTAAATTCTTCATCCAATTGTTTGGATTTGGTGGTCTGAAAAAAATATTTTCCATTAATCCAGGCAACACCTCTAAATAAATCAAAAATTGCACTTAAGTTATTTGAGGTGTTTTCAATATAATGCATATTAAACTCATCTGTCCATTGTAAATCTGGTAATTCTTTTATTAATGAATTTAATACCTTATCAGAGTAAAATTGTAGTCCAATAAATTTTTTATTATCTATTAAAAGATGTTTTAGTGTAATATGTTTCTTTAGTTCCATAGCCAATATTACTTTTATTTGTGTAAATAGTTGTATATTAAACGTTTAATAAACGTATAAATAACCGCTGTATATTCTTTTTTATGAAAAAAAGCAAAACATGTCTGTCTTGTAATAAAGAGGTATCAGGACGATCGGATAAAAAATTTTGTGATGCTTATTGCAAAAGCTCTTTTCATTATAATAAAATGATAGAGGATACACCCAAGTTTTATAGTCGTGTAGACAAACAATTGAAGCTAAATAGGCGTATTTTAAAAATTTACAACAAAGCTGGGAAAGTGACGGTTAGATCTAACGTAGTATTAGATTTAGGGTTTGATCCCAATTTTTTTACCCATTACTGGAAAAACAACAAAGATGAAGTGTATTTATTTGTTTACGAGTTTGGTTTTATGAAAAAAAAGGAGAGCGGAATAGAGAAGTATATATTGGTAAAATGGCAGGATTATATGCTTAAAAAGTAACCGTAGCATAAAATTAAACAGTATGTAAATAGCGTTTTAAAAAAAAGCCTCGCAATTTGCGAGGCTTTTTTTAGTAATTAAGTCTTATTTTAAAGTAATAGGAAACTCTACAACAGTAGTATCCCATCCAATTTTTAAGTGTACTGTGTTTTTAGATGCTTCGTATAACGCGATAGACAGGTTTTCAATTTCTGTATCACTTTCAGTAACAGCTACGCTTACACTAGCAACATCGTTACTTTCGTCATAACCGTAATTTCCCCAACCATCTAAACCAGTATTTAGTTTAAGTGTCCACTCGTTAGCAGTAGGGATGATTATTATAGAATATCTTCCAGCTTTTACCGTTTTTCCGCCTACAGTAACATCGTTTAAAAATAAAATTTCAGTAGACTCATTAGCTCCAACTCGCCATGCTTCTCCAAATTTTAATAAACCTCCAAAAATGTCTCTCCCTTTTTTTGCAGGTCTAGAGTAAGTTACTCTAATTTGTGGCTCCATTGCGGCTTGCTTAGCTTCATCTTTTTCAAACGCTCGTTTTGGTGCGTTTTCTGGAAAATAGGCACGATCCATTGGGCTTTTGTCCATTTTAGCAAACTCTTGTGCATTGACAGTCGTTCCTGTTAATACAACTGCGATAATAAATAGTAATTTTTTCATTTTAGTTTTTGTTTAAATTAATTATGTTCTCGGTTTTTATTTCTGAAAGTTTTTCAAGCACATCAGCTTCATATAATGTAGGTAGCGTTTGTAATGCAGTACCAACATCGGCTTTATAATTTATATAATCCTGAAACGTTATGCCATCAATAACACGACTGTTATAAGCGCTTCTAAATCTTACACCACCTTCATTGACATGATAACTGTAGGCTAAATAGTCAATTTTATTAGTGTCCTTATTTATCCAATAATAAAACTGGTCGTCAAAGTCTTGTCCACCTCCTGCTTCATTAAAAGTAATTTGTATGACTGCATAGTCTTTGTTTTTTATAGTAGTAGCTTCAACATAACTAGCATTAACAGCAGGATCATTTAATTTGTAAGGTAACATAGCAAAATAAATAACCGAGTTTATCGCTCCTGAGCCATCCACAATTTCCTTTTCCGTTAGTGTAACTGCTTTATTATTTAAAAGTCTTATAAATGTAGTATTAGTCAATATATCTTGGATCGTATCGTTGTCCTTTATATACGTTTTAGTGTACTTATAATTAGAACCTTCATTTTTAAATTGATACTGCTTATCTCTAAAAGTAAACGCATAATGTGCAGTTTGGTATAAGTCGCCACCATGAGCCAAAATAGTTTTATTTATAATTTGCTGCGCTTTACTAAGGGTAGTCGTTGTTACTGTTGTACTATCTATGACTGTTGCAGTATTACTAGTGTTACGCTCTTTACAGGACGTGTTTAAGGCTAGTAATAGTAGTATAATAACAGGTCTTAAAATGGTCATTGGTTAATTTTTAGATGAAATTACAATTTTTGTCGTTTTAAAAACAAGACCTTTCAGTTAATTAGTAAAATTTTATGATAGCTTCCATCATGGATATGTATGACGAAGTGTTTAAAATGTACTTAAAAATTTTACTTTTGTAACATGGTAGATAATTTTGAAAACGAATATTTTGGTATAGGTATCCAAAACGGAAAAACACCAGAAAACTTAGGTGTCCTTTGGCGTACTGCACAAAATTTAGGCGCAAGCTATATTTTTACAATTGGTAATAGGTATGCTAAACAAGCTTGCGATACGCATAATGCAGTCAAGTCTATGCCATATTTTCATTATGATACCTTTCAGGATTTTTATGATAACATCCCAAAAGGTGCGCGATTAGTAGGTGTGGAGCTGGATGATACAGCAGTGGATCTAGAAACCTTCCATCATCCTAGACGTTGTGTCTATTTATTAGGTGCAGAGGATCATGGATTATCTAAACAAGCGATAGATAAAAGCCATTTTTTGGTTAAATTTAAGTCGCAATTAAGCTTAAATGTATCTGTTGCAGGAAGTATTGTGATGTATGATAGAGGAATAAACAAACCAAGGTCGTAACTTTGCGGTCTATTAAATAAGATTAAGATGGCACATAAAGCAGGTTTTGTAAATATTATTGGTAATCCAAACGTAGGTAAGTCAACACTTATGAATGCCTTTGTAGGCGAAAAATTGTCTATAATTACCTCTAAGGCACAAACCACAAGACACAGGATTTTAGGGATTGTTAATGGTGAAGATTTTCAGGTAATACTAAGTGATACACCAGGAATTATTAAACCAGCTTACGAGCTGCAAGCCTCTATGATGGATTTTGTTAAGTCCGCTTTTGATGATGCAGACATCCTTATTTATATGGTAGAAATTGGTGAAAAAGAATTAAAAGACGAAGCGTTTTTTAATAAAATTACCAATGCTAAAATCCCTGTTTTATTACTTTTAAACAAAATTGATAAATCTAATCAAGAGCAGTTAGAAGAGCAAGTGCAATCTTGGGCAACTAAAGTGCCAAATGCAGAGATTATTGCAATTTCAGCTTTAGAAGGGTTTAATGTAAAAGAAGTTTTTGACCGTATTATCGAATTATTACCAGAATCTCCAGCCTTTTATCCAAAGGATCAATTAACAGACAAGCCAGAACGCTTTTTTATAAACGAAACCATTCGTGAAAAAATCTTAATGCATTATAAAAAGGAAATCCCTTATGCAGTAGAGATTGATACGGAAGAGTTTTTTGAAGAAGACCAAATAATCAGAGTAAGATCTGTAATTATGGTGGAGCGCGAAACGCAAAAAGGGATCATTATTGGACATAAAGGAAGTGCCTTAAAACGTGTAGGTGTTGAGGCTAGAAAGGATCTAGAAAAATTCTTTGGTAAGCAAATTCACTTGGAGCTTTATGTAAAAGTTAATAAAAATTGGAGAAGCAACCAACGTCAGTTAAAACGTTTTGGTTACAATCAGTAGCATATTTTAATGTAATCGTTGCTTTGACTTAACTTTAGGTTAAACTTGATGTTTCACTTTTATGGTTTATAAAAAAACCAACTAAAAATGAAACATTTAAAAAAGTCAGTACTATTATTTTCAGCCTTAACATTATTCCATTGTGCAAACGATGATGACGCTTCAGTAGATTTACCAACAGTAAATACAGCAGTTAATTTTACTTATAAAACCACAATTAATGTTGGAGGAGAGGCTGCTGCCGAAATTTCTGCATATGATAAAACAACAAAAAAGTTGTTTGTTACTAATGCTGAAAGTAATGAGATTTCTATTTATAACCTTACAGATTTAGAACTACCATTGCAAGAAGCATCCATTAGCTTAAGTGGTTTTGGTGCACCTAATAGTGTAGCAGTTTTTGATGGTAAGTTAGCAGTAGCTGTTGAAGCTTCAACTAAACAAAATCCAGGACAAATAAGAGTGTATAATACTGCTGATGCGTCTTTAAATAATACCTATACAGTTGGTGCGTTACCAGATATGGTTACATTTTCTAAAGATGGTAATTTTATTTTATCAGCTAATGAAGGCGAGCCAAATGCAGATTATACCAACGATCCAATGGGAACCGTAAGTATTATCGATTTAAATAATAACACTGTTACCACTTTAGATTTTACAAGTTTTAATAGCCAAGAGGCTACTTTGGAAGCCAATCATTTTAGAGTAACAGGATTAAATGCAGATCTAGCAAAAGACGTCGAGCCAGAATATATTACAGTGTCAGAAGACTCGCAGACAGCTTGGGTATCGCTTCAAGAAAATAACGGAATTGCAAAAATTAACCTGCTAACAAAAACCATTGAAGCTATTTTTCCTTTAGGTTATAAAGACCATATGTTACCTCAAAATAGTTTGGATGCTAGTAACGAGGATGGCGTAACCCAACTTAAAAATTGGCCAGTTAGAGGGTTGTACCAACCAGACGCTATTGTATCTGTTAGAATAAACGGAACAGATTATGTGATTTCTGCTAATGAAGGTGATGCAAGAGAATATGAAGGCACTCCTGGTTATATAGACATTGACAGAGTTAAAGATTTAACCTTGGATGCCACTATGTTTCCTGCGTCAGAAGATTATCAAAACGAAGCTAATTTAGGACGATTAAACGTGATGTTGTCTGAAGGCGATATTGATAACGATGGTGATTATGACTATTTGTATAGTTATGGTGCACGTTCGTTTTCTATCTGGAGTGCAAATGGAGCTTTAGTGTATGATAGTGGTAATAGTATTGCAACGCAAACCTTAGCAGCTACTCCAGCAACCTTTAATGATGAGGATAAACGAAGCGATGATAAAGGTGCAGAACCAGAAAGTGTTGATGTTTTAAATATTGGTAACCAACGTTATATTTTATTTGTAGGATTAGAGCGTACAGACCAAATTATGGTGTATGATATTACTAATCCAAATGCTCCTGTGTTTTTATCCATTTTATCACACGCTGGAGACGAGGCTCCAGAAGGTCTGTTAGCTATTCCTGCAGCAGATAGTCCAACAGGAAAAGACCTATTGATAGTCTCTAACGAGGATAGTGGTACAGTATCATTTTACGAAAATCAACAATAAGATATATAAGATATAATCGAATTTTAAAAAAAGCTTCAGTGTAAACTGAAGCTTTTTTTTATTCATCTAAAACACTACTCATAAACGTGTAAAGTGCTGTCATTTCTTTTTGGTTTGACGTTTTACTTAAACGTCCAGAAAAATACAATATAAACCATAGTATAACCATACCAATTAGTCCCCAAACTTGTAATTGATAATCTACTTTTAAAGCATAATTGGAATAAGCCCAAATACAAAATGCGATAAATAATCCAGCGACTAAAAAATGTAAAAACATAAATAATGTCCAAACCGTAGGATTAGGACCAAAAAGCCCATACAATTGACTTTTGTTGTTTTCTAGATCATTTATCTCTAAATGTAATTGTGGTGACCAAAATTGTTGTTGCGCTTTTGGTAATTTAATAAACACATGATCATCCACTCTGGAGACTATAAATTGCTTCTGGTACAGTCGTTTAGCTTCAAAAGCTTCTAAAACAGACGTATGTGATTTATTTAATTCTATCTTAAATCGTGGACGCAGCACGACTTCATTTAAATTTTCGTTCATAATTATCTCATAATGAAAGTAAAATACTATTTTTTCTCAAACTAAACACTACCTTTGCACTCGCTTACAGGATATGTAATGCATAAAAAAACAAAGATATGGGTAATATAGTAGCTATTGTAGGAAGACCAAATGTTGGTAAATCAACTTTTTTTAATCGTTTAATTCAACGTCGTGAGGCAATTGTGGATGCTGTTAGTGGTGTTACAAGAGATAGACATTATGGTAAAAGTGATTGGAACGGAAAAGAATTTTCGTTAATCGATACAGGAGGATATGTAAAAGGAAGTGATGATGTTTTTGAAGCAGAAATCGATAAACAAGTTGTTTTAGCTATTGAAGAAGCAGATGCTATTATTTTTATGGTAAATGTGGAAGATGGTGTAACAGGAATGGATGAGGATGTTGCAAGATTACTGCGTAAAGTTACAAAGCCTGTCTTTTTAGTAGTTAATAAAGTAGATAATGGTAAGCGTGAAGAAGACGCTGTCGAGTTTTACAACTTAGGACTTGGTGAATACCATACTATTGCTAGTATTAACGGAAGTGGTACTGGAGATTTATTAGATGCTTTAGTAGCAGCATTACCAGAAGTAGAAGAGGAGGAAGAGGAAGTAGATGCTATACCACGTTTTGCAGTAGTTGGTCGTCCTAATGCTGGAAAATCATCTTTTATAAATGCCTTAATTGGTGAAGATAGATATATTGTTACAGATATAGCTGGTACAACCAGAGACTCTATTGATACAAAATATAACCGTTTTGGATTTGAATTTAATTTAGTAGATACTGCTGGAATTAGAAAAAAATCTAAAGTAAAAGAAGACTTAGAGTTTTACTCTGTAATGCGAAGCGTACGTGCTATTGAGCATTCTGATGTTTGTCTTTTAGTAGTTGATGCTACCAGAGGATTTGATGGACAAGTACAAAATATATTTTGGTTAGCACAACGTAACAGAAAAGGTATTGTAGTGCTAATTAATAAATGGGATTTAGTAGAAAAAGACCACAAGTCAACTATCGAATTTGAAAAATACATTAAAACACAATTAGAACCTTTTACTGATGTGCCAATTGTATTTATTTCGGTATTAACTAAGCAACGTATTTATAAAGCTATTGAAACCGCTGTTGAGGTGTACCAAAACCGATCTAAACGTATCAAAACTAGCGAGCTTAATGAGACTTTATTACCTATCATAGATAATTATCCACCACCAGCTTATAAAGGTAAATTTGTTAAAATTAAATACGTAATGCAATTGCCAACACCACAACCGCAATTTGCTTTTTTCTGTAACTTACCACAATATGTGCGTGAAGGATACAAGCGTTATTTAGAAAACAAATTACGTGAGTTGTATGACTTTAAAGGTGTGCCAATTAGCGTTTACATGCGTAAAAAATAATTTTAAGGAAATTTTAAGTTTCTTTTAAGACTAAAGATAATATTACAAGGTTACTTTCGTTTTTGAAAATAAAGAGCTACTAATCAGGCTTTATAACATCAACCAAAAACCAATGCGTAATCTAATCATTATCACTGCACTGCTGTGTACCACTTTTTCATTTAGTCAATCCAAAGAATTTATTATAACAGGTCAGGTGCTTGATGACTTAGATCAAGCACCTTTAGAAGCCGCAACGGTTTATCTAGAGCGTGTCAAGGACAGTAGTTTAGTAACGTATACTATAACAGATAAAGATGGATCTTTTAGTCTAGAAGATGCTAGTGCTGAAGAAAATTTAAACCTTCTAGTGTCTTACGTAGGTTACCAATCTTACAAGAAACAAATAGCTATCAAAGCAGGCGGAAATATTAATTTGGGTAAAATTAATTTGCAAATTAGTAATGCCTTAGATGAGGTAGTTATCAAGTCTTCAGCTCCTGTAACTATTAAAAAAGATACTTTAGAGTTTAATGTAAATTCATTTAAAACAAAAAAAGACGCAACTGTTGAGGATTTACTAAAACAATTACCAGGTGTCGAAATTGATGAAGAAGGTAAGATTAAAGTTAACGGTAAAGAGGTTAATAAAATATTGGTAAACGGTAAACCCTTTTTTGGAAATGATCCTTCTATTACAATAAAAAACTTAACTAAAGAGATTATTGAAAAAATCCAAGTTGTTGATACCAAAACAAAAAGTGAAGCCTTTACAGGAGAAGAAGGTGATAAAGAAAACAAAACCATAAACTTAACCATAAAAGAAGAAAACAATAAAGGTGTTTTTGGACGTGTTGCAGCAGGAGTTGGGACAGATAAAAGGTATGAATTTGCCGGAATGTTTAATAGGTTTGACAACGACCAACGTATTAGCGTTTTGGTTGGTGGTAATAACATAAACTCGCCAGGATTTAGTTTTGGTGAAATCGAAAAAATGTTTGGTAGTGGTGGAAGCCGAAGTTGGGATAGCAATGGTTCTTTTAGTATTAACGGAAGACAATTTGGAGGTGGTCAAGGGATTACAACCTCTAAATTAGCAGGAGCCAATTATGCAGATGCTTTAAGCGAAAAAACAGAAGTTGCTGCAGATTATTTTTTCTCAAACAGTAATTCTGAAAACGAAACGTCTTCCCAAAGGGAAACTATTTTATCCGATTCTAGATATTTTTCTAATTCTACATCTCGCTCAAATAACGATACACAAAGTCATACTGTAAATTCGGATTTTGAAATAAAAATTGACACTACATTTTTTATAAACATCAAACCATCCTTTGCTTACTCTAAGAGTACAACAGATTATACTAGTCAAGACGAAACTTTAGATCAAGATAGAGCGTTAACCAACCAATCTACATTATCATCGTTTGTAGATAATCGCGTTAAAAACTTTTCAAATGAAATTAGCGTTACTAAAAAGTTTGGTAATAAAGGTGCCTTTTTAAGATTTGGATTGGATAACAGTTTTAATAATAGTGAAAGTGAAGACTTTATAAATTCTAATACCGAAGTGTTTGGATCAAGTCCAGAAACTATTAACCGAAACCAATTTACTGATGGTGATAACTCAAGCAACAATTTACAAACTGACATAAGCTATAGATTGCCAGTTATTGAAAAAGAATTTTTTGTAAGTTTTGATTATGAATACCAACGTAATAAAGACGAAAACATACAAAGTACCTTTGATTACAACTCTGGTACAGATAATTATGATGCTTTTAATGAACTGTTAAGTACAGATTTTGAATACACTGATATAAAAAGTGCACCAGGAGTTAGCTTAAGTTATAATAAAGAAAAATGGTCAGCTAGAATAGGTGCAGATTACGTGTCTAGAACTTTGAAAAATCAAGATGGATTACGACCGCAATTTAATGTTGAAAGAGATTTTAAAGCAGTCGAACTACGATCTAATTTTAATTATAGATTTAGTAAAAAGGCTTCTATTTACGCCAATTACAGACTATCAAATAGACCACCATCTTTAAGGCAATTACAAGCGTTTGAGGATGTATCAAACCCATTAAATACAGTGGTTGGTAATCCTAATCTAGAGCCAACTAATGAGCATAGTTTTTACATGGGCTTTAATGCTTATAATTGGCAAGAACGTTCTGGTTTTTATATGTATGCTAATATTTCTAGAAGTCAAAATGCAGTAGTGTCCAGAACAACAATTGATCCAGCAACTTTAAAACGTATTACTACTTATGACAATGTAGACGGTAATCAAAGTGGGTATTTTGGATTGGATTATAGTAAAAAGTTTAAAATAGACTCTTTACAATCTGTAAGATTTAAAATTGGTAATTGGTCAAACTTTTCAAAAAATATAAACTATAATAACGACGTGCAATACGCAAGTAATGTATTGGTGTTTAATCCAAACTTTGGGATTGATTATGTTTATAATACTATTTTTGAGTTTAAACCACGTTACCGAATTTCATTTACAAATAACAAATATGATATTGAAGCTTTTGAAGACAGAAACTTCACATCTCATAATTTAGATTTAAATACTGCATTTTTTCTTCCAAAAGGTCTAGAATGTCGAAATGATGTCACCTATAATTATAATCCAAATATAGCAGATGGTTTTCAAAAAGATGCTTGGTTTTGGAATGCTAGTGTAGCGTATTCAGTATTAAAAGATAAAGGGTTAGTCACGCTAAAAGTTTATGATTTATTAAATCAAAATACCAACGCAAGGCGTACAGCTACTAATGACTATATACAGGATACGCAAAGTACTGTATTACGTCAATACTTTATGCTTAATTTTAGTTGGAAATTTAACAGTTTAGGGTCTAAGGGAGAAACTAGAGATAATGGTATGTATTACATGGATTAATTAATCCATAACCTACATAAAGTCTATAATAAAAAAAGCAGCTTACCTTAAAACGTAAGCTGCTTTTGTGTTGTATAATATGTGATTAAATAATGTGGATTGTTTATAGTTATGTGCTTTTTAATACATGCATTTATTTAAAATAGCTGAGGTGTTATGTTAGTAAAAGTTTGTAGATAAATTAAATATTGCAAGTCGTTATTTTAATCCAAAGTGATTTATAGGACCATTTCCTTTTCCTAAAATTTTGTTTTTCCCATTAGCAATAGCCATGTTTATATATTCACAAGCTTGCTTAACAGCATATTCTAAGTCATCGTCTTTACTTAAAAATGCAGCTATACTTGAAGATAAACTACAACCAGTACCATGTGTATTATTTGTGTGTATTCTTGGGTTTTTAAACACAGATAATGTATCAGTTGAATAATTGTACAATACATCAAACATATCGTCTGAAGTATCTTCTAAATGACCACCTTTTAATAATACAGATGTTTTAAACGTTAGGCCAATATCTTTTGCAGCAGCTTTAACGTTGTTTTTATGGATTACATATCCAATTAATGTTTCTGCTTCCTTACTATTTGGTGTAATTAACAATGCTTTTGGTAATAATTTTTTTAAGCAATCTATAGCTTGATCTGTAATTAACTTGTCGCCTGATGTTGCTATCATTACAGGATCTAGTACAACGTTTTTTGCATTGTATTCAGCTAATTTCATACCAACAATTTCTATTACTTCACAAGAATGGAGCATGCCTATTTTTATGGCATCAAAATCAATATCAGAGAACACAGCATCCAGTTGTTTTTTAATATGAAAAATAGGCATTGGATGTATATCAAAGACACCCTTGGTATTTTGCGCTGTAGATGCAGTTATGACACTTGCTGCAAATGCGCCACATGCCGAAATACTTTTGATATCAGCCTGTATTCCTGCGCAACCACCAGAGTCGCTACCAGCAATAGTTAATACACTTTTGTAGGGTGTTTTTATATTTTCCATGATTCTTTATTATAAGCACTATCCCAAAACATCCATTCTAATTTTGAAGCTTTTTCAAAAGCTTTATTCATGTTATTTATACTTTCATGTGATGCTTTAATAGTATGTTTGTTAGTTATTTCAATTGCACTTTTTACTGAATTTGCAAATGCTTCTCCACCATAGGTGTTAATCCAATCTTGGTAGGGATTGTTGTTTTTATTTGTCTGATTGGCTAAAATATAATCTCCAATCTGTTGGTAAATAGTAAAACATGGAAGCACAGCTGCAAGACCTTCTTCTAAAGATTTAGTATATGCCATACGCGATAAGTAACTTATATATAGTTCGCACGTAATTGAAGCTTCGTTTGTTATAATTTTTTGATTAAGAAAATTTTGATGCAAGGCATTTTCTACATTTATGATTCCTGTGGCTGCATTCAAAAAAAACTGTGTATCATTTTCATCATAACATTTTATACCTATTTGTGCCAAAATCTTTTTGTATTCAGATAAATAAATAGCATCTTGATTTATATAAAAATAAAATATGTCTTTTGGAAGCGTTCCAGCCATAAGCTCTTGTATAAAATGATGCGCTTTTATTTGTTCTAAAATGTGTGCTGTTTTTAAATTTATTTTTTCGTACCAGTTTGACATATAATTTCTTTTAATTGTGCTGTTGCTTGTTCTGGATTGTCAGCTTGTGAAATAGCCGAAACTATTGCTACACCATCTGATCCATGTTGTATTATACTTGCAGTATTTTTGTTGTTGATACCTCCAATACAAATAATAGGTATGCTGCATATTTTTTTTATTTCTTTTAAGCCTTCAATACCTAATGGCAAGTCTAAATCTTTTGTTTTTGTATTAGTATTAAAAATTGGAGATATGCCAATATAATTCACGTCTAGATGGTTAGCTTCCAAAGCTTGTTTTATATTACTTACAGACCAACCAATAATTTTGTTTTTGCCCAATAACTTACGAGCAAGTCCTACAGGCATATCCTTTTGACCAATATGTACACCATCTGCATCTATAGCTAAAGCAATATCTATTCTGTCATTTATAATAAGTGGAGTCTTGTATTTTAAACAAAGATTTTTTACAGCTAAGGCTCTAATATAAAATGCTTTTGTGTTTAGTTTTTTTTCTCTTAATTGAACTATGCTCACGCCACCTTTTAAACTAGATTCTAAAACATTTAAAAACGCTGTATTGTCAGTTATTCGTTCATCAGTAACATACATTAGAGAATAATCTTGCTGTTTCATTCTTTATTAGAAATTTGGTATAACGCATCAAGAAAATTTATTTGAAAACTCCCAGTGCCTTTTGATATTTTTTCAGCCTTATTACCTGCTTTTCCCATTAATTCCATTGCCATATATGAAGCCACATGGTAGTTTGAGTGTACTGCTACACAAGATCCAATGATGCTAGTCGCAGTGCAACCCATTCCGGTAACTTTGGCCATAATAGGTTTTCCTTTGGTTACTTTATCAATAAGCTCTCCAGTAATAATATAATCTACAGCACCACTTATAACAATGGTACTATTTAATTTTTTTGAAAGCTCTTGAGCTGCATTTAATGCGTTTTCTGAACTTATTGTACTATCAACACCTTTAGTATTATTGCTTAATTGAGTTAATGCTAAAATTTCTGATGCATTTCCTCTAATAACCGAAAGTTTGTATTGTTCAATAATTTGTAGAGCAGTTTTAGTTCTGTATGAAGAAGCGCCTACACCTACAGGGTCAAAAACAACTGGTATACTAAGTTGGTTAGCTTTTTTAATGGCTAATTCCATTGCTTCAACCCACTTTGGGCTAAGTGTTCCCATATTAATTACCAAGGCAGAAGAAATGGAAGTAATCTCTTCGACCTCTTCAATTGCATGAGCCATTACAGGTGATGCGCCAATAGCAAGTAATGCATTGGCAGTAGTGTTCATCACCACATAGTTGGTAATGTTATGAACTAAAGGTGTCTGTGCTTTTAATTCATTTAAAATTTTGTTGAGTTGTTGTTTTTTAGACATAGTATTTATTGTCAATTTTTATAATAAAAAAAGCCACTTTCGTAGCTGCGAAAGTGGCTTGTATAATTATATATCCAATTATGTACAAGGCTCGTTTCCCTCCGCTGTTGTTAAACATATCAGGTTCATAGGGTATAATCTCAGCCATATTTGGGCACCCCTAACGATTTTGTAAAGTTACTTTTTTTGTTTGAATTTGTCTATATAGTTTATTTGTTAAATGGTTAAATTGTTGAATATGATTTTATTCAACGTATACTTTTTGAGTGTATTCCATAATGTTTTTCAAAATGATTTTATTAACGCTTTCTTTATTAATAACTCCATTTTCATTATTTCTTCCCCAAAATTCATAAAGACTTTCTACTTCATCTGACAATAAAAAATAGTCATATTGTTCTTTCTTAAATCTTTGAAGTTCCTCAAAATTGAATGTTCTTTTCTGTATCAAATTTCCGTTTTCAATCTCCAAATATTCAAATATTCCGTTTTCAGGTTCTTTGTCAAATTCTCCTCTAAATTCATCAATTCTTATAAGTCCAGAATACCATTCAAACTTGTTATTTGGAAATAATTTATCTCGAAATGATTGCATATTAAAATTTATGTCAGTCAACCAATCTAGTTCTTTAATTAAAAGCTTATTATTTTTGACCTCAAATATCGCAACGTATCCTCTCCACAAAGCACTACAACTTATTTCAAATTTAGGACGTTTTTCTGGATGTTGTCGAAAGTACAGTTCTATTAGTTCAGTATTAAGATAATATTCTTGATTTTCATAAATTAGTTTATCTCTGATTTGACGTGTCATTTTTTAATTGCGTAAAACGTGTATGTATATGGTTTGTTGCGTGATTTAGGTACTAATTTAGCAATTATAAACCGAATAGAAAATCTGTGAGGGTTTTTGGAAGTATTGGAGAACCAGGCAAATTAATTATGTATGGTCTTGCGCCACGTGTTTAATAAGTTATTTTTCTTTCTTCTATGAGAGATGGTTGGTTGTGCGTATTAATTAATCTATAAATAATATTACCTTTTTTATCATATTTATATTCTATTGTTGTAATAGATTTTATAGTATCTGAATTTTTGAAAAATAGTTTTTCTCCATAAATATAATTATTTCTGTCATCAAATTTTCTGTTAGTGTAAGAAGTGAAAAGTTTTTTTCCTTTCTTATACCAATTTTGTTCATATTCATTCCCGTTTTTGTCATACTTATGCTCAATGATATTTTTAATACTATTGTCTTCTAGATTGTAACTTGTAGATTTAATTATTCGACCTTTTTTATCGTGAATTATAAGTGTTTTATCTTTGAGTTTATTGTTTTTGTCATAACCAAAATCAACATAATCAATTTTATTTGATGCGTATTCAAAAATTCTTTTTCCAGATAATTTATTGTTATGATAAAATTCAAATATGCTTTTTTTGAAATTCTTATGTAACTTATAAATAGAAAGGATATTTTCAGTAGAATCTGTATAACAAACGCTTTTGATAGTAAGTTCTTTTTTATTAAATAGTCGTTCACATTTTTTTCCGATTGTGTCTCCTTTAGAATTGATACTATAATCTTTGAATATTCTATTTTTTTTATCAAAGAATGAAATTTCTGAATATTTCATTTTTCCTTTTTTTATAGTGTCATCAATTTCAATTACATCATAAAATGTGATTTGTATTTTTTTTGGATTGCCTATATATTTTTCTTCAAATCTACTTTTGTAATCAAAAGTTTTACAACTTGTTACGGTTATTAAGATTAATAATATTAAATGGATTTTTCTCATTTTTGGAACAACACAGATATATAAAACCATTATATAATTTAATATTACCAACCTCCAGAAGCGCCTCCACCTCCAAAGCCACCTCCACCGAAGCCTCCACCAAATCCACCTCCTCCAGAAGAGCCTCCAAAACCACCTCCAAATCCTCCAGAACCGCTTCTGTAACCTCCACGTCCAGAGTTGCTTAAAATGATAGCTTCTAAAATACTTCGTGTCGTGTTGCTACCACCTCCAAAGTTATCTGTACCATTGCCACCTTTTTGGTTTTTAGATACAGAGATTAGTATGATGACAAACACAATAAACAAAAAGAATATAAGTCCTACAGGGAAGTCTCCTGCGTTGGTGTTCTGTCTAGAGCCTTGATATGCTCCAGTTAAAACTTCAAAAATAGCATCAGCACCACGATTTAAGCCTCCATAATAATTATTTTGCTTAAAGTATGGTATTATGTCTCTTTCTATAATACGACGCGACATAGCGTCTGTTAATAAATGCTCTACACCATAACCAGTACTAATATTTATTTTACGGTCGTCTCTGGCTAATAAAATAAATACACCATTATCTTCTTTTTCTTGACCAATTCCCCAAGCATGTGCCCATTGTGTACCTAAATAATTAATATATTCTCCATCTGTGGATGCTATTATAGCAACCACAATTTGTGTTGAGGTTGTGTCAGAGTATTTTATTAATTTGTTTTCTAAAGTGCTTTTCTCACTTGCGGATAACAAATTTGCATAATCATAGACGCTAGTTTGTCCACCATTTGATAGGCTTGGTTTTTCTGGTATTTTAAATTGTGCAAAACTTGTGCTAAACGATAGTAACAGTAATAATACAATGATTGGCATTGTATACTGTTTTATAGATTGCTTAAAAACTGCTAACCGTTGGTTTTTTAATTTCATCCTTTAGAGATCGTATTAGTCAACTGGTTAGTGTCATTGTCTTGGACTGGAAAATGGGTTTTTAGTTGTTGGCCTGCATGTAAAATACCATCTACTAACCCTTGTTTAAACTGACCATTTTTAAATTGATTTTGGATAATTAACTTAGTGTTGTCCCAAAAATCTTTAGTCACAACATCGTTAATACCTTTATCTCCATAAATACCAAATTTATGGTCGTTTACAGCAACGTAAATTAAAACACCATTTCTGTCTTTTGTATTATGCATTTTTAAAACAGAAAACACTTGTAATGCGCGACCTTCAAGGTTGTCATTACAAGTGTTTTCAATATGCACACGGATTTCTCCAGACGTATGGTCTTCTGCTATACGTATAGCCTCAACAATTTCTTGTTCTTCGGTAGTGGATAGAAAAGATTCTACGTCTTCAGGTATCATGTTTTTAGTCAAATTTAAATTCTACATCAGGTACGTTTTCAGATCCTGGATCAGCTTTGTATCTAGCCATTTCTTTAAATCCAAACCATCCTGTTAATAAGCTGTTAGGGAATTTAGAAGTATAAATATCATATTTATTTACTTCTTCATTATATCTATCTCTAGCAACATTTATTCGGTTTTCAGTACCTTCTTGCTGAGAGATAAATTCTTTAAACTGTTCTGTAGTTTTTAACTCTGGGTATCTTTCAAAAGAGGCAATAAGTCTACTAAAAGATCCACTTAATTCACTTTGTGCTTTTTGAAAAGCTTCCATTTTTTCTGGAGTTAAATTACTAGCATCAATATTAACAGATGTTGCTTTTGCACGTGCTGCAATAACTTCGTTCAACGTTTTTCTTTCAAAGTCAGCAGATCCTTGAACCGTTTTAATTACACTGCTATATAAATCATTACGTCTTTGGTAGGTGCTCTCTACATTAGACCACGCAGTTTTTGCATTAGCTTCTAAAGTTACTGCTGTATTGTTTATTCCTACTGCCCATTTGTATAAGCTAAAAGCAATTATTGCAATAATAATTACTGGTACAAGCCATTTTTTCATAATTGTTGGTTTTAAAGTTGTTCTTTTAGTTTGATTAGTTGATCTCTTACACCTTCCAATTTAGCTATAATTTCAAAATTATCAAGTGTTTTTTTTCTTTCTTCTTTTAAATGAATTTTTGCACCATCCAGAGTAAACCCACGTTCTTTTACTAAATGAAAAATTAGTTGAAGGTTTTTAATGTCTTCAGGTGTAAATTTTCGATTGCCTTTTGCTGTTTTTTTTGGCTTAAGCTCGTCAAATTCTTTTTCCCAAAAACGGATTAATGATGTGTTAACATCAAATGCTTTAGCGACTTCACCTATGGTGTAATACCGTTTTTCTGGAAGGTCTATAATCATTAATCTAAAGATTGGTTTTCAAGTGAAGCACGTTCTAATAACTTATTAAACTCTTCAGGTGTTAAACTACCATAGTAAAAGTTAATTGGGTTAATACGTTCTCCATCTTTAAATATTTCGTAATGTAAGTGTGGTGCTTCAGAGCGTCCTGTACTACCTACAAAGCCAATTAAGTCACCACGTTTAACACGTTGGTTTTTTTGGACATTATATTTAAATAAGTGCGCGTATAACGATACATAACCATAACCATGATCTATTCTAATATGGTTTCCATATCCAGCAGAATTACTGTCTGCACGCTCTACAATACCATCACCAGATGCATAAACAGGTGTACCTCTAGGAGAGGTAAAGTCCATTCCCCAATGCATTTTTCTTAATTTAGTAAAAGGGTCAGATCGCATACCATAACCAGAAGCCATGCGTGTTAAGTCTTCGTTGCTAACAGGTTGTATAGCAGGAATTGCAAGTAGTAGTTTTTCTTTTTCTTCAGCTAAAACAGCAATTTCATCTAAAGATTTGGATTGTACTACAATACGTTTTAATAGTTTATCTATGCGTTTTGAACTGCTAATAATTAATTCTGAATTATCATAACCATCTAGTTTTTTGTATCTATTTACACCACCAAACCCAGCTTTACGTTGCTCTTCAGGTATTGGGTTAGCTTCAAAATATAAACGGTAAATGGCGTTGTCACGATCTTCTATATTGGCTAAGACTGTTTCTGCCTCTTCCATTTTTTTATTAAGTAAATCAAACTGTAATTCTAAGTTTGATAATTCTCGTTTTAACGCTTTCTCTTTGGGCGATTCAAAGTAGTGACCACCAATAAAAACAAACAAAAAACCAAATAAGGCAGCAGCAACTAAGAATAAAGATATAAACTTAAATGTGCGTCTTTTTTTGCGCTCTATTTTTTTATAAGAGAGCGTTTCAGAATCATAATAATATTTTACCTTACTCATTATCTAATTTATACTATTTTTGCAATTAATAAACCTGAATTTTTCAGTTAATTAAATAGTAACGAATAACAAATATATAAATTGTTTTAATAAGCGTTAAGCTTATGCTAACAAGATTATCAACATAGTATTATGAACTCTCAAGACATACGCGCAACTTTCCTTAAATTTTTTGAAGATAAAAAACATAGTATCGTACCTTCTGCACCAATGGTGTTAAAGGATGATCCAACATTAATGTTTGTTAATTCTGGTATGGCTCCTTTTAAAGAATACTTTTTAGGTAATGGTCAACCAAAAAATAATAGACTTACAGATAGCCAGAAATGTTTACGTGTCTCTGGAAAGCATAACGATTTAGAAGAAGTTGGTTATGACACCTACCACCACACATTATTTGAAATGTTGGGTAACTGGTCTTTTGGCGATTATTTTAAAAAGGAAGCAATTGCTTGGGCTTGGGAGCTTTTAACCGAAGTGTATAAAATTGATAAGGATATATTATACGTTACCGTTTTTGAAGGAAGTGATGATGAGGATAACCTTAAAATGGATACCGAAGCTTTTGATATTTGGAAACAGTACATTAGTGAAGACCGTATTTTAAAAGGAAATAAAAAGGATAACTTCTGGGAAATGGGAGAGCAAGGACCTTGTGGACCTTGTAGCGAAATCCATGTTGATATTAGATCTGCAGAAGAAAAAGCTAAAATAGATGGTAAGACTTTAATAAATGAAGACCATCCACAAGTTGTGGAAATATGGAATTTAGTTTTCATGCAATACAACCGTAAAGCAAACGGAACCTTAGAAGGTTTGCCTAACAAACATATTGATACAGGAATGGGATTTGAGCGTTTATGCATGGTGTTGCAAAACGTACAATCTAATTACGATACAGACGTATTTACGCCAATAATTAGAGAGATTGAAACCATTACTGGGAAAGATTATAATAAAGAAGAAAAAGTAGATATTGCTATTCGTGTTATCTCTGATCATGTTCGTGCTGTAGCTTTTTCTATAGCAGATGGACAATTGCCAAGTAATACAGGAGCTGGTTATGTAATCCGTCGTATTTTACGTCGTGCAGTACGTTATGGTTTTACTTTTTTAGATAAAAAAGAACCATTTATTTACCGTTTGGTTAATGTTTTAACCGAAAAAATGGGATCAGCTTTTCCAGAATTAAAAGCCCAAAAGCAATTAATAGAAAATGTAATTAAGGAAGAAGAAGCCTCTTTTTTAAGAACATTAGATCAAGGTTTAGCAATTTTAGATCGTATTGTAGACAATGCAACAGATAAGCAAGTGTCAGGATCTAAGGTTTTTGAACTTAAAGATACCTATGGTTTTCCAGAAGATTTAACGGATTTAATTTTACGAGAAAAAGGATTCTCTTATAATAAAGGTGAATTTAATAAGCGCTTAAAAGAACAACAAGGTAGAGGTCGTGAAGCATCAGAGTTAAAATCTGATGATTGGACAGTGCTTATCCAAGATGAAGACCAAGAGTTTATAGGTTATGATCAATTAGAAGCTAAAGTTAAAATTACAAAATACCGTAAAGTCGTTTCTAAAAAAGATGGCGAAATGCACCAACTAGTCTTTAATCTAACACCATTTTATGCTGAAGGTGGAGGACAAGTTGGAGATAAAGGATATATACAAGCTGGGAATGGTGACGTATTTTATATTGTAGATACTAAAAAGGAAAACAACGTTATTATTCACTTAACTAAAGAGTTGCCTCGTGATGTAAATCAAGTGTTTGTAGCAAAAGTTGACGAGAAACAACGTTACAGAACAGAATGTAACCATACAGCAACACATTTATTGCATCAAGCTTTAAGAGAAGTTTTAGGAGAGCATGTAGAGCAAAAAGGTAGTGCAGTACACTCTAAATATTTACGTTTTGATTTCTCTCACTTTTCTAAGTTAACTGTTGAAGAATTACGTGATGTAGAAAACTTTGTAAACTCTAGAATAGAAAGTAAGTTACCATTACAAGAAGGTCGTAACGTACCAATGGAAAAAGCGATTGAAGAAGGTGCTATGGCTTTGTTTGGCGAAAAGTATGGAGATGCTGTGCGTACAGTACGTTTTGGTCAGTCTATAGAATTATGTGGAGGAACACACGTGGATAACACCGCAGATATCTGGCATTTTAAAATAGTGTCTGAAGGCGCAGTTGCTTCAGGTATACGTCGTATTGAAGCAATTACAAATGATGCGGTTAAGTCTTATTATCAGGACAATAATAGATCATTTTTTGAAATGAAAGATATGCTTAACAACGCACAAGAGCCTGTTAAAGCATTACAGAATCTTCAAGAGGAAAATTCAAGTCTAAAAAAGCAAATAGAACAATTACTTAAAGATAAAGCTAAGAATATAAAAGGCGAACTTAAAAATGAAATAACAGAAATAAACGGAGTAAACTTCTTGGCTAAACAATTAGATTTAGATCCTTCTGGTATTAAAGATTTATGTTTTGAGCTAGGTAGCCAATTTGACAACTTATACTTGTTATTTGGAGCAGAAAATGATGGTAAAGCTATACTGTCATGTTATGTGTCTAAAAGTTTAGTGGACGCTAAAGGGCTTAATGCAGGAACCATTGTTAGAGAATTAGGTAAACACATCCATGGTGGAGGAGGTGGACAGCCATTTTTTGCTACAGCAGGAGGTAAGCATCTAGATGGTATAGCTAATGCTTTACAGGCAGCTAAGGATTATATCTCTTAAATGTGATATATAAAAACTAGTTGTTTACTTGTGAATCTTCAAACCAAAATACCATTAAAAAAACAAGAGTATAATCTGATAGATTATAACTCTAAAGTGTTTTTATTAGGCTCATGCTTTGCGGAAAATATTGGCGAAAAATTTGAATATTTCAAGTTTCCGCACTATGTTAATCCGTTTGGTATTTTGTTTCATCCAATAGCGATTCATAATTTAGTATCTAATGCATTACATGGTAAAAAATATACAGAGGATGACGTGTTTATTAATAACGAGCAGTTTCATAGTTTTGATGCACATTCAAAATTAAGTCAGCATACCAAAAGCTTATTATTACATCAACTTAATGCAGCTTCGCAAAAGACTAGTCATTATTTAAAACAAAGCACACATGTTGTCATCACTTTAGGTACAGCTTGGGTATACCGTTACTTAAAGACTAATAAAATTGTAGCCAACTGTCATAAAATTCCGCAGCAGCAATTTCAAAAACAAATATTAAGTGTAGATGCTATTGTAGCAGCATTACAGTCAATTATACAACAAGTAAAAAAGGTAAATCCTAGGGTTAATTTTATATTTACAGTATCACCTGTTAGACATATCAAGGATGGTTTTATAGAAAACACACAAAGTAAATCGCATTTACTTGCTGCGCTTCATAAAGTGTTGGATGACCAATCTCATTATTTTCCTTCTTACGAAATTATGATGGATGAGTTACGTGATTACCGTTTTTATAACCAAGATTTGCTACATCCAAGTCCATTAGCGGTCGATTATATTTGGGATAGATTTAAAACGGTTTGGATGGCAGATTCTGCTATTGCTATTATGTCTGAAGTAGATACTATTCAAAAAGGATTACAGCACAAACCATTCAATCCAAACTCAACTGCACATCTTAAATTTGTACAACAATTGGTAGAAAAACAAATTACGCTAACAAATCAGTTTCCTAATATTAAGTTTTAGTAATTTGTAAGTAGTTGATTTGTAGCTTTTTTAATACAAATATTGCTTACAACTAATTATTTATCCTTTTTGTCGAATAAAAAATATTAAACGAAAAAGTAGGCTTATTTTTATAAAGCTATTAATCATTATATTTTCAAACACCAACTACAGAACTCCCAATCTAGTTTTTATGTTGGTGTTTTTTTTGTTACTAATGTTTTAAGTTTTTTTCGATTCTTAAAAGTCTCTTTTTAATTAGTAACGGAAGGTTTTACATGTTGCTAAATTTTTCAATAATTATTAAAATCTCAAATGCTTTTTTTATGTACTTTTATGGTATGCGAAAAATAGTAATAGGTATAGTAATTGCGTTTGTAATTTCTTTTGCAATAAAGAAATGTACAGAGGGAAGTGCAGATAAAACAGTTGTAAGAGAACACTCTGCGTTAATCCAAAAACAAATAAATAATGTTGGTAAATTAATTGTTACCGAAGGGTATTTTAGTGATGCCTACAGTTATAAAAATTCAAAAGCATTGTTTGCTAATTTAACTTCAGATAAACAGGCATTAGTTATTGTAAATGCTGAGGTTACTGTGGCTTATGATTTAAGTAAAATTGAATATGAAATAGATAGTATTAATAAGGTTTTAAAAATAAAATCTATTCCTAAAGAAGAATTAAAAATCTATCCAAATTTAGAATATTACGACGTAGAGAGTGGATACCTTAACGCTTTTAATCATGACGATTATAACAAAATAAAAGAAATTGTTACAACACGAATAACAAAAAAAATAGAGGCATCCAATTTACGTATTAATGCTAAAAACAGATTGGTAAGCGAGCTGTCTAAATTTTATATTTTAACCAATAGTTTGGGTTGGACGTTGCAGTACAACGACAGTAAAATAGATAATCCAGACAGGCTAGAAATTTTAAAACTATAGCTTATTATATAGGCTTTGCCATCCACCACCATTCATAACCTCTACACCATTGCTGCGTAAAATTGCTGCAGCACTACCAGAGCGCATACCACTTGCACAACAAGTAATTACTGGCTTGTTCCATTTTTTTATATCTGCAACTTTTGCTTGTATTTGTTGTAACGGAATATGTTTAGAACCTGGTATAGCTCCAGAGTCATATTCTGCTTTTGAGCGTACATCTAATATAATAGCACCTCGATCTGTAAATTCTTTTATTTTATTGGCTTTATTTCCAAAAAGAAAACTAAAAATTCCCATAGTATAATTGTTTATTACAAAGCTACTAATTTGAAACTTAAAAATCCTTAAATTTGTGTAACTTCAATTTGTGTAACTTCAACTTAAAAAAAAGCAGTATATGTCTCAAGCATACGTTAATCAATCCATTGAAAATAACATAGGTTACATCACTTTTTTTACACCAGAACATAATGCGATGCCTAGTCCAATTTTGAAACAATTGGAATTAGCTATTAAAGATGCAGGTAAAAATAATGACATTAAAGTCATTGTTTTAAAAAGTGGAGGCGAGCGTACATTTTGTGCAGGAGCAAGTTTTACAGAGTTAGTGGCTATTACTAATTTAGAAGAGGGTAAGCGCTTTTTTTCTGGTTTTGCAAATGTAATTAATGCGATGCGTAAATGTCCAAAGTTAATTATTGGTCGCGTACAAGGTAAAGCTGTTGGAGGAGGTGTTGGATTGGCAAGTGCAACCGACTATTGTTTGGCTACTAAGTTTGCTGCCATAAAACTTAGCGAAATTAGTATTGGAATTGGACCTTTTGTTATTGAGCCTGCTGTTACTAGAAAAATGGGGCAAACTGCGTTTTCTCAAATGACTATTGATGCCGAATCATTTTTTACTGCAGAATATGCAAAAGAAAAAGGCTTATATGCTAATGTGTTTGACACTGTTGAAGCGTTAGATAATGCTGTAGATACTTTAGCTGCTAAATTGGCAAGTTACAATCCAGAAGCTTTGTTAGAACTTAAAAGAGTACTATGGGAAGACACAAATGAGTGGTGTGTTTCTCTACTGGAGCGTGCCGAAATTAGTGGAAAACTTGTTTTAAGTGATTTTACTAAAGAGAAATTGAAGAGTTATAGTTAATTTTACACCACAATCTCCTGACTAGCAATCTTAATACCATCGTCAATTAAATGTCCTACTTCAGGTCTATTTTGTTTAATCGTTTCTAAATGATCTAAAATAGTATTACATAATTCATTTTCATTTCCTTTTTTAGCTAATTCAAACAACTCAACTGGTAATAACCAATCCATCGGAAAACGGTTAATTAATTGCTCTAACACTTTAGTTCTAGAAATAGTAAAGTTAGTCCCTTCTCTGTAATCACGTACCTGTTTGTAAAGCGCTATAAGTTCTAGTTTTTCAGGTGATTTTTCCTCATGTATAGTTGTGCTACTAATGGTGTGTGTAATTAAATCAAAACTATGTAAGTCGGCAGTACCAGAATATCCTGAAAGTACCTCCTTACCAACAGCCATATCATATTGTCCCCATTCTGGTTGGAATAAAACAGTATTGTTATGTGTTACCGTACAGTTTTTAAAGCTAATTAATATAATTTTACCTTGTAGGTTTCTAGTACCAGTAATAATTTCACCTTTAACAATAATACCACCTTCAAATTCCAAAGTAACTGTTTCGCCTTCATAAATATCGTAAGCGCGTAAATCTCTAGGCGACATGTCTTCAATAGCCAAATTGATACCTTTTAATTTGCCAATAGGCGATCCAAAACCATCAGGATGCTCTAAAGTGCTATGTCCAACTAGCTCTTTATCTCTGTTAGCTAAGGCAGTTTTTCCGGTAGTTTGTATGTAGCTTACTTTACCATTATGTTCTATCATATTAGTAAAAACACCAGATATTTGTAAACCAGTACTCAGCTCGATAGTTCCTAAAGCTTCGCTTTGTATCAGTTTTTTAATTGCACTTGGTCCACCAGTACGCAAAGCCATAGTATTTGCAAATTCTTCTAAAACTAAACTTAGATGTGCAAAATCCGGAGTGACATATAATTGTGGTTGCGGTTTTGTGATATCAAAATTCTGAAAGGTAGAGTCAATCGTGTAAGGTAACTTTTTTACCTTATCTGTCATACACCAAGCACTCTCACCAATAGACGATAATAAACCAGCACCATAAATTTTTGGATTATCTATTGTGCCAATTAAACCATACTCAACTGTCCACCAATGTAAATTTCTAATCAAAGCCATTTCACTTGGTTCACCCATGTTATTCTGTAAATCTTCAACTGCTTTTTCAGCTAAATCAATTTGATCTTGTGGTGTATTAGGAGCTTCTTTAATAATAGATAAGTGTCGCACAGCTTCATATAACTCGTAATCTTTGGCAGAGCTTATCGCTTTACAACCAATCTCACCAAAACGTCTTAAATACTCAGCATACTCAGGATTAGCAATAATTGGCGCATGACCAGCACCTTCGTGGATTATGTCTGGAGCAGGCGTATACTCAATATGTTCCAATTGTCTAATATCACTAGCAATAACAAGGACGTTATACGCCTGAAATTCCATAAAAGCATTAGGAGGTATAAAACCATCCACAGCAACAGCAGCCCAACCAATAGCTTTTAAAATACGGTTCATACCATACATATTAGGTATAGCATCCACACTAATACCAGTTTGTTGCAAGCCTTCTAGGTACGTATTATGTGCTACTTCACTTAAGTAATCCACATTTTTACGCATAGCATAACGCCAAACTGCTTGATCAATAGCAGAGTAATCCTCATAATCCTGAGGTTTAATAAATTGTCTTAAATGCTTAGGTAAACGATCTAAAATTGGATTAGATTCAATATTTTTAAACGCCATAGTATTGTGTTTCACTTGATGTAAAAATACAAAAATCGTACTAAAAGACTCTTAAAAAAAACAGTAGTTTATTCAAACAATCAAAACAACTTAGTATATTTGTACCATGATTAAATTAGCAACATTTTTATTTATAAGCGGAGGAGAAATATTTTTCATCCTACTTATCGTTGTTATGGTATTTGGTGCTAAAAATGTACCAGATATAGCCAAAGGTTTGGGTAAAGGTATGCGCCAACTTAAAGACGCAACTAATGATATTAAAACCGAAATCACAAAATCTGCAGAACGTAACGGTCTAGACACAAGCATCACCAATGATGTAAACGAAGAGCTTAAAAAAGTTAAAGACGATCTAGAAGAGTTTACAGGATCTGTACGTCGTAAACTATAATTCAAAATTTATTTTAATTATTTGGGCGTTACCACAAGGGTCGCGTCATCCATTATATCTTTTTTTGCCATATATGGCAGCAAAAAAAGGATGTCATTCCTACCGCTAACGCAAAGCATTACTCTTAAAAATGTATCGATTTACTATTTTGTGTAGTGGTTGTTTGTTAATTTGTAACTTTTATTAACTTTTCTTTAAGAATAATTTATATATTTAAGCATCAACCTTAAACTATATAAAATGAAAAAACGTGTACTTCAATTGTCATTACTAGTAATGACTTTTGCTTTTTTTAATGCCTGTCAGGATGAGGCCTATCTAGACAATCCTGAAGAAACCACAGTTAACGACGACCAAAAAGCAGCGTTGACTATCCCAGAAATTAATGCTATAATTAATACTAGTCTTACTGAAACCGGAAGTTTTGATTGGAAGGACGTCACACCACATACCTTATGGAGTGCAGTTGTTAGAGGTAATAATATCCTAACCATTGGATATGGAGAAGAAGGAGAAAGTTTTGCAGAGGTCAAAACAGAGCGCTTAAAGTCTACCTTGTCTAATATAGAACAACTAGTAGAAGCTAATGAAGCTTACAAAAAAAGCGAAAAAACAATGTTTGAACATGATATAATAAATGTTGTAGACGTTAAAGTAGAAAACTTTATAACTATAAAACAATTATTACAAACAGATGGTGTTAGATATTTAGAACCAAACGGTTATAATCACTACGAAACCGTAAATAATGCTCGCTCAAGCTCAGGTTGTGATAAAAATGCAGATGCCATAAACGCATCACATTACACAACAATAGCACCAAATAATGCACAAGTATCTTGGCATTTTAACAAGCATAATATTCCGCAAGCATGGAATTATAGTACTGGATCAGGTATAACTATAGGGTTGATTGATACAGGTGTATCAGCATCACAAAGCTTATTAAATTCCTCAGGAATTAATGATGGGTATTCTAATGGTCGTTTTGTACAAAAATATGGAACCTTTATAGATTCCTCTTGGTGGTGGTCTAGTAACTATGATGGACCTCATGATAAATGTGGACATGGTACAGCTATGGCGTCAACTATGGCAGCACCACGTAATGATAATGGTATGCCAGTTGGAGTTGCCTATAACGCAAATTTAGTAGCTTATAGAGCAACAGAAGATGTTTTGCTTAATGACTATCATGAGCGTAAAGGTGTGTCTGCAGCATTAACGCAATTAGGAAACAGAAGTGATGTCAAAATCATATCTATGTCAATTGGTTATGTGTGGTCTATTGGTAATATTAAAGATGCTGTTAAATATGCATATAGCAAAGGTAAATTAATTTTTGCAGCAGGTGGGACCTCTACTAGTTTTACAAATGGATTTGGCGTAATTTTTCCTGCAACTATGAGTGAGACTGTTGCTGTTACAGGTGTTGATGATGGTCCAAATTATGACAGATGCGAAGTGTGTCATAGCGGAAGTAAAATAGATTTTACAATTATTATGGAAGGTGATAATAACACAAGTAAAGCGCCTCCTGTATTAGGATTTTATAATGGAGATAGACGATACACAGGTGGATCATCTGTAGCAACAGCAACTACAGCTGGTATTGCAGCATTAGTTTGGTCAAGACATCCATCTTGGTCTAGAACACAAGTGTTAAATAAATTAAAGCAATCTGCCGAGTTTTATCCTAATAAGAACAGTAGTTTTGGTTATGGTAATATTGATGCCTTACAAGCAGTGCAGTAAAACATTTTAAGTGTTAGTTAAAAAAGCCTCTCAAAACATTGAGAGGCTTTTTGTTTTTTATTTATTAGTTACTGTCAACTTATGTTCCCAGCTAAGACCACTAATATCTGTCATCTTGATAGTATACTCACTATTGGTTATTGTTGTTAGTTTACCATTTTTTAAGTGTAATGTTGCTTTTGCGCCCAAAGGAACAATCAAACTATGTTTGCCAGGTTTTATTTTAGCGACATAAAAGTTTGAGATATTTTTAGGTTGTAAGCTTGATAATTCTTCTTGATTATAACTCATAATTAATTTATTTGTATCGTCAAATAGTTCAATACCAATAACCCAAGAGCCATAAACATCTACACCTTCTGTTCTAAAAACATCAAAAGATAATGTGTTATCTTCAATTTGTCCATTAGTAATTTCTAATTTTGGTTTCACAGATTTGTTATGGAGTGTTCCCCATAAACCACCATGAAAAACTTGATTTGTCATTAAGGTCATGCCTAAAATGGCTAAAGACCCAATTAGCACAACTTTAGGAAAAAGCTGGTCTTTAATTGGTAGAATACCAGAGCCTAACCAAGCAAACCATTTTTTTGTAGTGAAAGTATAATTGCGGTTTATTAAATAATTATCTAAAGAGTATTTTCCGCTTCCTGTTAAAAACAAAACAAATCCTGTAGCAATTCCCAATACACCAATTTGCCATTCGTCAAGACACGTTGTACCAATCCATCCTGACCCTAAAAGTATTCCCATTGCTAATCCAAAGACACCAATACTCATTAGTCTAGTAAACAACCCAAGGAGAATAAATAAACCTACAATTCCTTCTATTATTGTAAATATGACCATGTTTAACCAAAGTATATCTGGGTTTTCTACTAGGTATTGAATAATTGGTTTTATACCTAAAGCGTTTGGTAAAAAGTGGTTAAACTTTTCTCCAATGTATCCAGCAACCTCTGGGTCTAGTTTATCTGCCAAAATGGTACGCCTCCAAAATGCCGAAAAGTAAGTCCATCCAATTACTAGTCTTATTGCCAGCGTTAATAGGCCTGCGTCATTTTTTATATTTATAGTTTTCATTTTTAGTAAATTAGATAGTTAATGTTAAGAATCCATTTTTTGTAAGTTGAAAACCATAAAGGATTCCATTTTCTGTAACTACAATACTATCAGGTAATTGTTTAGGTGTTATATTAAATTTTTTAAGTGAAATACCACACACAAAGACTTTTATATTTAAGAATTTTGCTTCTTCTAAAAGGGTTTTAAATTCAGTGTTATTAGGAATATCTTTTACTGTTTTACCGCAAATAATTACGTAAAAGTCACCATAGTTAATACCGTCTTCCGTTGCTAAAGATTGGGCAGTTAGTAATACAGGTTTAAGTTGTGGGATATTTTTGGAAAGGATTAAGTAATTATTTTTTGTAGTATTAAAATCTTGTGCTTGTAATTGTTGAGTTCCACATATGAAGCTAAATAGAGTTGTGAAAATTAAGATTGAATTTTTCATCAGTTTTATATTTTAAAATTTAAGAAAACAAGAGGTCATTAGATGGTATATATTACCATAGCTAAAATTAACGGAAAGTATATTCTTGTAATTTCTGTTTTGGTTATCAAAAAAGTGTTATCAGCTTTGTGTGTACTGATACTCTAGACTAGAAAATATCTAATTACAGATAGTCCTTAAAATTTTGATATAAAATATAAAGGGGAATTTTAGAAACCGAGTAGTTTCCTTTTTGGTCAGGTTGTAAGTAACTTTTTGAAATATCTGATACAACAAATGCTGTATTAACATCAAGTATTATTGCTGTAAAGTCTACAGAAGAAGTGCTTTTTTGAAAACTAGTATTGGTAATTTCAAAATCATTACAATCCAAATAACTTACAGTCGCTTGGCTTTTGTTTGAAACTTCAGTTTGTGTTAAGCCAAGTTCAACTTGAATAAAATTTCTAACCTTACAAGGTGAAAGTAGTAACAGTAGTACTAATCCTAATAAAGGAAGTACCGTATGTTTTGTATGTAAGTTTAATTTGCCTTTCACAATTCAAATTTAAATAAACTTTAAGTAGTAAAATGTTAATCTTTTTATATAATTAGTTGATGTGTTTCATGGCGATTCTCTAACATCTTCTAATAGGGTTGCACTTAAATTTGTGTCGTCAGATTCAGAAGATTTATGTAATACAGATATGTCTCCAGTGGATTCTAAAACCACAGCCTCAACTTGTTTAAAGTCTAACACATTTGCTTCTCTTAGCTTAGCTATTAATTGCGATTTTTCAATTCTAGCATGTTTTAAATTGTCATGTAAAATGGTTTGACCTTTCATTAATAATAAAGGCTTATTTGATATTAAAGTGTTTATACTAGGAAACTTTTTTTGTAAAGTAGAAAAAATATAAGTTAAAAATAGTAAGCCTGCAATTGCAACGCTACCATGTGTAATGGAAGTACTTGACGTTAAAGTTGAAGAGATAATACTACCAATAGCAATAGTAAATGCAAAGTCGTATGCTGTAAATTTAGCAAACGAGCGTAATCCAATAATTCTGGTTAATATAATAATGACTACAAATAATATTAGGCTTCCTAAAATAGTTTCCCATAAAGGGTCACTTAAAGAATATATCCAATCCATGTTTATGTTTTAGTGGTTAATTTTTTACGTTATTAGCTTAAATTTCGTAAAAATAAATGGCAATAAAAAACTTTAGTTAAATGTTGTTAAATTGCTACTCTCTGCATGCAATTATAATGTTTGTTTTACTTTATTAATAAATTGCTTGTTCTTGGTTTTAAGGATAAGGACACCGCATTTGGCTTGCTCTCCAAATAAAGCAGCAGCGTTAGCTGGTTTTACAATATAAAAATCTTCAATATTATAAGAGTTTATTAATTCTAGAACCACTATCGTTTTAGGATACGCTATAGGATCAAGTAAATAATAATTAGGTTCGTTTAAATTTAGTAAAAACATAATCTTACAATCGCACTCTAATTTATCTGTGAAAAAAGCAGGTTTACTTTTGTTTTTAAATTTAATTCTAGAATATTCAGTTTGAGCTTTAAATAGTGTGTCAGCGTTTATTTTCTGCTTGAAAATAGTAACTCTATTGACTTTTAATTCTAGTTTCTCAAAATTATTTAACCATGTAATATTGTCGTTTAAAGTCAAGGTTTTATCCTCAGCAGTATTTTGAGCACTAATTATTTGTGCAATTAGAATTATAAAAATCAGTATTAATTTATGCTTCATATTATAAAAGTATACTATTTAGCTTATTAAATAAATAGTAACTAGTGAAAAAGGCGTTTGGTCGAGTTAAGTCTTTTTTTTAATGAGTATTATCAATAGGTTTAATAATCATGAATTAATCTTGAGCTAGTCTTTATTGCTCAGATTGATAAATTGTGGGTACTTTTGCACTAAATTAAAAAAGGAATTTAGATGTTGGATTATGTAGTAATTGGTGGCGCACAAGCAGGATTGGCTATGGCTTTTCATTTAAAACAAATGGATGTAAATTTTTTGGTGCTTGATGGAGAGTCAGAGGTTGGTGCATCTTGGCTAAACCGATGGGATTCTTTAAAGTTATTTACACCAACAGAATATAACCATTTACCAGGCTTAAAATTTGATGCACCTAAAGGATATTATCCAACTAAGGTTGATGTTGCTAATTATTTTAAGAATTATGTCAAAAAATTTAATATACCAATACAAGTAAACACTTTAGTGACCTCTGTTAGTAAAACTGAAACAGGTTTTTTTGTTCAGCATAAAGCTGGCGAAATTGAAGCTAAAAACGTTATTGTTGCAACAGGTCCATTCCATATACCATATACACCACCTTGTCATACCAAAATTTCTAAAAGCACTTTGCAAATGCATAGTAATTACTACAAAGGTGTTAGGCAATTACAACAAGGAGATGCTTTGGTTGTAGGAGGAGGAGATTCTGGGTATCAAATACTAAATGAAATCTCTAAGGATGCATCCAGAACAGTTTACTTTTCTGGTGATACAACAGTAAAATCGTTACCTCAAAATTTTTTAGGTAAAACGTTGTGGTGGTGGTTTACTGTTGTTGGTTTTTTAAGTTATAGTAAGTATAGTTGGATAGGAAAAAAAATTAACTCATCGACACAACCCGTTATTGGAACAGATGTTAAGGGAATTTTGACAAGAGAGAATGTAATTGCTGTAGGACGTACAAAGGATGCTTTAAATAATGATGTCTTTTTTGAAAAACAAAAAGTTTCAACCATTAAAAATGTGATTTGGGCAACAGGTTATCGTCCCAATTTTAATTGGATACAAGGTTTAGAATTGGATGCTAATGGTTATCCAAAAAATTATAGAGGTGTTAGCAATATTGACGGATTATACTTTATTGGTTTACCTTGGATGTATACACGTGGCTCTGCGACATTAGGTGGTGTGTCTAAAGATGCAAGTTATTTAGCTAATGTAATGGTTACAAAGGATAATATTAAATAGCTAATTAGTTTTTGGGCGTTTGTAGTAATATTCAAAAATGGGTCTCTCTATGTGGTCGTTTTCTTCATATTCATAATGAAACAAAATAGCTTCGGCATCTTTAATATCTTTTTCAGTAATTAAATCTTTGCAGCATTTAGCCAACTCTAAATCACTTTTAAAAAATGAACCAAGTCGTAATCTAAAAATGTTTAACGGACTTTTGTCACCAAGTAAATACCCAATTAAAGCAATAGGTTCGATTTCATCAGTATGGCAATTTTCTAATATGCGTCTTTCTACTTCGTTTATTTTAATTCTGTTTTTAAAATAATGCTGAAGGATGTATCTTTTTTCAAAAGTAATCATCTTATTAGTAAAAAAATCTTCGTTTTCTTCTATAGATAAAGTAAAGTCCATATAGTTAGTTTTTATTTTTTGCTAGTACTTTCACACAAAACATAGTTTTTAAAAATATCTTCTAATTCCTTCTCTGGATTATCTGTAATACCAGAATGAGTTTTAGAGCTTTGTATTACTGTACTGCGTGAAGCTGCTAACCATCTAAATCTGTCGGATAATTCAAACTGTCCAATAGTTCCGCTAGATTTGTCACCTTTACAAATTAAGTCCCAAGACTTTAAATATGTATTTAGTTCTTTTATATTTAGTTCGCATGCAAATGCAGCCAATTTAGCCTCGTCTATTTTAAATTTAACCTCTAGATATTTTTTTCTTTTAGAAAATAAAATAACACCAATGTTAAAAAACTCCTCACGTTCTACTTTAGGTACTAAACGTATTATCGCGTATTCAAAAGTAACTTTATCTTGCATCTTTAGCTTCTTTAACTAGTAAGTTAATCTTTTCAAGTCTGGAGTTTAAATACGTTTTGTAAGCAGCTTTCATTTGGTTTGGCGTAAAAGTGTCAGACTCATTTATTAGCCAATCTTCAGGTATGGTATTAATTATAGTGTCAATAGTATTTAAACTTAATATTTCAATAATTTGTTGCGATGCTTCATCAAATTTTGAAGCACGATCTAATAAAACATGATCTTTAATTAACGGAAATGTTCTGGTTAAATGATTCTCCCAAGTCTCCCAATTATGATGAAAATAAAAACTTGCTCCATTATCAATAACCCATAACTCTTTATTCCAATTAAGTACATTAGGGTTTTTAACTGTTCTGTCAATATTACTAATAATGCTATCTAATAATACTACTTTGGATGCTGTCAAAGGATCTGCAACGGATGCCAAAGGATCAAAGGTTATACTACCGCTTAAATAATGTAGTCCTAGGTTTAAACCTACGCTAAACTTAAGTAAGTCTTGTATTTCTTCATCTGGTTCTGTTTTGCTAAACGAGTCATCCAAATTCATAAAAACCAACTCTGGTACTTTTAACCCAATAGCTCTTGCTAATTCGCCACCAATAAATTCGGCAATTAATGCTTTTTTTCCTTGTCCTGCACCTCTAAACTTTAAAACGTATAAAAAGTCGTCATCTGCTTTTACAATAGCAGGTAAAGAACCACCTTCTCTTAGAGGAGTGATGTATTGTGTAACATCAACGGTTCTTATATCTAATTTACTCATTAGTAATATTATATTTTTCGGCTAATAGTTAAGCCATCTCTAATAGGTAATAAAACGGTTTCTATTCTTGGGTCTTCTTTTAAAAGTGTATTAAACTCTAAAACAGCATTGGTAGAAACGTCTTTTGGATCCACTGGTTCAACTACTTTCCCGTGCCATAAAACATTGTCAGATAATATGATTCCGCCAGGTCTTAATTTATCTATTATTAAATGAAAATAATTAACGTAGTTAGGTTTGTCAGCATCAATAAATACCAAATCAAAAGATTTGTCTAGCTTTGGAAGTATATCAATTGCGCTTCCTAAATGCTGATGTATTTGCTGTCCAAATTCTGATTTATCAAAATATTTACGCTGAAAATCTTCCAACTCCTCATTAACATCAATAGTATGTATTTCGCCTTCAGGATGCAACCCTTCCGCTAAACATAAAGTAGCATAGCCAGTAAAAGTCCCTAATTCTAAAATAGATTTTGGTCTTATTAATTTAGAAATCATACTAAGTACGCGACCTTGATAAGGTCCGGACAACATAATAGGTTGTAATATTTTTTGATACGTTTCTCTAGTTAATTGTTGTAATAATTCAGGCTCATCTTGACTGTGAGCAACCACGTAGTCGTCTAGTTTTTCTGGTAAAAAGTACATAAATAATGTTTAACCTATTATAGTGTTGTAAAGTGATTTTATTAAAAGCACAATGAGTAATACTGCTAAAACTATCAGTGGAATAATAGTTTTAAATTTAATGTAGTTTGCTACACTATCCCAAAAAGACTCTTTTTTCATTATCCTAAAATACGTTTAACAAGTTTGTCTTTAGCAGCTTGGTCATCTCCACATAACCATTGGATTACGTTGTCTTCCCAAATAGCATCACGTTCTGTTTCTGTAATGATTTTTCGGTCTATGGCTAAATCTAAAATTTTTCCAGGGTACGAGCTTTGTTTTTCGCTTTCCATTTCCCCTAAAGGATAAGGATCATCAAGTCCCATTAACACCTGTTTAGAACCTTGGTTTTTCAATAATAAATCTAATCCACCAGTATCGTGTACTAAAGTGTCAAAAAAGATGTTTTTATGTCCAACCGCTTTTCTTGGGTGACTTTTTCCTTCAAATAAATCGGGTCTACCATCAAAACCTTGGATACGTCGTCCTAAGTTTATTTGTGCTAATTGTCCACCATGCGCAAAACAAGTACGCATATTTGGGTACTTATCTTGATAACCATTTAATGTTAAAAAGTGGTACGCATCTGCACATTGTGCCAACATCCATATTAAATGAAAACGCCAAGAGGTGTTTTCTAGTTTTATAAACTTTTCACCATCGTAAGGGTGGATTTCTACAGCTAGATTATACTTGTTAGCCATTTCAAAAATAGGCTCATTTTCTTCATCAAAAATACAACGCCACGTTCCTATAGTATCCATGTAGTGGGTTGGTAAGCATAATAATTGCATGCCTAATTCTTCCACACAACGTTCAATTTCCCAACAGGCTCCTCTAACAAAACCAGGATGTACTACAAAACCGCAAGTAAATTTACTTGGGTTTTCGCGTTGCACTTTGGCATTAAAATCGTTTTGAAATTTAAGGGCTTGCTTCATTTCTTCTACACGCAAACCATTACCATATAATTGCGATAGATTTAAAACAACAGCATGGTCAATTTTAAAACGTTCCATCCAAGCTAGTTTTTCATCTAAAAAGAAACTAGAATCTGTAATTGGTCTGTTCCAATCTTTTTGAAGCATAAATTTTCGGTCTTTATCGACCCAAAAAATTTCTTTGTCTTGCATAAATTGAGGGATTTCCTCTGGATATGGCAATAAGTGTGAGTGACCGTTAATTCTAAGTTTGCGTTTTTCCATATGTTTTGTCATTGCTGGTCTTTAAACCTGGCAATCTTTGTCTTAATTATTTATTCTATTCATTTTTTGCTTGTCCAAAAAACGAATCAAAAAAAGACATCCAAGCCAAGGAATTTTTCAGTTTTAAACTGAAAATCGATACGAAAACTTCGCGTCGAACATAGTTCTCCTGATCTCGAAGCTTTTCTTTATCTATTCTTCGCCTTGGCGTTCAATTTTACAAATTGATTGGGGACTTTCAATTAAGCTAATGTTATTTTTAATCCCGACTTTGTTTTTTTGCTAACTGCTAACTAGTTTTCTAATTTTACCTTTTGGGGTGGTTGCATGATAGCCGAGCAGTTTGGGCATGTACGCTTGTCTAAATCGCCATAATATTTATCGAATATTTTTGGCATATCAGTTTCGATATTTTTTACTGTAAAATCTTCTTCATACAATTTAGTTGTGCAATTTTCACAAAACCAAAGTAAAGCATCTTGCACACCTTTTTCTCTTGGGTATTCAATGACTAAACCAACTGTATTTGCACCACGTTGTGGCGAGTGTGGTACTTTTGGTGGTAATAAAAATATTTCACCTTCTTTAATATGAATGTCTTTTGGGACACCATCTTCAATAACTTTTAAGATAATATCACCTTCAATTTGATGGAAAAATTCAGGTGTTTCGTTGTAATGGTAATCCTTTCTATTATTTGGTCCACCAACAACCATGACAATAAAATCGCCATCCTTCCAAACCACTTTGTTACCAACTGGTGGCTTTAAAAGATGTCTGTTTTCTTCAATCCAAGCTTTAAAATTTATAGGTGGAAATAATTTACTCATATTATAATATTTTGGGCGTTTCCCTAAATAGGGTCAGGCTTTCAAGGCTCGCTCTCTGCGAGGAGCTCAAACAAACCTTTCAAACCTTTAGGTTCACGAAATCAATATTTTAAAATATTAATCTGTGAGTAATCCTTAACGCAAATTCATCAATTCAATAAAATTAGTGATAATTGAACAGATTGCCACGATTTTTTAAAAAGAAAAAAATCTCGCAATGACAGATAGAATTATAAACTCTTTGTTCTTCCGCCATCAACCGGAAGATTAATTCCGTTAATATAAGCAGCGCGTTCACTTGCTAAAAAGGTGATTGCATCAGCTAGTTCTTCAGGCTTTGCAAAACGTTTTGCAGGCACAGCACTTTTCATAGCATTTGCAGATTCTTCTTCTGTATTTCCTGATTTAGCAGATTTATTTTTAATAATTTCAGCCAAACGATCTGTACCTGTCGCACCAGGTAAAACATTGTTTACCGTAATACCAAATTGACCAAGCTCATTAGCCAATGTTTTACTCCAATTGGCAACAGCACCACGAATGGTATTACTCACGCCAAGTCCATCTAAAGGTTGTTTTACTGATGTAGAAATTACATTTATAATGCGACCAAAGCCCTCATTTTTCATAAACGGAACCACTGCTTGTGCTAACACATGATTACATTTTAAATGCTGAGTAAAAGCAGCTTCAAATTCGTCTACATTTGCCGAAAATACTGGTCCTCCTTTTGGTCCACCTGTATTGTTTACCAATACATGAAACCCATGATTGTCTTTTATATACGCTTCTACCTTTTCTTTTAATTCCTTCGGATTAGAAAAATCGGCAACTATATAATCGTGATTTCTATGTTGAGGTAACTCGGTTAACGTTGCTTTTAACTTGTTTTCATTTCTAGCAATCAGTGTTACTTGTACACCTTCTTCAGCTAATGCTAAAGCGGTTGCTTTTCCTATTCCTGCTGTGCTTCCGCAAACTAATGCGTATTTATTGTTTAAGTCTAGATTCATGTTTTTAAACTTTATTGTTGTTGTTATAGCGTATTTGGTAAGTCTGTAAACTGTTTTCTAATTTTCTAATAGAGAGATTAAAACTATCAATCTCTATTTTAGAATAGTTGTAATTGCTGTCACAGAATTTTAAATAATGTTGAGCAGAGTTCCCAAAACCTTCTCTTAATATTTCTAATTCGTATATCTCAGACCAACTTACAAAAGTGTTGTCGGATAATGTAATTCCTTTATTGTTTAAAATTAATTGAGGTTCTCTATTTATTAATTTTTTAAAAGCTTGTGTTAAAATAAATAAGCAGATTATAAACATAAATAAGCCTATTAGGAAATCTTTGTTCTTTTCTTCAAACATCAAATAAGCTCCAGAGGTTACACCTATTGATAAAAATAAAACAATAAAAAAAGCTGTAGTAATTGAAAAGTAAATTTTTGTTTCTTGAGGTACTTTTGGATCTTCATAGACCAAGTCTTTCTGAATAAATTTTTTATCAAGTGTATCTAGAATTATTTTGTCTTTTTTGGATCGGTATTCTGTTTTTTCAAAAGAGGTTCCGTCTTCCCAAATAAGCATGCTGCGTATGGCTTCTTTTTTTAATGCGTGTACATTTCTAACATTGGTAAATGCCCAAATGCGCCATTTTGTTATTAAAACACTCCACGTTATCCAAGCAAAAACAAAACCTATAAACATACCAATTACTGCTACCCACTCTGGAAACACACCTTGCTTTGCTAGGAATAAAGTAAATAAAGGTGTGCCAATTAAGCATAAAAACACGGGAACGTTGACCATGATTTGCCCTTTGGTAATGGCTTGTTTTACACTTATGTCTTTATTGGTTTTCAATATTTTGATTTTGTAAAGAAGTGATTTGATGGGTTTGCTTAGATGTTAAATACTAGTTTTTTAAAGAATCTAGACAAAACTTGTGTGATGTGATTCTGAAACGCGTTCAGAATGACGTGCGAATAAAATTCTTATTTTAATAGCAGCTAATATTTTATACAAACATTCTTAGCTTCAGTAAAAAAGCGTAAGGCTTCAAAACCACCTTCGCGTCCAACACCAGAAGCTTTTACACCGCCAAAAGGCGTTCGTAAATCACGCATCATCCACGTGTTAACCCAAACTATTCCGGCTTGTAATTGGTTACTCATGCGCATGGTGCGTTTTAGGTTGTTAGTCCACAGTGTAGCTGATAAACCGTACTTTACTTTGTTTGCCATTAGTAATACTTCGTCTTCTGTTTTAAATGGCATAATAGTAACTACAGGTCCAAAAATTTCTTCTTGATTGACTCTGCAGTCATCATTTGGTACCTCAATAACTGTTGGTTCTAAATAGTAACCGTTTTCATAACCTTTTACAGTCACTTCATTTCCGCCACAAAGGATTATTCCATTTTCCGCTTTAGCGATATTTATATATTCTTTTACTTTTTCTAAATGTGGTTTGGATACTAATGCTCCAATATTTGTGGATGCTTCAGATGGATGACCAACTTTTAAAGCCTTTACTTTTGCAACAAAATCTTTCTTGAATTTTTCATAGATAGAAGCTTCTACAAAGATTCTGCTTCCGCATAAACAAATCTGACCTTGATTAGCAAATGATGAACGCACTGTTGTGTCTAACATATCATCATAATCGCAATCTGCAAAAATGATATTTGGGTTTTTACCGCCTAATTCTAACGATAGTTTTTTAAACATTGGAGCTGCTACTTTTGCAATATGTGCTCCTGTTGCTGTGCCTCCTGTAAAACTAATCGCTTTGATGTCTTCGTGCTCAATAATGGCTTGACCAGTTGAGCCTCCTAAGCCATGTACAATGTTTAAAACGCCTTTAGGTAAACCTGCTTGGTTACAAATCTCGCCTAATAAATAAGCAGTCATTGGAGTGATTTCGCTTGGTTTGGCAACGACGCAGTTTCCTGCAGCAATTGCTGGAGCGATTTTCCATGTAAATAAATAGAGTGGAAGGTTCCAAGGAGAAATACAACCAACAACACCAATGGGTTGACGTAAGGTGTAATTTATGGCTTGTCCAATACTTTCGTGACTTTCGCTGGCAAATTGTGTTATGGCATTCCCGAAAAAACGAAAGTTACTTGCTGCTCTTGGTATATCTACTGCTTTTGCTAAGCTAATTGGTTTTCCGTTGTCTTTACTTTCGGCTTCTGCAAAGCGTTGTAAGTTAGCTTCTAATAACTCTGAAATCTTTATTAATATTCTACTACGCACTTCTATACTAGTTTGTGACCAACTTGGAAAAGCTGATTTTGCAGCGATATATGCGTTTTCTACATCCTCTTTTGACGAGTTTGGAATTTGTCCGTAAACTTCTCCATTACTAGGATTGTAATTGTCTATCCAAAGGTCTTGCAATGGATTATGGAATGCTCCGTTAATGTAGTTTTGAATCTTCATTTATTGTTTCTTATAAGCCATTACTTTAATTTCAACCACTAAATCAGGATGTGGTAATTGATGTACAGCAACTGTGGTTCTGGTTGGTCCTGTTTGTTTATCAAAAAATTCAGCGTAAGCTTTATTATAATCTGCAAAGTCATTCATGTTTACTAAAAATGAAGTCACATCTACAACGTCTTTTAAACTGGCTCCAACTTTTTTAAGATTGGTGTCTATGTTTTTTAAAACTTCTTGCGTTTGTGTGTAAGCGTTTAGTTTTTTTGTTCCCATCTCGTCTATGATATCAACTCCAGCGATAGTGTTGTCTGCTCTACGAGAACTTGTTCCTGAAACGAAAATGAAATCGCCAACTTGTTTTACGTGTGGATAGGCTCCTCTTGGTGTTACTTTAGTTCCTTGGTTCATTAATTTTATTTTTTTTGCGTCATCCTGAACTTGTTTCAGGATCTCATTATTCCTTCTTTCTGTTCATTTTGCCTTGATGCAAAACGAACCAAAAAATCACGATCAAGCCAAGGAATTTTCAGTTTTGCAAACTGAAACCGATTTGAAAACTCCACGTCGAACTGCGTTCTCCTGTTTTCGGAGCTTTTCTTCATCTATTCTTCGCCTTGATGTTTCAATTCTTTTGAATTGATTTGAGGGCTTTATAATTTACTTAGTTTATTTTTAAGCCCTAAATTATTTTCATTTTTGCTAATTGCTAATTGCTAATTGCTAATTGCTAATTTTTAGTTACTTCAATCCTGCAACTCTATCGTCTTGTAAAATAGCTTCGGTTTCTTCCTTTACTTGTTTAAATATACTACTTAAATTATCGGTTGTGTTAATTTTTTTATCTGCTAGTAAGTTTAAAATAGCTTTGTCTTGCGCTCTTCCTTTTGTCATTGCAGTGTGATATGGAATGTCTTCTTTGAAAGTTACCATTGAGTATTTTGAGAAATAATCATTTGGAAATTCTTTTTCTAAGGCCATTTCAATCGCGCGTTTTTCTTGAAATATAGCTTGACCAACGTGGTCTTTCATTTCGTGAAAATTATCTATAGCTAAATCTGCAATAGCATCTGTGTCTTTTTTTCTAGTTTTTTCGTATTCTGTAAAAACAGTTTCCCAATCGCCTTCAAATTTATCTAATACAGCGTCAAACTCGACAACATCTTCAAAAGACGCATTCATGCCTTGTCCGTAAAAAGGTACTATTGCGTGTGCTGAATCTCCCATTAATAGGGTGTTGCCTTTATAGTGCCAAGGAGAACATTTTACTGTACCTAAAGGAGCTGTTGGGTTTTCAAAAAAGTCCTCCACCAGATTAGGCATTAAAGCTAATGCATCTGGGAATTCTTTTTGAAAAAACTCGGTTACAATTTCTGGATTAGTTAAGTTGTTAAAATTATATTCACCTTCAGCATAGCTTAAAAATAGTGTTACAGTAAAGCTACCGTCTAAATTTGGTAGTGCAATAACCATAAAATCTCCTCTAGGCCATATGTGTAAGGCGTTTTTGTATGTTTTGTAATCTCCTGTTTTTGTTGGTAATATGCTTAACTCTTTATAACCGTGTGTTAAGTAGTTTTGAGAAAAACTGAATAAAAATTTACGCTCTAAATAATAACTTTTGCGTAAAGCAGAACCAGCTCCATCTGTTGCTATTATGCAATCGGCATCTTCAATAAATTTGTCTTTAGAAGTATAATCTTCAAAAAGAGCAGTTGTGTTTTCAAAATCTACCGATTTGCATTTTTTATTAAAATGAAAGGTAACATTATCATGTTTTTCGGCTTCATTTAAAAGTAAAGCGTTTAATCCACCTCTTGATATCGAGTTTATATATTCATGATCACGACCACTATAATTGGATAAGAACGTGTTACCTTGTTTATCATGAATCATTCGACCATTCATTGGTATACAAAGTGCTTCTACTTGTTTTTCTATACCAACTAATTTCATTGCTTTATTACCTCTATCTGAAAATGCTAAATTGATAGAGCGACCTGCAGATATGTCAGTTTTGCGTAAGTCGGGACGCATCTCGTACACGTTAACATTATAGCCTCTTTGTCCAAGTCTTAGTGCTAGTAAGCTTCCGCAAAGTCCTGCACCAATGATTAATATGTTTTGTTTATTAGGCATGTAATTTTTTCTTTATTAACTGTATCTCTTCGTAAGTTAATCTTAACTTATTTAAGGATAACTGTTGTTGTTGATTATTTGAGTCATTAAAACTTAAAGTATTATTCATGCTGTTAAATTTTAATTCTTTAAAATTATGATACTCTATGTTTGTAACTACAGTGTCTTTAATTAAGACTAATATTCTTTTGTTTGTGATAAAAAGATAATCAAATTGATTATTGGCAAAAAAGCTTAGTAACCCTAGTATTTGATATTGCCAAAATCCAATATCACTTTTTTTCTTTAGTTTTAGTAATACTGTTTCATCACTTATTATTTTGTAAAAAGTGTTCAAAGTAAAATTATAGTAATTGTTTTAGACGCTCCACCATATTGTAAACATCTTGAAAACTATTATATAATGGTATAGGAGCACATCTGATAACATCAGGTTCTCTCCAGTCTGTTATAACGCCAGCATCTGTTAACTTGTCGTACAAAGATTTATCTGCATTTTTAACTTGGATAGACAGTTGGCATCCTCTTTCGTTAGGATTACTAGGAGTAATTATTTTTATATCCTTGTTGTTTAATTGGTTTATTAAAAACTCAAAATAACCAGTTAATACTTTTGATTTTTCGCAAAGCTTATCAAATCCAGCTTCTTGTATTACATCTAAAGACGCTCTAATAGCAGCCATAGATAATATTGGTGGATTTGAAAGTTGCCAACCCTCTGCACCTGGAAGTTGGTCAAAATCGTCACGCATTCTAAATCGTGTCTTTTTATTATGACTCCACCATCCAGTAAATCTATTTAAATCTTTATTATTAGCATGACGCTCGTGCACAAACGCACCAGATAAACTTCCTGGTCCAGAATTTAAATATTTGTATGTACACCAAACTGCAAAGTCTGCACCAGAATCGTGTAAATTTAATTGGACATTTCCTGCACCATGAGCACAATCAAAACCAACAACACAGCCATGTTTATGACCTAAATCAGTAATTCGTTTTAAATCAAAAAACTGTCCTGTGTAGTAGTTTACACCACCTATCATTACTAACGCTATCTCGTCACCATGTTGATTTAAAATAGCTTCTAAATCGTCGTAATTGGCTAGTTCTTCGCCTTTTCTAGCTTTCCATAATATCAAGCCTTCTTTGTCGTCATAGCCATGATGACGTAATTGAGACTCTACTGCGTATTTATCACTAGGGAAGGCATCAGCCTCTATTAAAATTTTATAACGCTTAGGTGTAGGTTGATAAAAACTAACCATCATAAAATGTAGGTTAGCAGTTAATGAATTCATTACTACAACTTCCAATGGTTTTGCGCCAACGATATTAGCCATAGTATCTGTTAAAAACTCATGATAATGTAGCCAAGGGTTTTTACCTTCGGTGTGTCCTTCTACTCCTAGATTTGCCCAATCTTGAAGCTCTTGGTCAATATAAGTTTTAGTTATTTTTGGTTGAAGACCTAATGAGTTTCCGCAGAAATAAATTAAATCCTTTCCGTTTTTGTCTTTAGGAATATGGAATTGTTGACGGTAGTCAGCCAATTGGTCTTCGTTATCTAATTGTTTAGCAAAATCTAAACCTAATTTATAGTTGGTCAAAATGGTTTGTTTTTTAGGTGTCCAACAAAAATAAGAATAATTAGGTTAGAAAGGAAGTAGTTGGTTAAGACAAAAAAAGGGTTTCATAAATATAAATTATGAAACCCTTTGAGATATATGTTGACGCATAAAGCGGAATTACTTTATATACGTTTTAAGTTTTAATTTGGACGTTTTCTAATTCATTTTTATTGAAATATTAGAAAAATTTAAGTTCCAATTACTATCATTCTGTTTATGATCCTTAGCTATTTTAATACCGTTGTAGTCTTGATAATTTTCAAAAGTTGTGATCATTGAGGGTTTTGAAGTATTACCTTGTCTAAAAATCCATTCTTTAATAATGTAGTTTTTATCGTAGTAAAAATCATAGGCATCACCAGGTGTGTAACCACCATCACTAGTATATGTTAGTGTTAATTTGTTTAGTTTAACCTTGCTAATTGGCGCTAATTCTACAATTGTATCAGTAATAGTTGTGCCTTTATCCCATGATATTTGAAAAGGTGCTAAAAGCCAAAATTTATCATTTATAAAACCACGATCAGCCATCATTGCTGTGCTATCCATATTGCTTCTGTTGTACGTTATAGTGTCTTTATCCGTAATTAGCGTAACTTGTTTGGATTTTGGTTGCCACGACCAAGAGCGTTCAAAATGTGTACTATCTTTATCTACGTTAAAAGTAAAGTCAATTTGGGTTACATTTTTCCAATGTGATATTCCGTTAGCGTTAGCAATTTTTTGAGCAGTAGTCAGTTGTATTTGAGTTGGTTTAACCTCTTTTTTACAAGAAAAACTAACTATGGCCATAAATATAAGTAATAATTTTTTCATCATTTTTTTATAGCAAAGATACGGAAGCCTTTTATTTAAAATAGAAATATTAAATTGGGAACAAATACCAATATTATGAAAACTGATTATTTTAACACCAATAAATCTACTTGGAACGAAAAAGTAAAAATTCATGCCACGAGTGACTTTTATGATATGGATGCCTTTAAAAAAGGAGAAACATCCTTAAAACACTATGAGTTAAAGGCATTACCAAATGTTAGCGGTAAATCGATGTTGCATTTACAATGTCATTTTGGTCAAGATACACTTAGTTGGAGCAGGTTAGGAGCTAAGTGCGTGGGTGTTGATATTAGTGATGAAGGTATAAAATTAGCCCAAACTTTAAATAACGATTTGTCTTTAAATGCCAAATTTGTTTGTTGTAATGTTTTAGACACCTCTACTCATGTCAAGGAAACTTTTGATATAGTGTTTACAAGCTATGGAGTTATAGGTTGGCTACCTGATTTAAAACCATGGGGAAAAATGATCGCTGAGAGTTTAAACAAAGGTGGCATCTTTTATATAGCAGAGTTTCATCCGATAGTTTGGATGTTTGATTATTTAGAAAAAAAGCCTGTAATGCGCTATGCTTATAATAGGGATGAGGTTATTTATGAAGAAGAACAAGGTACTTATGCAGATGAAACTGCTGATGTACTATCTAAGACCTATTCATGGAATCATGGTTTAGGCGAAGTTATAAATGCCTTAACCGAAGCTGGGTTACACATTGACTATCTAAATGAATATGATGAAAGTCCGTATAACGTATTGCCAGACTTAATAGAAACTAAATCTGGCAATTTTGAATTAAAAGAAAAACTATATCCTCTTATTTTTGAAATTAAAGCAACTAAGCTTTAGTTTTTGATAATCATTTTTGAACCTATAAGTTTATCAAAACTATAAATCTTTATAAAGTAAGATCCTGATTTAATTTGACTTAAATCTACTGTAGCTTCTTTGCTATTTGGGTTTTTATCAATTACTTGTTGGCCTAATATATTATAGACTTTAAAGTTGGTTACTTGTATGTTAGATATAAATGATACCAGACCATCTGTTGGATTTGGGTATAACTTAAAATTAATATTTTCAATATCCATAACACTTAATGTGCTATCTGTAATATCCAAATTAAAAGTCGAACTATAATTATTACAAGCATCAATTTGGTAAGTGACTGTATAGTTTCCTGTTGTTGATGCTGCTGTGTTAATTTCTCCAGTTACTGCATTTATTACTAATCCTGGCGTACTAGAGAACGTACCAATTGCACTACCTGTAATTATAGGCATTGGATTGCTATCCGTTATACTGTAACTGTTTGAAGCGTATTCAAAATCTGCAAAATCGTTATAATGTATGTCTAAAAAGGATACAATAACTGTAGCATAATCATCAGCAAATGGTACTAATGTTTGTGGTCTAGTATCATACGTATTTCCATTGTAAGTCCCTAAATCTCTTACGCGTCTATTAACTTCTGTCATTATACCATCTATACTTCCACCACCACCAAGTCCATCGCTTGCTGCAGGTCCAGATCCATGACGTTTATTGCTGTAAAAGTCTCCATCAAAATACGAGTTAGAATAAGGACGTGTGTCATCACAACTTGTTGATCCTCCATTAAAGTCACTTGGAAGCGTACGATATCCACTACTAACACCACATTGAGAGTAACCTTGTGCATTGTAAAAAGCACCTCCAGTATCACTAAATATACCACCTAAACTATTTGGACCTCTTACTAATTGTTCTTGTGTTAATCCTCCAATGTTATTAGTTACTAAGTTAGAAATTGTAGAATTAGATACTGTATTAAGAAAATTTGTAGTCGTGTTATTTAAATCTGAAGCCGAAATATTGTAACCAGCTTCTATTCTTGGTATAGCATGACTTTGACCATGTAAGTCTATGTAAAGACCTTTGCCAAACGTGTTCATAACATCAGCACTTGCAGTGTCAATAAAATTATGGTATTCATTCCAATAAAATAGCGCATCTGAATCTCCACATGTAGCCTCAGCAGACGCTCTGTTTGGATCTAATTTACTTCTGTGTAAATTGTTTATAATAATGTATGGATAACAACCTGTTTGATCATATACAGATTGCTGTATTTCTCTAATTAATATATCAGTATTGTCATCTCTTTCAACCGTTCCGCAGTTTCTATCAGGTAAACTATTATCGTTATCAGGATATGAAGTACCTCCAATAGTAAGACCTGACTGTTTTACACCACCATGTGGCGCTGAAATTATGATTGGAATATTACCTGGTATGTATTCAATATAATTGTTTCCGCTGGAATCAAATTGAGATATTCCCGGAAAAGGAGGAGCAGGTTGTTCTAAAGCAAAGTAGATTGTTTGCGAAATTTCGCTATTGGTAGCAGACGTATTAAAGGAACCATTAAATGTAAATGCCGATTGACCATCAGTGGTAATGGTTAAGCTACCTGATCCATTCCATCCATCACCATAAGTATCATAAACGATAACATAGTAACCAGCAGTAGTACTATTGTTTACTGGGTAATCCATAGGGATGGTTGAAGTGGAGTAAGGATTTGCTTGACTACCAGATCCATCATAACCGTTATCTATAGTCTCTAATAATGTTCCGTTAGGATCATAAAACTCAACTTTATTTTCTGTTGACCATTGTGGCCAATTAACAGATAAAACTACTTCTGTATTTTGAGCAGAACAAATTGAAAAGAAAACGATAGAAAATACTATAAGTAATTTTTGTTTCATGGGATTAATAGGTTAAATAACGATTTATTGTAAATGTAATTAGTATTGCGCTTAGCGAGTCTAATTACATTTACAGCTTAATTTTAATCGCTAAAATAACTTATTTAACCGATAAACAGTTTTTTAGGTCGTTTTATTTTAAGATGTTTGGCATCTTAGATTTAAACTTATTTAATCTAGGAATAGAAACATTTTGTATGTAAGGATTTTCAGGATGTAATTTTTCATAATCTTGATGATAGTCTTCGGCAATCCAAAATTTTAGAAACGGATAAACTTCGGCAGCAACTGTACTATTTAGTTTTTCAGCTAATGCCTTTTTCTTTGCGTCAATAATTTCTTTTTGTTCTTGATTTTGATAAAAAATAATAGATCTGTACTGACTGCCTCTGTCAGGACCTTGACCATTTACTTGTGTTGGATTTTGCGAAGCAAAATAAACGTCTACTAAGGTTTCAAAACTTACAATTTTTGGATCGTATATAACTTCTACTGCTTCAGCATGACCTGTTTGACCTGTGTTACTTTTCTCGTAAGTAGGATTTTGCGTATGACCTCCTGCGTATCCATTAATAACTTCGTCTACACCTTTAACGCTTTCATATACAGCTTCTACACACCAAAAACAACCACTTGCAAAATAGGCTTTTGCTTTTCCGTTTTGTAATGCAACAGTTACTGGAGTTGCTGTTTTGATAGCTTCTTGTTTAGGATTGGTTTGGGCTTGATTGTTACAGCTAAATAATAAGGCTAGAAATAATACTGATAATAATTTTTTCATTTTTCTTTTCTTTTTCAATTGGACGTATAAATTATAACATCCTTGCTTATTTACTTATAATTATTTCTTAAAAAAATAAATATATAGCAATAAAAAAGCCTTTACGTTATGTAAAGGCTTTATAATATAATGAAAAAGGTTTCTATAATTTAGAAAACATTTTTTCCATTTTCTCTCTTTGTTCATCTGCTAAAGCAGCATCAACAAGTATACGTCCACTATGCTCATCTGTAATAATTTTTTTACGTCCAGCGATTTCCATTTGTACTTGTGGTGGAATTGTAAAATAAGATCCTCCTGATGCACCTCTTTCGATTGGTACAACAGCTAAACCATTTTTTACGTTTACTCTAATACGGTTGTAAGCTTTTACTAAACGCGCTTCGATTTTTTTCTTGTAATCTTCAGACTTGTCTATAAGTGCTTTTTCTTCTTTTTCAGTTTCTTTTAAGATAGCATCTAACTCACTTTTTTTATGTTTCAAGTGGTTTTCACGCTCTTTGTTATGCTCTTTAGTTTTAGCAATAACGTCTTTTTTCTGCTCAATTTGAGCTTTAAATTCTCTGATATGCTTTTCAGCTAATTCAATTTCTAACTCTTGGTATTCAACCTCTTTAGTTAAAGAATTAAATTCTCTGTTATTTCTAACATTTTTTTGTTGCTCAGAGTATTTTTTAATTAAAGTTTTAGATTCTTCAATTAAATTTTTCTTAGCAGTAATTTCAGCATCTACAGAGCTTAAACTATCTTCTAATTTCTCTAATCTAGTTTTTAATCCTGCAACTTCGTCTTCTAAATCGCTAACCTCTAAAGGTAATTCTCCACGTACGCTTCTTATTTCGTCAATTCTAGAGTCTATTAATTGTAGATCATATAACGCTCTTAGGCGATCTTCTACTGTTGCTTCTTTTGTCTTTGCCATATTTTAAAAATACTTAACAGGATTGGTATTTGTGTTCGATAAAATGAATGCAAAATTAGGGATTTTTTTCGTAAGTATTGCTACTAAACCAATTTTTGTGTACTGTTCACTTTCATAATGTCCTATATCTACTAATAAAATGTTGTTTTCTGCTTGGAAAAAATCATGATATTTAAGGTCTGAAGTTACAAAAGCATCAGCTCCTGCTGCTTTTGCTGCATTTATAGCAAAGCTTCCGGAACCTCCTAATACAGCAACTTTTTTTATTCTTTTATTTGTTAATTTACTATGTCTAATTGCTGAAATTTCCATTTTTTCTTTCAAATAATGCAAAAACTCAATTTCGGCTTTGGGATTTTTTAGTTCTGCAATCATTCCCATACCAATATTTTGGTTTGTATTTTCTAAAGTGGTTACTTCAAAAGCTATTTCTTCGTAAGAATGTGTTTTAAATAAAGTTTGTAAAATGGTAGATTCTAAATGTTTTTGAAAGGTGACATTTATTTGTGTTTCAGCTTCGATATAATTTTCTCCTTTTTGACCTATTGTAGGATTAGCTTCTTGATTAGGTTTAAATGACCCTATCCCTTTTGTTGTAAAGCTACAGTTAGAATAGTTTCCAATTTGTCCTGCACCTGCTTTAAATAAGGCGTTTTTTATGGTTTCAACTTCTGATTCTGGTGCGAAAGTTGTTAGTTTTTTTATGGTTTGTTTTTGTGGTATTAATATGCGTTGATTAGTTAAGTTAAGTTGATCACATAACATGGCATTAACACCATTTTTATCATTATCCAAGGCTGTATGTATAGCGTAAATAGCAATGTTGTTTTGGATGGCTTTTAAAACGGTACGCTCTACATAATTTTTTCCGGTAAGACTTTTAAGGCCTTTAAAAATTATTGGGTGAAAACTTAATATAAAGTTGCAGTTTTTAGCAATTGCTTCGTCAACCACATCTTCCAATGTGTCTAAAGTTACCAATACGTTGGTTATCTTAGTGTTTTTATCGCCAATTAATAATCCTACGTTGTCAAAATCTTCAGCATAATTTAAAGGCGCAATTTCTTCAAGGTGATTAACAAGGTCTTTTATCAACATACTTTTTGGTCTTTAATATTTAAAACAAATATAAAATATTTACTTTCGTTACTATTATTGTTTGCTCCATTTCGTTTTTATTAAAAAAGATAAATGGGCTTTAAATATATTAAATGAAGTTTTTAAGATTTATTTTATTTCCTATTGTACCGTTTTATTATTTAATAACTTGGTTTAGAAACATCATGTTTGATAAAGGTTGGTTGGCTTCTAAATCTTATGATTTTCCAATTATTTGTGTTGGTAACCTTAGTACAGGAGGAACTGGAAAAACACCAATGGTTGAGTATTTAATACGTTTATTAAAAGATGATGTTAATTTGGCTACCTTAAGTAGAGGTTATGGACGCCAAACTAAAGGGTTTAAGCTAGGTGATGCTTCGACTAATGCAACAATTTTAGGTGATGAGCCTTTTCAGTTTTATAATACGTTTTCAGAAGATATTAAAGTTGCAGTGGATGCAGATAGACAATCTGGAATCTCTAATTTATTGCGTTTAAAGGATAAGCCAGATGTTATTTTGTTAGATGATGCTTTTCAGCATAGAAGAGTTAAAGCAGGATTAAATATCATGTTGACCACTTTTGATAATAGATATACTAAAGATATTGTATTGCCAACTGGTAATTTGCGTGAACCAAAATCAGGAGCTAAGCGTGCAAATATTATAGTTGTAACCAAATGTCCAGAAGAGATAACAGAAATTAATAAACAGGATATAATTGCTGAAATCAAACCTTTAGCTTATCAACAGGTGTTTTTTAGTAAGATACGTTATAGTGACAAAGTATATTCTGAAAACAAAACAATTGCAATAGATCAATTAACAGATGATTTTAAATTGGTAACAGGTATTGCTAATGCAAAACCATTAGTGTCCTATTTGAAGAGTAAAGATTTAAGTTTTGAACATTTAAATTTTAAAGATCATCATGAGTTTTTATCCTCTGAAATCGAGTATTTATCAAAGTATGAGCTAATAATCACTACAGAAAAAGATTATATGCGTTTAAAAACGGAAGCTTCTTTACAAGGTAAATTATTTTATCTACCTATTAAAATAGATATTGATAACAGTGATAAGTTTGATGCCATTATTAAGACGTATGGTTTAGGGTAGGGTTGTCTCCTTTTTCCGACAGCATTAAGGCATTAAAAAGTTTTTTCTCGAAGTCTTCTTGTTTAAAAGGTTTAGGGATAATATCTGTAAATCCAGCTTCTTCAAATTCTTGCATTTTATCCTCAATAGTAACAGCAGTTAATGCAAAAATAGTAAGTTCTTTATCAAAGGTTCTGATAATTTTTGTGGCTTCCATACCACTAATTCCTGGCATGTGGATGTCCATTAATACAACATCGTATTTGGTGGTTTTAACCATGTCAACAGCTTCTTCACCATTATCCACAACGTCACAATACAGTTTCATTTTATTCAGGATTTTTTTGGTGATCATTTGGTTGATCTTGTTATCCTCTACAACTAGTATTTTTATGTTGCTTAATTCAATTTCGTCAATTTCGTTAAAGTAGTTTGCCTTTTTCTCAACAATAATCTCATTACTTTTTTTCATAGGTATTTCAAAGAAAAAGGTAGTTCCTTTTCCTAGCTGACTTTTCATGTAAATTTTTCCTTTTAATATATCTATTAATCCTTTAACAATGGATAGACCAAGTCCAGTTCCTCCATATTTACGGTTGATTTGAATTGATCCTTGAGAAAAACTTTCAAACATATTTTGTTGCTTTTCTTCACTAATTCCAATACCATTATCTTCTACTTCAAATCTAACTTCAAAATTTTCTCCATTTTGATTCTGTTTGATAATTCTAATCCAAATATCTCCATCCTTTGTAAACTTAATAGAGTTACCAATAAGGTTAATTAGTATTTGAGAGATTTTTAATTGATCTGCATTAAAATTAGTTGGTAGGTCTCTGTCGTATTCTAAATGCAAGGTGATATTGTTGTCTAAAGCAGAATTGTTTAGTGCTGACATGACATTTTCAGCTTTCTTTTTAAGATTAAAAACTTCAGGTTCTATATCTACTTTATTGGCTTCAATTTTATTAATTTGAAGGATGTCATTAATAAAAGTTAAAAGGTAATCACCAGAAAATTTAAGTGATTTTAAGTGTTGTACTTGGGTAGGTTTTGGGTCTTCCTCCAAAAGCATATTTGTTAATCCTGTTACAGCGTATAAAGGTGTTCTTAACTCATGCGTTACCGTAGATAGGAAGTTAGCTTTGGTTTTGGTAGCCAATTCTGCTTTTTCCATTGCAATGGTTAATTCTGCATTTTTTTTATGTAAAATATTATTAGATTTTAATCTAATATTATTGTTTTTATATAACGAAAGCGTCAATAATGATAAAATTGTAATTAAAGCAATACTTAATATTGTTGTTAGTTTTTCTAACCAAGTTGAGCTTGCCTCTTTTTCTAAATCAGCTTCTTTTTCTTTTTGGTATTCTACGGGATTACTGTAAAGTTTGTCTATCCTTTTATCTGAAGAAAGAAAACCACGCTTAGCCATTAATAATGAATCGTTAAGTTTGATGTGTTTTTTTAAATAGGTATTTGATTTTTTATAATCTTCAGTTTCGTTATAAATATCACTTAATGCAGCATAAGCAATGTTAGTAATGGAAGGGAAGTTGTTTTTTTGTGCAATGGTTAATCCTTGTGTAATTAACTTTTCAGCTTCAGTAAATTGGCCTAACTTTATTTTATTTTTCCCTAAATGGACGTAAGCGCTACTAAGTATTTTATTGTTTAAATAGCTTTTAGATATGCTAACTGCTTTTTCATATTCTATTTCTGCTTCTTCGTAGTTTTCTAAGTTATAGTAGGCATCACCTTTATATAGGACCGACTCTGCTTCAAAATCATGTAAGTCTTCATTTTCAAAAAGAACTTCGGCAGATGTAAAATAATCTAGTGCGCGATTAAAATTATTTTTACTCATGTAAACGATACCAATCGTTTTGTAAGTTTCTGCTATGTTAATATTATCCTCTGCAAAGCGTTGCTTTTCAATAGCTTTAATTAGCGTTTGAAGGGCTTCGTTAGATTCCTCAGTAATAAATTGAATTTTTCCAATTTTTGAGTAGATTAAACCAATGTTTTTATTGTCATTAATTTGATTAGCCAAGGCTAAAGCTTCGTCTAAATCGCTTTGCGCTTTGTAATATTGATTGTTATCAATATTTTTTTGAGCTTGACTAATGTTAAAGTTTATTTTGCTCTTAATGACTTCCTTTTCTTTTTCTGTTAAGTTTTGTGCTTGTAGGTTTAATCCTATAAAACACAATATTAAGCACGTGAAAAATTTTATAAAATGGGATTTCATTGGTTGGGTATATATAAACAAATATAAATATTTATACTCTAAAAGTTATTTTTATTCCGATAAATTGGAAATCAAATCTATTATTCGGCTAGAGTAACCAGTTTCGTTGTCATACCATCCAATAATTTTTACCATATTACCTATAACAGAGGTCATTTGAGCATCAAAAATACAGGAGTGTGGATTGCCAACAATATCTATGGATACTATTGGGTCCTCAGTATATTCTAAGATGTTTTTAAATTTGCCTTTAGATGCATTTTTAAAAGCCTGATTTATGGCTTCAATAGTGACCGTTTTTTTAACATTAAAAGTAATATCTGTTAACGATCCATTGGCTACAGGAACTCTAATTCCGCATCCACCAATTACATTTGATAACTCAGGAAATATTTTTGTTAAAGCCTTGGCAGCTCCAGTTGTTGTTGGTACAATACTTTGTCCAGCAGCTCTAGCACGTCGTAAATCCCTATGTGGCTGATCGTGTAGGCTTTGGTCTGTGGTGTACGAGTGTATTGTTGTTATGTATGCTTGATTAATACCGCAAAGCTCATTGATTACGTCAATCATTGGAGCTGCGTTATTTGTAGTACATGAGGCGTTTGATATTATAGTTTCAGTACCATCTAAATCGTTTTGATTAATGCCTAAAACAATAGTTTTAATATCATCTTCAGTTGGAGGTACGCTTAAAATTACGCGCTTAGCTCCATTGTTTATATGATGTTGTAAATCTTCTGTAGTTTTAAATTTTCCGGTTGCTTCAATAACAAAATCTGGAGCAAATTGGGACCAGTCTATAGTTTTAGGATGTGTTTGGTTTAAAAGTGAAACAGATACATTGTTTACAAGTATAGTGTTTTCTGTGGAAGAAATTTCAGCAGGAAATACACCATGTATACTATCATACTTTAGTAAATGACTTAACGTTTTTGCATCTGCTAAATCATTTATGGCAACAACCTTAATATTGGGATTATTATGTAGTAGTCTAAAAACGCGTCTTCCAATACGTCCAAAACCATTAATAGCTACTGTAATCATATTTAATTTATGTGTTTTTGTGCTTTATAAGAAGAACGTACTAATGCGCTACTTTCTACATGTCTAAATCCAAGTTTTAGTCCTATTTCTTCATACTCTTTAAATTCGTCAGGAAGTATAAATCGTTTAACAGGTAAGTGTTTTTTACTTGGTTGTAAATATTGACCAATGGTAACAACATCCACATCGTTATCACGTAAATCGTGTAAAGTTTGAATAACCTCTTCACGCGCTTCACCAAGACCTAGCATAATCCCAGATTTTGTTCTGCGTTGTCCTTGTTGTTTTAAGTATTTTAATACGCCTAAACTTCTTTCGTATTTAGCTTGTATACGGACTTCTCTGGTTAGTCTTTTTACGGTTTCAATGTTATGAGATACCACTTCTGGAGCTACATCAATAATTCTGTCAATGTGCATTTCTACACCTTGAAAATCAGGGATTAATGTTTCTAGTGTTGTTTGTGGATTCATTCGTCTGACAGCATCTACTGTTTCTGCCCACATAATACTTCCCATATCTTTTAGGTCATCTCTATCTACACTTGTTAATACAGCATGTTTGATTCCCATAATTTTTATAGAACGTGCTACCTTTTCTGGTTCGTCCCAATCAACATCCTCTGGACGTCCAGTTTTTACACCGCAAAATCCACATGATCTAGTACAAACATTTCCAAGTATCATAAAAGTTGCAGTTCCTTCTCCCCAACATTCTCCCATGTTTGGACAACTTCCAGATGCACAAATAGTGTTTAATTTGTATTTATCTACTAATCCTCTTAATTCTGTATATTTTTTACCTGTTGGTAATTTAACGCGTAACCATTTTGGTTTAGGTTGTCTTTCTGGTAATATATTTGATGCAGTTTCTGTATTCATAGTTGCAATTTTGTAGATGCAAAGATACGAAGTATTTTGGTTAAAATTTAAGGAGTAGGAGTAAAGTAGGGTAAGCTAATAATTACTTTTTTTGAATAATTTCTGCTAATAATTTTTTAGCACGAAGTAACTTTACTTTTATATTATTAATTGGCTCTTTTAGCTCGTCAGAAATTTCTTTGTAACTTAATTCTTGAAAGTATCTTAGGTTTATTACTTCTTGATAATGTGGTTTTAGCTTTTTAATGTCACGAAGTAATTTAGCTAAATTTTGTTCTGTAATTAGTTTGTCTTCAACAGATGGTGTTTCGTCTAAAACTTGATAGACAGCATTGTCATCTGTATTTGAAATAGCTTGTTTAATGCTGTTTTTTTGTTTTCTAATAATATCAATATGAATGTTTTTAGAAATTGTAATTAACCAAGTATTAAATGCGTATTTGCTGTCGTAAGTTTTTATTTTGTCAAAAGCTTTAGAGAAAGTTTGAATGGTAATGTCTTCTGCATCGTTTTCATTTTGGATGCGTTTAAGTTGAAAACCATAAACCTTATCCCAATAATTATGAAGTAAATAATTAAACGCTTTTTGGTCGTTTTGTTTGGCTCTTTTTATTGCTTCTTCTATTTCCAATAATTTGGTTTTGAAATTTTATTGGCTATAAAGATACTAAATTGCAATACAATCAAGGTTATTTCTAGGATTGGTAACAATAAAATGGTGTCTTTTTCGTCTAATTTATTTGCAGAAAAGCCTAAACTTAAAAATTGAATGATAAAACGTAAAATAATTAGACCCAAAACAAAAGGCCATAAATAGGTGGTTATGGCTAATACAATCGCTAATGTCCAAAAAAGTATTTGCGAGATATAAAAACTAGCCAATAAAAATTGATGCTTAAATTTATAATATTGAGCAGTTGACACATGTCTGCGTTTTTGTTTAAACCAATCTTTTAATGAAGACTTTGGTATGGAAGATGTAAAACTGTCCTTATTGTAACAAATTGCTGTGTTGGTTGCATTAGCAGCTTCGTTGATAAAAAGATCATCATCTCCAGATCTAATTTTCATGTGTTTAATAAAACCATTAGTTTTAAAAAACTCATCTCTATGGTAGGCTAAATTACGACCAACACCCATAAAAGGAATCCCAACTTTTGCAAACGAAAAATATTGTGTTGCAGTCAGCAAGGTTTCAAATCTGATTAGTTTATTTAAAAATGAGTTTTTTATTTTGTTATACGCACCATAACCTAAAATAATGGTGTTCTCGTCATTAAAACTTTGACTCATTTTGTCGATCCATTGGTTTGAAACCGGTTGGCAATCTGCATCAATAAACAATAAATGATTGTGTGTGGCAGCTTTTATGCCTAGTGAGAGTGCGTATTTTTTATTTCCCCAAAAGGCTTCAATATTTTTGACATCTACAATTTTAATATTGCTATGTTTAGATTTAAAATCTTCAAAAACATCTAAAGTCTCATCGTGAGATGAGTCGTTTATTAGTACCACTTCAAAATTGGGATACGATTGATTTAATATGCTAGGTAGAAATTTTTTAAGGTTTTGTGCTTCGTTTTTGGCACAGATAACTACAGAAATTGGATAGTTTCTGTTTAAAGAGGTTGTAATACTTTTAGAAAAAGCAAAGCTGCCAAATAACACAGCATAATATAATACCTGAATAACAACCACAGCTACAAAGCTGTAGAATAAAACCTCAAGTATTAGCATGTATTAAGAATGTTGCGTTTCGTTGCAGTTGTCAAACTGATCTGGAGTTTTACCGCAAAATCCGCAAGATTCTCCTGTTGTGTTTAACATTGGATTTTGACTTGCGCAAGTACCAGCAAATTTACCATCTTTTTTTGCCCATATTTTAATTGCTATTCCAGCAAAACCTAATGCTAGAAGACCTAATGTAAGTAGTAAAAGTTTCAAATTATTTTTCTTTTTTTGTGACTACAAAGATACTAAATTTTAAAGAATAATGTAAAGGTTTTATAAAACCTCTAACAGTGTTTTTATCTTTTATATCTATTAAAGTTGTTTTTTATCGAATTTTTTATTCAAGCGAAAAATAAGTGTCTAACATTTGTTTTTTTTAAATATCTTAAACCCTTAACTTTTAATTATTTAGATTATGAAAAAATTATTGGCAGAATGTTTTGGAACTTTTTGGTTAGTTTTTGGAGGTTGTGGTAGTGCAGTCTTTGCAGCAGGTTATCCAGATTTAGGTATTGGATTTGTTGGTGTAGCATTAGCTTTTGGATTATCCGTATTAACAATGGCTTACGCTGTTGGTCACGTATCTGGAGCACATTTTAATCCTGCAGTATCTATAGGTTTATGGGCTGGTGGCAAGTTTCCTGCAAAGGAGCTACCTGGTTATATTATTGCACAATTAGTTGGAGCTATTTTAGCAGCTGCAGCATTATTATATATTATTTCTGGTAAAGCAGGATTTTCTGGTCAAGGTGGTTTTGCTGCTAATGGTTATGGCGCTTTGTCACCTGATGGTTATTCCATGATGTCTGCTTTGGTGACTGAGTTTATTTTGACCTTATTTTTTCTATTAATAATATTAGGAAGTACGTACCCTAAAGCACCAAAAGGATTTGCAGGTATTGCTATTGGTTTAGCTTTAACTTTAATTCATTTAATTAGTATTCCTATAACAAATACGTCTGTTAATCCAGCAAGATCAACTAGTCAAGCTTTATTTGCCGAAGGTGGTGAATATATGGGACAACTATGGTTGTTTTGGTTAGCACCAATTGCAGGTGCAATTGTAGCTGGTTTAATCCATAAAGCGCTGTTTAGTAAGGATTAAATCGTTGAATTTTGACATAAAAAAAAGCCTCATAATAGTTATGAGGCTTTTTTATATAGTATAACTAATTAGTCATTAATCTTTAACGAGATCTCTGCAACAGGTGTGTCATTTGATCTAAATTGACTACCTCCTTTAGGTTCTATGGATATACTTAACCCTAAAGCATCTTCTGTATATGGTATTTCTTGTAAGCGTCTGTCTGCTTCACTTAGCACACCAAGGTTAACCATTTTATCTTGTAAGTTAGCCCAAATTTGATATACTTTGTCATCAGGTAATTGAGGCAAGGATACTACATCAATCATAGATTTTTTTTCTTCTGGATTAATGTAAGCGACAGTCTTAAGGTTTTTAGCTCTAGTATTACCTGTTAACACATATTTTTCTGTTTCAGGATTATTTAATTGTTCAAACTGTTGTAATACTTTATTTAAAGTACTATTGTTATTGGATATATCACTTCTTAAATCAAAGATTTCATCAGCGATGGTTTGATTTTCATCTGCTAAATTATTGTTTTGATTAAGTAGATAAACAGAGCTTCCTGCAAATAATAGTGCAGCCACACTTGCTGCAATTGCTAAGCTATACCATTTTTTTGATTTTTCTGGTTTTAATGCTACTACTGGTTTATCGTCTAGAGTATCTAGAACATTATCTAAAATAGATTTTGGTGCTTTTACCGCATTTAATTGCGTAGTAAATTCTAGCTTGTCTTCAAGCTTTTGAAATGCTTTTTTAACTTGTGGGTATTCTGATATGTAATGCTCTACCTCTAAAGTTTCTGAAGCTGTAGTTAGACCTATTAAATATCTGTCTAATAAGTCAGTGTCTAAAAATGTTTTTACTTTCTGATTCATCATTTTACAATTAAGGGTTGTAAATTTTTTTCAATTCACGTAACGCAATTTTTAATCTTGATTTTATTGTACCTAACGGTATGTCTAATTCTTCGCTCGCTTCTTGTTGCGTCATTCCTTCAAAAAAGAGCGCGTTTATAACTATTTGATACTTTTCGTCTAACGTGTTTAAATGCTTTTTAATATCTAAAACATCCTCGTTTAAACTATTAGTTGTCAGTTTATATACGTTTGAATCTTCGATTTGGACTTCTTTGTTAGATTTATTATTTACAGATCTAATTTTATCGATTGCCGAGTTATATGCAATGCGGTATAGCCAAGTGAATAATTTGGCTTTATCAGGATTATAACTTTTACCTTTTTTCCAAACTTTTATTAAAGTCTCTTGAAGCACGTCTTGCGCTAAGTCGTCATCCGAAATCACTTTTTTTATGACTCCAAATAATGCATCAGCATAATTTTCGTATAACAAATTAATGGCTTGTTTGTCGCCATTTTTAAGGTGTGTTATAATATGTTTTTCTAAAGAAAATTCCAAGCTATTGTATTGTAGTTGTTAGTTAACTAATTTAAATTGAAGTTGTTTTATATTGTGTCAAAAAATATTTACTTCAGCTTCAATTGAAATATTAAAGATACGATAAATAGTATTTTGTATTAATTTTGAAAGGTTTAATATGTCTTCTCCTTTAGCGTCGTCATAATTAACTAGTACTAAGGCTTGTTTTTTATGCACGCCATAATTACCAAATGTTTTTCCTTTAAAACCTGCGGTTTCAATTAACCATCCAGCAGGTATTTTTATTTCGTTTTCAGAAATCACATAATGTGGCACTTCTTTAAAGTTATCTTGCAATTGTAAGAACTGAGATTTTGAAATAACAGGGTTTTTAAAAAAACTTCCTGAATTGCCAATAATTTTAGGGTCTGGTAATTTGCTTTCGCGAATAGCTATAACTGCTTTGGAGATGTCTTGTATTGTGGGTTGGGTAATATTCATGGTTTCTAACGCTGTAGTTATAGCACCATAATTAGTATGCAAAATGTGGTTTTTAGTTGTTAGTTTAAAAACCACACTTGTTATTATATATTTTCCTTTTGCTTCTTGTTTAAATATTGAATGTCTATACCCAAAATCACAGTCCTGCTTAGTAAAAGTTTCTGTTTTTAAAGTGTCTAGATTTAGAGCATTGCAAGAGTAAAAATGATCTTTTAATTCTACACCATAAGCGCCAATATTTTGTATTGGGCTTGTGCCAACATTACCAGGAATTAAAGACAAATTTTCTAAACCGCCAAAATCTTGTTTTAGTGTCCATTTTACAAATTCATGCCAGTTTTCGCCAGCTTGACACTCTATTAATACATGATTATCTGTAGTGTCAACAATAGTTTTTCCTTTAAGATTTAATTGTATCACTAAAGCATTTACAGGTTTGGTAAGTAACATATTGCTACCACCACCAAGGATAAATTTATTGGTGTTTTTATAATTAGAATAGATAAACCTTAAATCTTGGACAGTGCTAACTGCTACAAATTGTTTAGCGTTAACATCTATTCCAAAAGTATTATAAGGTTTTAAAGATATGTCGTTTAAAATATGCACTAGTCTTTATATACTTTTAATGCTTGTTTGATAATATTTACTGCTTTTTTTAAACTGTCTTGATTTAATACATAAGCAATACGGATTTGATTTAATCCAACTCCAGGTGTGCTGTAAAAACCTGCAGCAGGAGCGACCATAACGGTTTCTCCATCAATATCAAAATCTTCTAAAAGCCATTGTGCAAAAGCGTCACTATTTTTTATAGGTAATTGTGCGATACAATAAAAAGCACCTTTTGGATTAGCTACTTGGACACCATCTATTTTTTGCAATTCTGCGATAAGCACATTACGTCTTTCAACGTACTCTTCAATAACATCGTCAAAATAACTTTGTGGTGTTTCTAAAGCAGCTTCACTAGCAATTTGTGCCAAGGTTGGAGGACTTAATCTTGCTTGTGCAAATTTTAATGCAGTTGCGATAACTTCTTTGTTTTTAGAGACTAAACAACCAATTCTTGCACCACACATACTGTAACGTTTAGACACAGAGTCTATGACTATTGCATGGTCGTCTAAACCTTGTTCTTGTAATATAGAATAGTGTTTTGCTCCATCGTAAGCAAACTCACGATAAACCTCGTCAGCTATTAAAAATAAATCATGCTTTTTAACTATTTCGGCTAATTTTTTTATTTCGTCTTTTGAATATAAATAACCAGTTGGGTTTCCTGGATTACAGATTAATATTGCTTTAGTTTTTGGTGTGATAAGTTTTTCAAACTCTTCAATTGCAGGTAAGGCAAAATTGTCTTCTATTTTCGAAATTACAGGTACGACCTTAACACCAGATGCAGTTGAAAATCCATTGTAATTTGCATAAAACGGTTCAGGAATAATCACTTCGTCATCAACATCCATAATGCTTCCAAAAGCAAAAAGTAATGCTTCACTACCACCTGTAGTTACAATAATATCGTCATGTTTTACATGGATATCATTTTTTTGGTAATAGTTAGCGATTTTTTTGCGATACTCTTCAGATCCTTCAGATCGTGTATAAGCTAATATATCTAAGCCATGCATTTTTACTGCATCAAGAGCTGCTTGTGGTGTCTTAATATCTGGTTGCCCAATATTTAAATGATAAACAGTTTTTCCCATTTTATATGCTTTTTCAGCAAAAGGAACTAATTTTCTAATTGGTGACTGTGGCATTGATTGCCCTTTTTGAGAAATTTTTGGCATTACATATCGTTTAGGTTACAAATTTGCGAAAAATAATTGTAATGTTTCTTTAAAAAAAGACCTTTTAAAAGAGATTATAGTTAAAAGATTTGTAATTTTATTAAAGACATAATTTATTATACCATGGATGCGCATACATAAACTATTATTTTATTTTTTTTTAATCCTTACTTTTTGTGTTAATGCGCAAAGTAACTACAAGTTAACAGATAAAATTAAATCCCAGAAAATAGAGTTTGAGTTAATTAATAATATAATTCTTATTCCTGTCGAGGTTAACGGTATTACTTTAAAATTTCTGCTTGATACAGGTGTTAGCAAACCAATTCTTTTCAATTTTATAAAAGGCTCAGACTCGTTAAAAATTTTAAATTCAGAAAAAATTAAAATTAAGGGACTTGGAGATGGAGACTACATTGACGCTTTAAGATCTAGTCATAATACTTTTAAAATTGGAGACGCAATAAATACTGATCAAACATTGTTTGCAGTATTTGATTCCAGAATTAATTTGGCTCCTAAGTTAGGTACACCAATAGATGGTATTATTGGCTATGATTTGTTTAAGGATTTTGTTGTGGAGGTTAATTATTCTGGTAGATATATTAGGTTAAACAATCCTGAAAATTATAAGTATAAAAGGTGCAATAGATGTGAAGTTTTAGATTTAGAATTTAAAGATAATAGGCCTTATTTAAATACTAACGTAACTATTAAAGATAAATTAGTTCCAGTAAAACTACTTATGGATTCTGGAGGTAGTGATGCCTTATGGTTATTCGAGGATAAAGATAAGGGCTTGCAGCATAGCGAAAAATATTTTGAAGATTTTTTAGGTTCTGGACTTAGTGGAGACGTTTTTGGTAAAAGAACTAAAATAGAAGCGCTAAACTTAAATCGTTTTACTATTAAATATCCTAAAGTTGCTTTTCCTGATTCTGTAACTGTGAAGGCAGTTAAAAAATTTAAAGATAGAGATGGTACAATTGGTGGCGAAATTTTAAAGCGATTTAATCTAATTGTAGATTATTCAAACTCTAAGATTACTCTTAAAAAAAATAGTAGTTTTCATGATGCGTTTAGTTATAATAAAAGTGGTTTGCAAGTAGAGCACGATGGTGTAAGAGTGGTCATGGAGATTAATGTTGAAGAAAACAGTGCTCATATTAGAAGTGAACAGTCCAATTCCATTGCAGTTAATAGTGTAGTAAAGACAAATCGTAATTTTTCATTAAAACCAACATATATAGTACATAATGTTGTCAAAAACTCTCCTGCTTATTGGGCTGGAGTCCAAAAAGGTGATGTTATATTAACAATAAATAATAAAATTACTTTTGATTTAACATTAGATCGTATTGTTAATCACTTTTATAAAAAATCAGGTACTCAAATTAAATTGTTAGTCAATAGAAATGGTTATGAAAAAGAAATTAAATTTAGATTAAAATCTCCCATAGAATAGACCATAAAAAAAGCCGAAACATATGTTTCGGCTTTTAAAATATGATTTAAATAGAGAGCTTATTGCTCCATTACACTTTTTCCTTTTTTCTCTAAAACACTAGTTTTAGCAGGATCAATAACTTCTCCTCTTATTTTTAAAGATACTGTTGGTGTGTCAGCATTAGATAAAACAGTAATTGTTTTTCTAATAGGCATAACTCTGTTAGTATCATATTTTACTTCAATTTCTCCAGTTTCTCCAGGCATTACTGGTGCTTCTGGTTTTTTAGGTACTGTGCATCCACAGCTAGAGCTAACTTTAGATACAATTAAAGGTGCATTACCAGTGTTTGTAAACTCAAAAGTTCTTACACCATTATCTCCTCTGTTAATAGTTCCGTAGTCTATAGTCGTATCTTTAAACTCTATTTTTGCTACTTTGTCCTGAGCATTCATCGATAAACTAATAAGTCCGATAAATAATATTGTAAATAATTTTTTCATTGTATTTTGATTTTATTGGTTTGTAAATCTAATTACTTTTATTCCATTTTACAAAGTTATTAGATGTAATGCATACTTGCAAATACTTATAACATATTTAACTATACATTATTCATCGTTATAATTTCACAAAAACAGAAATATAAGTACTTTTGTAAGATATATTTCAAAAACTATTCCAAAGTATGCAAATTCCATCAAAATATAATGCTATACAAGCAGAAAATAAGTGGTATGACTACTGGATGAAAAATAATTATTTTCATTCAGAACCAGACGACAGAGAGCCTTACACAATTGTAATTCCTCCTCCAAACGTAACAGGAGTCTTACATATGGGACACATGCTTAATAATACTATACAGGATGTTTTAATTCGTCGCGCACGTTTACAAGGTAAAAATGCCTGTTGGGTACCTGGTACAGATCACGCATCAATTGCTACTGAAGCTAAAGTTGTTGCTAAATTAAAAGAACAAGGTATTGACAAAAATGACCTGACAAGAGACCAGTTTTTGGCACATGCTTGGGAATGGACAGAAGAATATGGAGGCGTAATCCTTGACCAACTTAAAAAATTAGGATGTTCTTGCGATTGGGATCGTACCAAATTTACAATGGACGACGACATGTCTGAAGCTGTAATTAAAGTGTTTGTGGATTTACACAACAAAGGATTAATATATAGAGGTTACCGCATGGTAAACTGGGATCCTGAAGCAAAAACAACCTTGTCTGATGAGGAAGTTATCCACGAAGAGCGTCAAGGAAACCTATATTACATAAATTATAAAATTGAAGGCAGTGACAATACATTAACTATCGCTACCACACGTCCTGAAACTATATTTGGAGATACAGCAATTTGTATTAATCCAGAAGACGAACGTTTTGCACACTTACGTGGAAAGAAAGCCATAGTGCCAATTTCTAATCGTGTTATTCCTATAATCGAAGATGATTATGTTGATATCGAATTTGGAACTGGGTGTTTAAAAGTTACACCAGCACATGACGAAAACGATAAGAATCTTGGAGATAAGCACAAATTAGAAGTTATAGATATCTTTCATGAAGATGCAACATTAAATAGCTTTGGATTACAATTTGAAGGTCAGGATCGTTTTGTGGCTAGAAAAAATGTAGCTAAAGAATTAGAAACATTAGGTGTTTTAGTGAAAACTGAAACCCACATGAATAAAGTAGGGACTTCAGAACGTACAAAAGCTGTTATCGAGCCAAGATTAAGTGACCAATGGTTCTTAAAAATGGAAGAGTTGGTTAAGCCAGCAATCGAAGCTGTTTTAGGAGAAGATGCTGAGATTAAGTTATTTCCGAAGAAATTTGAAAATACATACCGTCATTGGATGGAGAATATTCGTGATTGGAATATCTCACGTCAATTACTTTGGGGACAACAAATTCCTGCCTATTTTTATGGAGATGGTAAAGAAGATTTTGTAGTTGCAGAAACTATTGAACTAGCTGTTGAAAAAGCACAAAAAGTAACAGGAAAAGCAGATTTAAAAGCAGAAGATTTAAAACAAGATACAGATGCTTTAGATACTTGGTTTAGCTCTTGGTTATGGCCAATGTCTGTTTTTGATGGAATCCGTAACCCAGAAAACGAAGAAATTAAATATTACTATCCTACTAATGATTTAGTAACAGGACCAGATATTTTATTCTTTTGGGTTGCACGTATGATAATTGCAGGTTATGAGTATAAAGACCAAAAACCATTTAACAATGTCTATTTAACAGGTTTAGTACGTGATAAGCAACGTCGTAAAATGAGTAAGTCCTTAGGTAACTCGCCAGACGCTTTAAAATTAATAGAAGAGTATAGTGCAGATGGTGTTAGGGTTGGGTTACTATTAAGTAGTGCAGCAGGAAATGATTTAATGTTTGATGAAGCCTTATGCCAACAAGGTAAAGGTTTTGGAAACAAAATTTGGAACGCTTTTAACTTAACCAATTTATGGGAAGTTAGTGATACTATTGCGCAACCAGAATCTAGTAAAATAGCTTTAGATTGGTACCAGTCTAAGTTTAGTGAAGCTTTATTAGAAATTGAAGATCACTTCAGTAAATACCGATTAAGTGATGCTTTAATGGCTATTTACAAACTAGTTTACGACGATTTTTGTGGTTGGTTATTAGAGATTGTAAAGCCAGCATATCAACAACCAATTGATGCTGCTACATATAATAAAGTGATGTCTATTTTTGAGGATAACTTAAAAATATTGCATCCATTTATGCCTTTCTTATCCGAAGAAATTTGGCAGTATATTGCTGAAAGAACTCCGGAAGAAGCACTAATTGTTGCAAAATGGCCTGAAGCTAAACCAGTAAACAAAGAGTTAATTGCACAGTTTGAATTTGCTTCAGAGGTTATTTCTGGAATAAGAACCGTTAGAAAAGAAAAGAACATCGCTTTTAAGGATGCGATTGGTTTTTCAGTTATAAATAACGAAAACTCAAATACAGCGTTTGATACTGTAATTGCAAAATTAGGTAATTTAGAAGCTATCGATTATGTAAATGAACCTGTTGAAGGTGCATTAACCTTTAGAGTAAAATCTAACGAGTACTTTATTCCAATGGATGGTGCAATAGATGTAGAAGCAGAAATTGTTAAGCTAACGGAAGAGTTAAAGTACACAGAAGGTTTTCTTAAATCTGTACAAAAGAAACTATCTAACGAGCGTTTTGTTGCAGGAGCACCAGAGCAAGTAATTGCCAATGAGCGTAACAAAGAAGCAGATGCTTTAGCTAAAATAGAAACATTAAAAAGTAGCTTGGCTAGTTTAAAGTCGTAGCTTAAAATTATTTTATAAGTGAATAGCCTTTCCGTTTGGGAAGGCTTTTTTTTGTCTACGATTATTTGTTAATTTTTTGAATTATTCACATTTTAACATGTTGAATTTAACATTTTGTTTTATTAAAAGGTCTTATGTTCTCATTTTAATTAAATTAATGTTAATTTAATCTTCTTTTTTATGCTTATTTTATAATTTTTTGTGATTTAGTATTTCAAAAGTCTAATATCTTTGATTCAAACCAAAAATATTATTATGAAAAATTTAAAAAATGCAATCGGACTAATCACAATAACAGGACTTCTATTTACGTCTTGTATGGATGATAAAAAAAATAATCAATCTAATATGACTGATTCAGAAACTAGTCAAGACGTTAAATTAGACGCCAATTCAAAAGCAATGTCTTCAAATTCAGACAAAGTATTGACTAATAAAAATATGTCTAATGGTAATACAGCAACAACCAAGTCTGGAGATGTTGTCACTAGATCTATAAATACTAAAGTAAACGCAATGCAGATTAGTGGATGGGATGGATTTAATAAGCTTTCCATTCAAATGAAAAAAATTGAAGATGCAGACTTTAAAACTAAATCAGCTGCGATACCTAACATGGGATCTATAATTGGGTCACTTCAAAGTACACGACCAGATTGGATGAAAACAGAAGAAATCACTGAAGATATTGAAGACGTTCAAAAAGAATATAACGAATATATTAAGGAGCAAAACGGAAAGGAAAAACGTAATGTCAGAAATTTAGAAGAATTAAGTGAAGCTTATGATGACTTAGTTGAAGAGATTAATGAAACCTTTGATGAATATGTCAAAATTAATCGTAAAGCTAATGAAGAATATAAAGAAGAGATTATGGATGATGGTGATGTAGATGATGCTAGAGAAGAGTATAATGAAGAAATAAAAAAGCTAAATAAAGTAGCTGACGATAAATAATAAAGTGTTAATTATTACAGAAAAAAGCCACGTAAATTCGTGGTTTTTTTGTGCTTATAATTTTGGAGGTGTGGTTAAAATCACAATCATCGATGTAAAATACGCTTTATCGAAATGTATGTTAAACATAGTCTTAATTGCTTTAAGTAGGTTTTTTGTTTTTATACTTTAGTAGTCCCTAAATATTAATAGCATGTTTCAAAGTCCCTTTAAAGTAGTAATGCTTGTAGCATTATTTTTACCCATTTATTTGTTTTCTCAATCTGGTCCAGGTGGTGTTGGTAATTCAACAACGCAAGTGTTATGGTTAAAACCAGATGGTTTTTCTGTAGCAGATGGAACTGTATTGGATACTTGGGATGATACTTCAGGTAATGCAAACTCATTAACACAGCCTGACGCAACATTTAGACCAATAGTTAAAACTAATATTGTTAATAGTTATGACGTTGTTAGATTTGAAGCTGGTAATAGACGTTTAAGAAAAACTAATTTTACAGACTTTCCTTCAACACAAATTACTACGTTCTACATTAATAAAACTACTGATTCAGGTGATGGTATTTTGTCATATAATTCAACAGGACGTGATAATGATTATTTACTATTTAATAGTGGTAATTTACAGTACTATCGTGCAAACAATACAGGTTTAAATATTGATGCTAACGATGGTGCCTGGCATATGGTAGACATGAGTTGGATAAATACAGGTACTGGTTTGAAATCATACTTAGATGGTGTTTCAAAAAGAACAGCTAATCATAACAATGGAACAAGTATTACTCCAGGTGGAAGTCTTTCATTAGCAGGAGAGCAAGATGCGGTAGATGCTAATTATGCAGAAGGGCAATCTCATCAAGGTGATTTTGCTGAGGTTATTATTTTTAATCAATTTATCAATACTGCTGAAAGAGTTATTGTTCAAAACTACTTAACAGCAAAATATGGTTTAACTTTAGATAGTACTGTAGATTTTTACACTCAAGATAACGCTGTAAATGGTAACTTCGATTTTGATGTAGCCGGAATTGGTCAAGCTTCAGATGGAAGTAATCATACAGATTCTAGAGGAACAGGAATTGTAACAATTAATTCGCCTTCAGCCTTATCAAACGGAGACTATTTGTTTTGGGGAGAACAAACTAAAGATCCTGTATATACATTGGTAAGTGAAACCACTACTTATACAAATCAGTTAAACTCTAAATGGCGTGTTAGTAAGGTTGGAGATTTAGGTACAGTTACTGTGTCTTTTGATATTTCAAGTATCGCTAGTAGTATTCAATGTAATACATTACAATTAGTTGTAGATAATGATAGTAATTTTGGAAGTCCGTCCATATTTAATTTAGTAGTTTCAGGTAATACAGCAACAGCAACAGGCGTGTCTTTTACAGATGGAGATTATTTTACACTTAGAAATATAGATTCGATTGTTTGGGATGGTACGACATACTTTAATGGGTCTGGAGCATTAAATGCACCGAATAATACAGATTCATGCCTTAAGTTAATTGTTAAGTCCGGAAGTACTGCCTTTTTAACCGAAGATGCTTTTGTTAGAGACGTTGAGGTACAATCAGGCGCTACATTACAAGTTGAAGATGGTATTTTATTAGAAGTAGAAAATGGTATTGTAAATCAAGGTACTATAGAGTTGTTAGGCGACGCACAACTTATTCAAAAACATACAGGAACAAGTTTAAACTCTGGTTCTGGTGATTTAAAAATTAGACAACAAGGTTCTTATAATTTATATAATTATAATTATTGGAGTGCTCCAGTTAATAGAGGTGGAGATTGGCAAGTAAGTTTTTTAGAAACCGAAGCTGGTCCTGTAGGTTTTACGTCAGGTTATGATGCTAATCCTTTGGCTTCGCCAGGAGAAATTAGTAGTTATTGGTTGCATACTTTTAATAATTTAATTGATAATTATTATGGATGGAATCACATTTCAACCACCACACCACTTAGTCCAACAACGGGTTATATAATGAAAGGATCTGGAAATGTATCACCATCTCCATTCCCATCTGTGGATCAAAATTATGTATTTAGAGGCACAGCTAATGATGGCGATTACAATGTGTCAGCCTTAGGCGGAAATCAAATTTTAATAGGAAATCCTTATCCATCAGCAATTGATGCTGACCAGTTTATTACAGATAATTTATCAGTACTTGACGGAACTTTATATTTTTATGAACATTTTGAATCTAACAACTCTCATATTTTAGCCAATTATAAAGGTGGTTATGCAACTTACAATTTGTTAACGTCTATAGGTAGTCCTGCTCCTCCAACAAATGGAGGTACAACAACTAAAGGGGCTCCAACAAGTAATGTAGCTGTAGCGCAAGGCTTTTTTGTAAAGATTGCCAATTCTGGAACCATAATCTTTAATAATAATCAGCGTATTTTTGCTAAAGAGGCTGCAGGTGAAACTACTTTTTTTAGATCTGCTCAGGCAACTTTAGCGGATAACCGTATTAAATTTTGGCTTAAGTTTAAAGATAATAATGATAACGAGTCTACTATTGCTTTAGGTTATGATAATAATGCTAGTACAGATTTTGATAAAGGTTACGATAGTAAAATGTTTAACGATTTACCTAATGATTTATATTGGGTTATTCCTGATCAAAGATTAAGTATTCAAGGTCTAAATACTTTTGATGTTTCAGACGAGATTCCTTTAGGAATTGATATTTCAAATTCTGGTAATTTTACTTTTGAAATTAGTGAAACTTTGAACTTTCCAACAAATCAGAAAATCTATTTAAAAGATAATCAAACTAATACGTTATACGATATTAAATCTAATCCTGTAACATTAAATTTAGTGTCAGGAGTTGATGAGTCTAGATTCTCTATTGTATATCAATCATCAGAAACTTTATCTAATGAAGATTTTATAACCACACAGTCTTTAGTATACTTTGATAGTTCTAAAAATGCTTTAGTATTTAAAGGTGTTGAAAACCTGAATAGTATTAAAAATATAAATGTATTTAACCTATTAGGTCAAAATGTTAAAACTATAAATTCTATTGAATCTGAGGAAGTTGATTTGTCAAACATAATCTCAGGAGTATATATTGCTAAAATAGCAAAGGCTAATGGACAGTTGGTTAATCTTAAATTTATTAAACGTTAATGTCTAATAAAACTAAGTATTCTATATTAACAGCTTTAGTAATTATAGCATCGTATGGTGTAAATAATTATTTAGATTCCAAGGATAAAATAGACACTGTAATACAAGGTACAACAGTAAAAAACAATACAAACGAGTACTTTTTACCAACAAGCACGACTGGACAAATTATACACCATAATGGTTATAGTTTAAGTTATAGCGAGCCACATGAACAAGCAGAATGGGTAGCTTACGAACTAAAAAAATCTCATTTAAGTAATGCGGATTATAAACGTCCTTATTTTGAAGTGGATCATGCTGTAAAAACAGGTGCTGCACATTGGCGTAATTATAAAAAATCAGGTTACGATCGTGGACACCTTTGTCCAGCAGGAGACAGAAAATATAGCCAAGAAGCACATGACGAAACTTTTTTGACTAGTAATATCGCTCCTCAAAATCACGATTTTAATGCAGGAGTTTGGAATAGATTAGAACAAAAAACACGTTATTGGGCTAGTAAATACGATGGTGTTTTTGTAGTTACAGGAGGTGTTTTAAAAAATGGGTTAAAAACAATAGGAGAGGAAGAGGTGTCTATTCCTAATCAGTTTTATAAAGTATTAATTGACAATAATAATGGAGCTACCAAAGTGATTGCTTTTTTATTACCACACATGGAGTCTGAACAACCTTTATATAAATTTGTAACCTCTGTAGATCATATAGAACAATTAACTGGTATTGATTTCTTTTCAGAATTGGATGACGCTATTGAAGATAGGCTTGAAGCATCAAGCAGTTATAAAGGATGGAGCTTTTAAAATAATTTTTGCTTTACACCTTTCCATCTTAAATTTCTAATATATTGTCCTTCTGCCTTGGTAACTAAGCGTTCTGGTTTATTACTTGTGGCTTTTAAATACCCAACAATATAATCTTTAAAGTATCTAAAGCTTTTCTTTTTTACACTCATTTTTAAAGCAGTAATTAACGTCAGTGTAAAACCATAACGCATTTTATACATGGCTTCGCCTTGCAGGTGTTTTGCTCCTTTATTGTAGCTAGCTCCTGTAGGTTTTAAATGCTTAACATGTAAACTTTCGTCTAAGACAATAGACCAGTTGTTATACTTTGCTAAAAGCTCGTCAATTGTATCCCAACCCATTGATTTTTTTAATTGTCCTATGGCTTCAAAACAATCTTTTCGGTAGGCTTTAAGCGCTCCTCTTATGTGATCTTTACCAGTAATAGATTCTAAAACCCAGTCGTTATTCTTTTCGATATAACAATAGCCAGCAACCATACCAATGGATGCGTTTTTATTAAAATGAAAGGCTAATGTTTCTAAATAATTTAAAGGAAAAATTAAATCGGCATCAAATTTACAAATCACATCATAACTTTTGTTTGTAACCTGATAGCCTTTATAAAAGGCGTTAATTATTTTAGTTCCTGGTAAGTGCTTGTCAGATGAAGTCACATTGACTAAATCAATAAAATTATACTGTTTTTGAAAGTCTTCTACAATAGTTTTGGTGTTATCAGTAGAATTGTCATTAACCACCACAATTTGTTTAGGAGGCAACGTTTGATTGACTAGTGATTGTAATGTTACTCCAATGGACGAAGCTTCGTTATGCGCAGGAATGATTATACTGAAATTCACAATAGAAAATATTAGAATTTAAAGTTAGCTTTATTTAAGCTTTTTCAGCATAAATAATATAATATCTAGATGTAAACCATCTTAAAATAGGTCTGATTCCAATTTTTTTGGTGGGATTAGTCCATTTTTGTCTGTCAATAATTTTCCAACCTGTTTTTTCTAATAACCAATCTAATTGCCAATCTTCAAACTCGTGATAATGCCTATCCCAAGGATCTGATTTGCTTCGGTAAGCCGAAGAAAACCATAATTTAAGAGGTACGCTAATTACTAATTTGTCCGCTTTTATACTTTGTAAAACAGTAAAGGGGTTTAATAAATGTTCAAAAATTTCAAAAGCTGTAACGACTGTGGCTTGAGAGTTTTTGATACTTGAAACATCAAAATCTAAATCTTCGCCTTTAGTGTTTTCAACATTGTAACTATTGTCTTTTAATATTTTAGTAAATGGGTTTTCTACTCCTAAGTCTAAAATTGTTTCAGATTTAGATATATGTTTTTCTAAAAATTGATACGTTAGTTTAAAGCGTTTATGCGGAAAAGTTTGTTCGTACACAAAAAAAATGATTTAGTTTTATAATAAAATACAGACGTTTTATTGTTTGTAAACTATAGCATTAATATTCATACCAGCACCAACACTAGCAAAAAGTATAACATCACCTTTATTAATCTCTTGGTCTTTTAGTTTACCTTTTAAAATTAAATCGTATAAAGTAGGTACAGTTGCTACGCTAGAATTACCTAAAGTATTAATACTCATTGGCATAATGCCTTCTGGCATTTTCATGTCGTGTAGCTTGTAAAAACGTTTTACGATAGCTTCGTCCATTTTTTCGTTAGCTTGATGTATCAATATTTTTTTAACATCATTTATGTTGTAGCCACTTTTTTCTAAACATGATTTTAAAGCTAAAGGCACGTTGGTTAAAGCGAATTCGTAAATTTTACGACCATACATTTTAATGTATCTGCGTTGACTAGTAGATTCTAAATTATTGGTTTCTCCAAAAAAGATAAAATGAGCTTCATCTAATGCATAGGTAGCGGACTCGTGTGCAATAATTCCACTATCGTCATTGGTTTCTTCGACAATTACAGCTCCAGAGCCATCACTATAAATCATGGAGTCTCTGTCATGTTTATCTACAACGCGAGATAATGTTTCCGTTCCAATAACTAAACAGCGTTTTGCTATTCCTGATTTAATAAAAGCATTGGCTTGTATAACACCCTCTATCCAACCTGGACATCCAAATAGTAAGTCGTAACCAACACATTTAGGATTTTTAATTTGTAATAAATGTTTTACACGTGAGGCTATACTAGGGACAGTGTCACTTTGTTCTGTATTGTGTTTTATGTCACCATAATTGTGGGCAACAATAATATAGTCTAAAGTTTCTTTGTCGATTTTAGCATCAGCAATTGCTTTTTCGGCTGCATAAAATGCAATGTCAGAGTTTAATAATTCTGATTTTATGTAACGTCTTTCTTCAATACCTGTAATGGCTTTGAATTTATCAACGATAACTTCATTTGTGCTATTTATTTTAGAACCATCAGCATTTAAAAACTCATGATTATAAAAATCTTCATTTTTTTCAATAGTACTTGGAATGTAACTTCCTGTTCCAATAATCTTAATATTCATAAAAAAAGGATTGCCTTTAATTGTTTAACTGCTAAGATAAGCAGTTAAAAACTAAAGGCAATTTTATTGGTTAATTATTTACGATGTCCAACGTTTAGTTAGCATCCATATAAGCTTCAATTGGAGCACAAGTACATATTAAATTTCGGTCTCCATAAGCGTCGTCCACACGACGTACAGAAGGCCAAAACTTGTTGTCCACCACGTAATCCAAAGGATAAGCAGCTTTCTCACGAGTGTATGGTAATAACCATTCGTCACTTGTTAACATAGCTAATGTATGAGGTGCATTTTTTAAAGGATTATTATCGTCATCCTTAGTTGCAGCATCAATTTCTTTTCTAATAGAAATCATAGCGTCACAAAAACGATCCATTTCTGCTTTACTTTCACTTTCTGTAGGTTCAATCATCATAGTTCCTGCAACTGGAAAAGAAACCGTTGGAGCATGAAAACCATAGTCCATTAAACGTTTTGCAATATCCACAACCTCAATACCATGCTCTTTAAATGGACGACAATCTATAATCATCTCATGCGCTGCACGACCTTGTTCTCCAGAGTATAAAGTTTCAAAAGCACCTTGTAATCTGTGTTTGATATAATTAGCGTTAAGTATAGCTATTTCGGTTGATTTTTTCAATCCTTCAGCACCTAACATTTTTATGTAACCATAAGATATTAAACATGCTAAAGCAGATCCAAAAGGAGCTGCAGAAATAGCAGTTATAGCTTGATCACCACCAGTTTTTACAACAGGATTACCAGGTAAAAATGGCACTAATTGTTTAGCAACACAAATTGGTCCAACACCAGGTCCACCACCACCATGAGGAATAGCAAAGGTTTTGTGTAAGTTTAAGTGACAAACGTCTGCGCCAATATTTCCAGGATTAGTTAATCCAACTTGAGCATTCATGTTGGCTCCATCCATATAGACTTGACCACCATTATCGTGTATTAATTGTGTGATAGCTTTAATTCCAGACTCATAAACACCATGAGTAGATGGGTAAGTTACCATTAAAGCAGCTAGATTGTCTTTATGCAATTCGGCTTTTTCTCGTAAATCCTCTACATCAATATTACCATCTTCATCAGCTTTAGTAACCACAACTTTCATTCCAGCCATTACTGCACTTGCAGGATTGGTTCCGTGAGCAGAACTTGGTATTAAACAGATGTTTCTATGATGATCGTTTCTAGATTCGTGATACGCTCTAATAACCATTAATCCAGCATACTCACCTTGAGCTCCAGAGTTAGGTTGTAAAGAGGTGCCTGCAAAACCAGTGATTTCAGTTAATTGATCTTCTAATGCTTTTAGCATTTGTTGGTAACCTTCAGCTTGATCTAAAGGAACAAATGGATGGATGCTTCCCCAATTTGGAGAACTTAATGGTAGCATTTCTGAAGCAGCATTAAGCTTCATTGTGCAAGATCCAAGAGAAATCATAGAGTGGTTTAAGGCTAAATCCTTGCGCTCTAAACCTTTTATGTAACGCATTAATTCGGTTTCAGAATGATGCGTGTTAAACACGTCTAAAGTTAAAAACTCAGATTGACGTTGTATGCTGTTTTGTATATTGTTTGCTTCTGTAAAACTATCGATTGTTGTAGTCGGCTTTGTTTCCGCTTCAGCGAAAATTGCTATAATTTGATTGATATCTTTAACAGAAGTTGTCTCGTTGATTGAGATTGTAACCGTATTGTCATTAGGATAATAGAAGTTAACCTCGTGCTTTTCTGCAATTGTTTTTACAGTTGAAGCATTAGCTTTAACCTGAAGTGTATCAAAAAATGAACTGTTTAATTGCTCAATACCCATTTTAGTTAAGGCATTGGCTAATGTTGACGTTGCATTATGTACTTGATTTGCAATAAAAGTTAACCCTTTTGGTCCATGATAAACTGCATACATACCAGCCATAACTGCTAATAATACTTGCGCTGTACAAATGTTAGAGGTTGCTTTGTCACGTTTAATGTGTTGCTCTCTGGTTTGTAAAGCCATACGTAAAGCTCTGTTACCATTAGCATCTTTAGTAACACCAATAATACGTCCAGGAATATCACGTTTGTAAGCCTCTTTTGTAGCAAAATATGCTGCGTGTGGTCCTCCATAACCCATTGGAATACCAAAGCGTTGTGTAGTACCAACGACAACATCTGCACCAAATTTACCAGGAGCTTCTAATTTTACTAAGCTTAAAATGTCTGCAGCAACTGCTACTTTAATGTTATTTGCGTTAGCTTTTTCTATAAAGGTTTTGATGTCTGTAATTTGACCATCTTTACCTGGATACTGTAATATTGCTCCAAAAAAGTCTGTAGAAAAATCAAACGTAGTTTCATCACCTATTACTAACTCTACACCAATTGGAGTAGCACGTGTTTGTAATAAAGATAGGGTTTGAGGTAAAATAGTATTGCTAACAAAAAATTTAGAAACTCCAGCTTTTTTCTGATCACGTTCTCTAACAGCAAATAGCAAGCTCATTGCTTCTGCAGCAGCAGTGCTTTCGTCTAATAAAGATGCATTTGCTAATTCCATTCCTGTTAGGTCAGTAACCATAGTTTGGAAATTTAGTAATGCTTCTAAACGACCTTGAGCAATCTCGGCTTGGTAAGGCGTGTAAGCTGTATACCACCCTGGATTTTCTAGTATGTTACGTTGTATAACAGCAGGTAGAATAGTTGGATGGTATCCTAAACCAATATAGGTTTTGTAGGTTTTGTTAAGTTTAGACAGGTTATTAATATGATTTGAATACTCATATTCTGTCATAGCTTCATCTAGCTGTAAGTCTTTTTCAAGACGAATTGGAGCAGGAACAGTCTCAGATATTAATTGTTCAATGGTATCTGCGTTTACTGTTTGAAGCATTAGTTTTTGATCATTTTCTCTTGGACCAATGTGACGTAATGCGAATGCGTTTGTGTTCATTTGTGTTGTGTTGTTATTAACCTTTTTTACAAGGTTTGAGAAAAAATATAGTTGTTTTTTAATGTTTGCAAAATTAACGAAAACTAATAGTAAAATTTTGTTAAAAATTGAAAGTTTTCAACTAATCGGTTGCTTTATTAACAGATTAATTATTTTTGTCTAATGAAGGTCCTAAAACAGCTTTTAGATTTTTACATAAATAGTAGCATTCATGTTGCTTTAGCAGTCTATGCGTTAAGTTGGATTACTTTAAAAAAGTTGAACATAAATTATGACGCTACCATCCTTTATTTTAATTTTTTTGCTACTATAACAGGTTATAATTTTGTAAAATATTTTGGTATTGCTAAATGGCACCATCGTAGTTTGGCTAATTGGTTAAAAGTTATACAACTGTTCTCTTTTATATGCTTTAGTTTGATGTTGTATTTTGGGTTGCAATTACAACAAAACACTGTCTTGTTAATTCTAGGTTTTGGTGTTGTTACATTTTTATACGCCATACCTTTTTTACCAAAAAAATGGTATTTAGATACGCAACAAAACTTAAGGGATATTAGTGGTTTAAAGGTGTATGTTATTGCTTTGGTCTGGAGTGGTGTTACGGTAGTCTTACCACTATTAGATAACAATGGAGTATTTAATCAAGATGCTATTATTACAATTTGTCAAAATTTTATTTTGGTTATAGCACTAATGCTGCCTTTTGAAATAAGAGATTTAAGCTATGATAGTTTAAAGTTGGCTACCATACCACAAAAAATAGGCGTAAAACGCACTAAGTTATTAGGTTTTGGTTTTGTTTTAATTTTCTATTTTTCAGAATTTTTTAAGGACAGTATCTCTGTTTTGGGATTGCTACAGCAAGGTATTGTAAGTGTAAGTTTGTGCTTGTTTATCTATTTTGCTAATCAAAATAGAAACACCTATTATACATCGTTTTGGGTAGAAGCCTTACCTATATTTTGGATGTTACTGATGCTTCTGTAATTCTTTGTCAAAAGAAGATTTAAGTTCTTTTTTTTCGGTTACCGATAATTGGTTTCCTTTTATGCTATTTATTAAATGCGTTAACTTAGTATTGTTTTTAGAGTGCTGTCTGCAAACCGCACACATAAATGTGTGAAATTTAAACTTCACTTTTTCTAAAATAGTAGCTTCGTGATACTGAGCTTTATCGCAGATATGTCCTGATTCCTCACAAGAAATCATAAATTTTTTCATAAACATAATTAAAACCAATTTTTTTCTAAACAACCTGCCATAGCAGTTCTTGCTCTGTGGATGATTACCCAAAGATTAGACGCAGTTATTTCTAATTCATTACAAATTGTTTCGGTTTCATAATTTAAAATGGTTTTCATTTCAAATATTTGAGCTTGTTTTTTTGGTAATTTAGACAGGCAATCATCAATTGCGCTGGCTAATTCAGTATTTTCAATTTGGTCTTCTGCAGTTTTATCAAAAGGATCTGCAACGCGCTCTTCTAACCAATCACCTTCTGTTTCGCTATCAGAATTGTAAGACATTCTAACTTCAGCTTTACCTTTATTAGAATTAGATTTACGGTAATGGTCAATGACTTTTCTTTTTAAAATAGATACTAGCCAAGTACGCTCACTAGCTTCTCCTTTAAAGTTTTTCATACTTTTTAGACCAGCTAGAAAAGTGTCAGAAACTAAGTCTTGCGCTATTGCTCTGTCATTTACACGTGTAATGGTGTAATTAAAGAGGTAGTCGCTGTATAAATCTATCCATTTATTAGGATTAATTGTGTGATCTGACATGTTTAAGATTTCTTTTTCGGGCTAAAAATACTAAAATTACAATTAAGTAATTACGTTTTTTTACATCTAAATAATGGAATAGCTAAAACTTTGATATGTAAACTGGATAGCAAAGGGTTGAAAGAACCGTTATAATAGTTTGTTAGAAGGTGAGGAATAGTCAAAATGAATAATATTAGCTTTACTCCAAAACTCGTATTCTTCTTTTGCCTGATTTTAAAAATCTACTATTATAACTTATTTTACTATGTATTTTTGGTTGTGCTAAAAGTGATAGTTTTATTAGAATTACCTTTTAAATTTTAAAATGTATTGACTATTCTGTGGTATTATATTTTGAAATAAAATGTGTTATAGCTAAATGAAATCCAGCCAGTATGATAGCCATTAATGACCAAATAAAAAAGATTAATAATTGATTTAATACTATTATTTTGATGACTATTAATGCAATTACGACGCTAAGCAAATAGATAAAGCTTGATATTTTAATTGACTTAGGTAGATGTTTAAAATTAATTCCAATTTTTACACTTATAATAATTTGAATAATGCCTAATATGGGTAATGCTATTATTGCTCCATAAACAGTAAAGCTTATCAAAACACAAATTATAAACGCCCAACTATTAATAGTATATAGATTTTTCATTGTAATTAGTTTATAATTGTCTGTAAGTTTAAGATAAATAGCCACGTATAAATTATTGCAAAGCTTACAAATAGTGTATTCATGAAATAACTTCCTATTTTAAAAATTATTTTCTGCGGAATCTGATACATAGGGTAATATGCAATTTGAGTAGCCACTTTACCTACCCAATACATGCCTATTAAAGTGGTTAGTGCTAAAGCTAAGTGACTTCCGTTTTTTAAATCTGTAGGTATTAATATTGCAATCAATCCAAAACAAAAATTTAAACCTTGTATATAACGACCATATGTTTTTGCTATTTCTTGATTTAATGGTTTAAGTTTTTTAACATCATTATACCAATCAAAAACTTTATGACGGATGTAAGGATAGATTAAAGCTGTAAATATTTGACCACATCCTCCAAGAATTATTAACCAATTAGGAATTTGATATTTCATAGTTCAGTTTTTTTAAGATCGTTTAATATCCATGTAAAATAATATGCAAGACTCATTGGAATTATGATTATAAGTAAAACAACTAGGAATAATCCATTTAAATCTTTAACGATTAACCAACCTAAACCATAACACAGTGTTAAAATCCAATACAATGTTATATGCTTTTGTTGTTTATTATTATACTGTTTCCACAGAAAAAGGATACCTAACGCACTTATTAATTGAACAGCACCAAGTAATATTTGAGCGTATAAGCCTAGATAAAAGGTTAAATATAAAATGGTAGTAGCAATGACTAGAAATTTGTTGATGTTAAATACTGTTTTCATAGTTATTAAGTGTTTAAAACTTTCAATAATTATTGAAAGTTAGTTTCAAATTTTTTTATTTAAATAGTTTAAGTAAAGATTTAGTAATCCAATTTTGTTTTTGATTTACTAATTTATTTATCATCACGTCCATAGTTTCTGTTAACTCGTGAAGTGCTTTTGTCTGTTTGATTAATTCTTTAGTTTTTGCAGTGCCATCATCTTTAATACTTGAAACTTCATCTAAAACTTTGACTACAGGTTTAATTTCTCTTCTGCTACGTTCCACAGCAACAATTCTAGCTAATTCTTGTACATCTTTTTCAGTAGTAAAAAACTCTTTACGTTCACCAGCCACTAATGTTTTGGTTACAATTCCCCAATCCATTAATTGTCTTAAATTCATGCTAGTATTTCCTCTAGAGATTTTAAGATCTTCCATAATCTCTTCCATGGATAATGGTTTAGTAGAAATAAAAAGAAGCGCTTGTATTTGCGCCATAGCTTTGTTTATTCCCCAAAGTGAACCTAAACTTCCCCAAGTACTAATAAATTTATCTTTTGCTTCTTGATATTCCATGATACAAATATATTAATAATTTTTAAACTTTCAGTAATTATTGAAAGTTTATTTTTTTAAACAAAAAAAGCCATTCTTAAACGTAGTCAAGAATGGCAGATTTTAAATTATTATAACTAAATTACTTTATTAGTCCTGCGCGTTTTAATAGTGCCTCAGGTTTAGGTTCTTGACCTCTAAAACGTTTGTATAATACCATTGGATTATCTGTACCACCTTGAGATAATACATTGTCTTTAAATTTTGTTGCTACTTCTTTATTAAATATACCTTTTTCTTTAAAGTAGTCAAACGCATCTGCATCTAAGACTTCTGCCCATTTGTAGCTATAATATCCAGAGGAATAACCACCTTGAAAAATATGCGCAAAAGCAGTACTCATACAATTCTGTTTAACATCAGGATACAGGTTTGTGTCTTTAAAGGTTTTGTTTTCATGTTGTTTAACATTGGTAACGTCTGTTGGGTTAATACCATGCCAACTCATGTCTAATAAACCAAAACTTAGTTGTCTAAGGGTTTGCATTCCTTCTTGAAATGTGGCACTTTCTTTAATTTTTTGGACTAAATCCATTGGAATGATTTCTCCAGTTTGGTAATGTTTAGCAAATAATTCTAAAGCTTCTTTCTCATAACACCAGTTTTCTAAAACTTGACTAGGTAGCTCTACAAAATCCCAAAACACACTTGTACCAGATAAACTTGGGTAAGTTGTGTTGGCTAACATACCATGTAATCCATGACCAAACTCGTGAAATAATGTAGTAACTTCATTAAACGTTAGTAATGACGGTTTGCTTTTAGTTGGTTTTGTAAAGTTGCATACGTTAGATATTTGTGGTCTTTGGTTTATGCCATCTTTAATAAATTGTGGTTTGAAGGATGTCATCCATGCACCATTTCTTTTTCCTGCTCTAGGGAAAAAATCAGCATAAAATATGGAAACTAATTGATTGTTTTCATCTAAAACTTCATAGGTCATAACATCTTCATGGTACTTATCTATTGTGTCAATTTTTTTAAACTGAAGTCCAAATAATTTATTTGCAACTTGAAAGGCACCATCAATAACATTTTCTAATTTAAAGTAAGGTTTAAGTTGCTCATCATCTAAATTAAATAGTTTTTGTTTTAATTTTTCAGAATAGTAAGCGGAATCCCATTTTTCTAATCGATCTAAGTTATCAAGTTCTTTTGCAAAATCTTCTAATTCTGCAAACTCGCGCAAAGCAGCAGGTTTTGCTTTAACTAATAAGTCTTCTAAAAAGGTATTTACTTTTTCCGGAGTTTGAGCCATGCGTTCTTCTAAAACAAAATGTGCATGTGTGTCATAACCTAATAAATTAGCACGTTCAAAACGCAGTCTAGCAATGTCTAAAACGTTTTGTTGGTTATCTAATTTGTCATTATTAAATCCTTTGGCTCCAAAAGCTAACGCTAATTTTTTACGTAATGCTCTATTATCTGCATACGTCATAAATGGTATATAACTTGGGTAATCTAAAGTTATTAAATAACCCGCTTTGTTTTTAGACTCAGCTAATTGTTTTGCAGCTTCAATTGCACCTTCTGGTAATCCTGATAAATCAGCTTCATTGGTGATTAGCATTTCAAAAGCATTGGTTTCTGCTAAAATGTTTTCTCCAAACTTTAATTTTAAACTAGCTAATTGTTTGTCAATAGCTCTTAGTTTTTGCTTTTTATCTTCAGGAAGATTTGCTCCATTTCTAGAAAAGCTTTTATATTTTTTATCCAATAATGTAGTCTGTTCTATATTTAAATCAAGACTATCTTTATTGTCGTAAACGTGTTTTACTTTTTTAAATAACGCTTCGTTTAATGTTATATCATTCCCAAACTCGGTTAAAATAGGAGAGATGTCTTGTGCTATTTTTTGAAGGTCATCATTAGTCTCTGCGGAGTTAAGATTAAAAAATATACTGGTTACACGATCTAGTTGTTGTCCAGAAAACTCTAAAGCTTCGATTGTGTTTTTAAAAGTAGGAGCGTCAGTAGTTTTTATAATCGTCTCTATCTCTAATTTAGTATCCTCAATTAGTTTTAAAATGGCAGGTTTAAAGTCCTTATTTTTTATAGATTGAAAAGGTGGAGTGTTAAATTTTGTGCTAAAATTGTTTAAAAGTGTATTCATTATAACGTTATAGTAAAATTTTTGATGTTAAAATTAATATTTTTATTGCATATTAATTATTTAAATGATTATTTTTGCAAATGATTTTTTCCCGTGAGTTGGTTACTCACATAAAAATTATTGATTAATAGCGATAAAAAGCCTCAGACATGTCTGAGGCTTTTTTTTTATATCTTGTTATTTAACGATTTATTAAGACTCTTTAACTAATATTCTAAAATAATACAAAATGTTGGTTGCTTTTGTAAGAAAACATACTTTTTTGCAACTGTTTTTTGGATATGAGTATACATTCTCATAAATAGAAAATAATAGCGATGGAAGCCTCAGACTTATGTTTGGGGCTTTTTTTTATTATAAACTATTGTTAAACCGATAAAAGTGTTGTTTGTCGAAACCTCTAATTTTATTGGCTGTTAATTGTACATATAGAGGCTTAAGTTGCAACTTTGACATAAGTTTTTTTGATGTGAGAATATATGTCCACATATAGAAAGATTAATAGCGATTGAAAACCCCAACCTAGTTGGGGTTTTCTGTTTTTAACTATTTAATATCTTTTGAAGCTTGCTCTACTTTTACTTTTAAAGCTTCTTTGTAAGCTATAATTTTATCCAATACTGATGCATCAGATGCACCTATAATTTGTGCAGCTAATATTCCTGCGTTTTTTGCTCCATTTAATGCAACAGTAGCAACAGGAACACCTCCTGGCATTTGTAGTATGGATAATACCGAGTCCCATCCATCTATAGAATTACTACTTTTTACTGGCACTCCAATAATTGGTAATGGACTTAAAGAGGCTACCATACCTGGTAAATGTGCTGCACCACCTGCACCAGCAATAATGACGCTAATGCCTCTTTTATGAGCGTTTTTACTAAAATCAAATAGTTTTTCTGGTGTACGATGTGCTGATACAATATCAACTTCTATGTCTATTTTAAATTCTTTTAATATATCAATAGCGTCTTGCATGACTGGCATATCACTATTGCTTCCCATTATTACTGCTACTTTGCTCATAAATTGTGTTGTTTCAAAATTTAGTTGTTTTGCAAAAATACGTTTAATAATATTTTATTAAAGTAGCTAATGTTTATTTAAGGTAAAATAATTCCGTTTTTTATTCCAAATTTAATTAAATGGCTTACATTTTTAGTTCCAGTTAAAGCAAATAATTGTTGCTTGTGTGTTTTTAATGTTGCGATACTTATATTAAGTTTTTTAGCTATTAATTCTTCGTTTAATGAAGCAGATGTGTAAAGTTCTTGTAAAATATTAATTTTAGTATCTGTAAGTTTAACTGAAGCAATAGATGTTTTTTTATAGGAAACTTTTTGTGTGTTATTATTGTCTTCATGCTTTACAATTTTTATTAGCTCTAAATCAAAGTTGTGCAATGTTTCGTCTTTACTTTTAAAGTTAAAAACACCATTTGATGCAGCCAGCTTTTTTGTGTAATTATTGACTAGAGTTGTAAGAATTATAATTTTAAAAACATTTAATTTAGATTTTAATTGATCAATTATTAATAATGAATTTTCACCTTTAAAGTTAATATCTAAAATTAGTATGTCAAAGTAAAACGAACTACAGTTGTTTGCTAAATCGTCCAATTGATAGAACATCTTAATAATTTTTAATTTTGGATTTTTCTCTAAGCTTTCTTTTAGTGCTTGCGCAAAAAACTTATTATCATCTGCTATAATAATTTTGATTTGGTCTGTATCCATTAAATAGGTATTTCTATTTGTATTTGTGTTCCTGTTTTTTTATCCGAAATTATAGATAAGTTTCCGTTTAATAATTCTGTTCTAGAAGTTACATTCTTTAAACCATATCCATATCCATTTTTATTTGTTTCAAAACCTTTTCCATTATCTGAGACAGATAGTAATATATTAGACTTAATTTTAATTAAGTTAACTTTAATATTTGTTGCATTGGCATGCTTAATTGCATTAGTGACAAGTTCTGAGATGATATTGTACATGTGATAGCACTTGTCTTGCGGTATTACATGGTCCTTAATTTCAAAATTTAATTCTATTTTTAATGGAGTAAGCTTATCTAGTTTAAGACAAAATTCTTCTAAATTTTCATTAAAATTTTCAGTATTCACTTCAGGTGTGTAAAGTGAATTTAAAAGTTGACGATATTCTGTATAAAAGGCGTCTAGAATGATTTTAGTTTTGTCTGTCGTAGATTTATTTTGGTTTGAAAAGGTTAATTTAAGTGCTTCTAAATAACCTCCAAAACTATCGTGAACATTTGCTAGTAATCTATTTTTTTCATCAGTTTTAAGTTTTAATAAATTTTCTTGGAAGTTGTTTTTTAATATTAAGTTTTCTTTTTTCAGTGTTGTAGCTCTGTGTTTCTCTTTTATAATTTCAGTGATTATAAAATAACTTATCGCTATTATTTCAATAGCAACTGCTATGTATTGTAAATTATCAAATATTAAGGCTTGATTAATGGTTATGTTAACTCTTGGATTATAGAAAAAATTAATTTGAACAAGAAAAAGTGGCATCGAAAAAGCTAATCCTAAATATTTTGGAATTTTACCTTTTATGGCTAAAACAATATGGAATATAATTAGTAGTAAAGTTTGTAATCTTAAGAAAGGGATTATTGTAAATTTTAAGTTTTCAAAATATGCAGTATAATATTCAAAAGTAAATAAGCCTAAACATAATATGTTTGATGCAATACAAATTTTGAAACATAATTTAATAATCTTGTTAATTCTATACTTTCCATAAAAACTATTAATAAATAATAGTAAGCAAACTATGCTTAAGCATTGTGCTATTGTCCTAAAGTTAGTAATTAAGAATTTGCTTTCTGACCAAAAAATCATTGGGCCATATCCTTTGTAGGCCAGAAAATCTACGATATTAAAAAATATGAAGAAGCCATACCAAAAATAATGGGTTGTACTTTCTTTTTGAAAGAAAATTAGGTTTAGTATAATAAGGACAATTAAAAATGTAACTAAAACAGTAGTTGCAATAGTATCTTTTTGAACAAATTTTAAAAACTGGTTTTCGGTTTGATAAAGTAATTTGATGGAGCTCAAGGATCTACTGTTATTAAATCTTATAAAAATTTTATTATTTTTATTTGGTAAAATTGTCCATGTAGGCAACCTAAAATAGGTGTGTAAAAAACCAAAATTTTTAAATCTATTTACTTGGTGTATTCTTTTTAAAGAATTGTTTTTTAGATAAAAAACTTCTACTGCTTGGTAATAATGATTCCATAAAGTTAGGTAGCGTTTCTCGTTTATTTGTTCTCGTAAATCGCAGTAAATCCAATAGTTAATATTGTTCTTAAAATTGTGATAAATATCGTTTCCTAACGGAGTCTTGAAATGACCACTGTTATAATGGTTAACTATGTTTGTTGCATCTTCATTACTATATATGCTATCCAATAGGTAAATATTTTCATGGATTTTAAATGAGTCCATGGTCGTTGTTTGACTATGACAAAAGGAGATGTTTAATTGAAGAAAAAAAAGTAAGGTTAAGTATTTCATTAGCGCAATTTACCATCACAATATAAATAAAAAACCAAACTTTAGTATGGTTAAATGTCTTCAAGACACTTGTAATTTTGTTCTTGTTAGGTAACCAACCGCTTTATTTTATAAATAATGAGGTATTATTCTTCATGCGTAATTAATGAAGATTTGCTATTAATCTTAAAGCCCATAGTCTAGAAATAGAATACTGGGCTTTATAAGAAACATTAAAAAAAACAACAGCTATGAAATTAAAAATTACTTTTATTATACTTTTATATACAAGTTTAACTTTTAGCCAGTCCACGACACTAATACCTGATTCTAATTTTGAGCAATCATTGATAAATTTAGGTATAGACTCTAATGGATTAACTGGTGATATTTTAAACAGTGATGCCGAGTCTATTACTTTTCTTAGTTTGTTGAACGTTGATATTTCAGATTTAACAGGTATTAATAGTTTTACTAATCTTATATATTTAAATATTAGTAATAATTCTTTAGGTAGTATAGATATTTCTAATTTATCGAATTTAGAGACGCTTAGTGCCCAATATTGCAGTTTGTCAGGAGCTTTAGATTTAACTGGGAATACTAATTTAAAGCAATTATATGCAGATTTTAACCAAATAACTTCAGTAAGTTTTGCTAGCAGTAATGTAATAGAGAATATCAATTTAGATAGTTCTAACTTAGCAACTATAGATGTTAGTAATTTTAATAATTTACAAGCATTAGATGTTGGTTCTAATCCAAATTTATCTAATGTGAATGTAACACAAAACCCTAATTTGTATTTACTTTCGTTAGAAAACACACAGGTGATTAGTGTAGATTTGACGCAAAATCCCTTGTTGGAGTATTATTATCATAGTGGCGTTGCTTTATCTGGTTTAAATCTTTCAGCCAATACATTGCTTAAAGAATTAAATCTGTTTTATTGTAGTTTGTCTAGTTTAGATTTAAGTAATAATACTCTTTTAGAAAGATTGTGGATGGGAGCTAATAGAATATCTAGTATGGATTATTCTAATTTACCCAATCTTAAACTGCTGAATGTTTTTGATCCTTATCCAGGTTTTAAGTTTACGTCTATAGATTTATCAAATAATCTAGATTTAGAAACTTTAGTATTATCGTATAATAATATTGAAAATTTAGATTTAAGTAACCATGATAAACTGCTGGAGGTTTATATGTATAGCAATAATCTGTCAACCTTAAATATTAAAAATGGAGCCAATGGGATTTTACAAAGCTTAAGTACATCGTTAAATCCTAATTTAAATTGCATCGAGGTGGACGATGTAACACAAGCAGAAGCTAACGTTACTAATGGGACTTGGTACAAGGATGCATCAACAAATTATAGTACTGATTGCGTTTCACTTAGTTTGGAAGATCAAGATTTGCTATTAGATGTAAAACTCTCTCCAAATCCGGTTTTAAATGAGTTAAATATTTCTTTAATCAACAATATAAAAAGTGTCCAAGTCTCTAACATTATTGGGAAAACCATTTATAAAATTAATCAATCTGTTGAAAAAATAGATATGAGTTTTTATAAACCTGGATTATACTTGATAACTATTGAAACAGAAAAAGGAACAATTACAAAAAAAATAATAAAACAATAATAAGCTATTAATCCATTAAACCTAAAAACCCTTTACATGATTTGTAAAGGGTTTTTGTAAATTATTTATGGGTTGTATTTTCCTTTAATTACTTATCACTTCAATACTATTTTTAACCTTTTCAGCAATTTGACGTGCTGTATTTAAGTCTTCATCTACAATGGTAACATGACCCATTTTTCTAAATGGTCGTGTTTCTTTTTTACCATAAATATGAGGTGTCACACCATCCATAGCCATTATAGATTCTATGTTTTTGTAGTGTACTTGACCTGTATAGCCTTCAGCACCAACAAGATTAACCATAACACTTGCCACTTTATTCTCAGTTTTACCTAAAGGTAATCCTAAAATAGCACGAATATGTTGCTCAAATTGTGAGGTATAACTCCCTTCAATCGTTTGGTGACCAGAATTATGTGGTCTTGGTGCAACTTCGTTAATTAGTATTTTATCATCTTCGGTTTGAAATAACTCAACAGCTAATAAACCAACGTGATTAAAAGCTTCAGATGTTTTTAATGCAATATCTTGCGCTTTTTTAGCAACTTCTGGGCTTATTCTTGCAGGACAAATAACATATTCTACTTGGTTAGCTTCTGGATGAAACTCCATTTCTACCACAGGATAGGTTTTCATTTCGCCATTAGCACTTCTAGCAACAATTACAGCTAATTCGTTTTTAAACGGAATTAATTGTTCTGCTATGCATTCGCCTTTAGGCAAATCTTTTAAATCCGCAATGGATCTTACTATTTTCACACCATTACCATCATAACCAAATTGTGCAGCTTTCCATACAAATGGTAAGTTTAAACCACCATTATCAATAGCGTCTTCAATCTCAGACACATAAGCAAACCTACTAAAAGGTGCAGTTGGTAAATTATGATCTTGATAAAATAATTTTTGAGTCGCTTTATTTTGTATGCGTCTTAATGTTTTTGACGATGGGTAAACCGTAACACCTTCATTCTCTAATTTTTCAAGTGCAGCGACATTTACATTTTCAATCTCGATGGTTAAGACGTTAACCTGTTTGCCAAAATTATAAACAGTATCAAAATCCATCAAGTCACCTTTAGTAAACTCATTACAAGCCATACGACTTGGTGCCTCATTACTATTATCTAAAATACAAGTGTAAATATCAAATTTTCTAGTATTATAAAGTAGCATTTTGCCTAATTGGCCACCACCTAAAATACCTAATTTAAAGTCTGAAGAAAAATAATTCATTGGTCATAAATCGTGTTAGCCACAAAAATACATTTTAAAACCAAAAGAGGACCTAAAAATCGAATTCAAATATCTGTTAAGCAGTCACAAATGCGTATATTTGCGCTTTAAATTTATAAAATGCAAACTATTACGCTTCACGACAAACAGTTTAAGCCATTTATTTCTGAACAAGAATTGGATGATGCTGTAACAAGAATGGCTAATCAAGTCGCTCACGATTTAGGAGACGAAGTCCCAGTATTTGTTGGGATTTTAAATGGATCGTTTATGATTGTAAGTGATTTTGTGAAAAAATATCCAAAACCATGTGAGGTTACTTTTATTAAATTAGCCTCTTATGAAGGTGTAAAATCTACAGAGGATATACAACGCTTAATTGGTTTAACACAAGATTTAACAGGACGTACTGTAGTTATCCTAGAAGATATTATTGATACAGGAAACACGTTAGAAGAAGTACACCGCATTTTTAAATCCGAAAACGTAAAACAATTGTTAATCGCAACACTGTTTTACAAACCGGAAGCTTATAAAAAAGACTTTAAATTACACTATGTTGGTATAGAGATTCCTAATAAATTTATAGTAGGCTATGGTCTAGATTATGATGGGTTAGGTCGCGATTTACCAGCAGTATACCAACTAAAAACAACACAACACATGACTAATTTAGTGCTATTTGGACCTCCAGGTGCAGGAAAAGGAACGCAAGCTAATTTTTTAAAAGAAAAATATGATCTAGTACACATATCTACAGGAGATGTATTTAGGTATAATATCAAAAACGAAACTGCTTTAGGTACGCTAGCTAAGTCTTACATGGACAAAGGACATTTAGTACCAGATCAAGTAACTATTGACATGTTAGAGGCAGAGGTAGAGCGTAATGCTGGGGCTAAAGGATTTATTTTTGATGGTTTTCCAAGAAACGAAACGCAAGCGATAGCATTAGATAAAATTATGTCAGATAAAGACTCTGAAGTTAGCGCAATGGTAGCTTTAGAAGTAGAGGATGAGGTGTTAGTACAACGTTTGTTAGAACGTGGTAAAACTAGTGGAAGAAAAGACGACTCGGACGAGGCTATTATTAGAAACAGAATTAAAGTTTATTATAACGAAACTGCAATTTTAAAAGACTACTACGCAGCACAAAATAAATATTTTGGAGTAGATGGTATTGGTGGTATAGAAGATATTACCAAACGCTTAAACACTGTAATTGACAAATTGTAATACAAACAAACGTGTTTGAGTTAATAAGTATTAGTGAAAACTTTTAACTATTAACGTTTTAACTTTTTAACTAAATTATGACTGAGGGAAATTTTGTAGACTACGTAAAAATGCATGTCTCTTCTGGTAACGGAGGAAAAGGATCTGTGCATTTACATCGCGAAAAATTTATTACAAAAGGTGGACCAGATGGAGGAGATGGTGGACGTGGAGGACACGTTATATTAAGAGGTAACTCTAACCTTTGGACGCTATTGCATCTAAAATTTAAAAGACATATTAGAGCAGGACATGGTGGACATGGTAGTAAAAGTAGAAGCTCTGGAGAAGATGGAGAAGACATGTACGCAGACGTACCTTTAGGTACTGTCGTTAGAGATACAGAAACTAACGAGATCCTTTTTGAAATCACTGAGGATGGAGAAGAGCGTATTGTGGCAGAAGGTGGAAAAGGTGGTCTAGGTAACTGGCACTTTAAAACCTCTACAAACCAAACACCACGTTATGCACAACCAGGAATACCATTAGAAGAAAAATTTATAACCCTAGAACTTAAAGTTTTAGCAGATGTAGGTTTGGTTGGATTTCCAAATGCAGGAAAATCCACATTACTTTCTGTAGTAACCTCAGCAAAACCAAAAATTGCAGATTACGAGTTTACAACTCTTAAACCTAACCTTGGAATTGTAAAATACAGAGATTTTCAAACCTTTGTAATGGCTGATATTCCTGGGATTATTGAAGGTGCAGCAGAAGGTAAAGGATTAGGGTATTACTTTTTACGTCACATAGAGCGTAACTCGATTTTACTATTTTTAATACCAGCAGATGCGCCAGATATTAAGGCACAGTATGAGATCTTGTTGGACGAGTTAAGACGTTACAATCCAGAAATGTTAGACAAAGATCGTATGATTGCCATCTCAAAGTCTGACATGTTGGACGACGAGCTTAAAGCAGAACTGAAAACCGAATTGGATAAAACACTTCCAATTCCTTACCAATTTATATCAAGTGTAGCACAACAAGGTTTAACCGAGTTGAAAGACACACTATGGAAAATGCTTAACTAAATTATTTTGGGCGTTACCCACTTTTGCTTTTAAGTAGCAAAAGTGGGTCAGGCTGTCCATTATATCTTTTTTTGCCATATATGGCAGCAAAAAAAGGATGCCACTTCCATCCTTAACGCAAAGCCTACCAAGTACCAAAACAGCCAAGTATACTATAAAGGAATAGTAATTATTTAATGAATATAATTAAAAATTTAGCCATTCGTTTTTTTATTAGCCTTTTGGTTGCGGGACTAATATCCAAACAATTTCCGCAATTCGAGTTTATCCTATTAATAACAATAACCATTGCAATGTTTTTGTTATTAAGCAAAATGGCAAATAAATTTTAGAATCCTAAAATAGGTATTGTGCTATGATGCAAAATTAATAGTCACTAAAATCTAGCATGAATCCAATCTGATATTAATTTTAAAGCAACAGGAGAAAAAGTTTCCTCAATTTTAGCATACTCATTAATGTTTCCCGTTTTAGCAGTTTGAAACAAATGATTTAAACCTTCAATTTCGTGGATGGTTACATCATTATTCTTAGCAGTCTCAAGGTGTTTTTTAATGGCAGGTAAATTTATTTCTGGTAATACTTGTACATCTTTAGTTCCGTTAAGGACCAAAACAGGACACGTTACTTTTTCTAAATATGCTTTAGGGTCTAATGTAATAAACGCATAAAGCCAAGGATTAGTTAATTGTGAAGCTAATTGTTTAATTACTATATTATTTACATAAACCGCAAACGGACTTTGATTTGCTTCTAATTGTTTTTTATAGCTTTCTAAAGCTAAAGTTATAGCAGCCTTTTGCTTGTCTGTTTCAGTTTCAGAATGTAAAGCATCATAAGCTATAGTTGTTAATTGGTGGTTAAAAGCAATACCTTCTTTAGTAGTCCCTTGTAGTTCTGCAATTTTTTTGCTTTGTGACTGTAGTACTTCCTGTCCATTAACACCTGTACCAGCAAGCATGACAATAAAAGCGACGTTTGTATTGGTAGATGCTACTATTGGTGCAATTAATCCGCCTTCGCTATGACCAATTAATCCAATTTTTGATACATCAATATCTGTGCGTGATTTTAAAAAATTAATACCAGCTTCAACATCTTTAGCTAAATCAAAGGTGGTAGCTGTACTAAAATCACCTTGGGATTGTGCTGTACCACGTTCGTCATAACGTAAAACAGCAATTCCGTTATTGGTTAAATAATCTGCAATTACCCAAAAGGATTTGTGACCCATGATGTCGCAATCTCTATCATGAGCACCTGAACCATTAATTAAAATGGCAACAGGAGGATTGATAGTATCTTTAGGTAACGTTAATGTACCAGCTAACACTATGCTGTCTGCTGCTGTGTTAATAAAAGTAACGTCTTCAATTATATAATCAAAAGGTGCTTTTGGTGTTTGTGGTTTTTCGGTTTGTGCAACAGTCAAACTTGTAAATAATATAAACAGCGCAACTGATAGGTTATTTAAATACTTCATAATAACTATTTTATTTTTTTAAATTCAATATAAGAATGCACTAACGGTATTATGGTAATTAATACTGCTATTATTACAAATAAAGTAGCTGCTGTTTGTGCTGTAAAGATTAAGCTCATGCAAACAATTAGTAAACCACCAACAAACCATATTTTACCACCTAAAAGATGCGTTTTTTTCCAAACTGTTTCGTTTTCTAAAGTCCAAGGTGTTTTGATACCAATAAAGTAATTTGGTTTTACTGTTTTCATAAAATTACCAAGACCAGCAAATAATAAACCTAATAGTATGTATATAATGTTTGGGCTAGAAAAGCTTTGTGTTTTTGAGCTGTAAATTATAAATAAGGCTAGTATAGACATAAACAAGACTAAGAAAAATTTTAATTGCTTATACTTTTTTCCCATTGTAGCAATCTTATTTTTTGGATCAATTTTGGGTGCAATAGTCATAATAATATAAACCAAAACAGGTAACATAAACGGAATTAATAGCAAGCTGTTTTTACTACCATAACCATCTATTTCTCCACTAGCATTCCAATGGGTAGGTACCGTTTCTGGTAAAGTATTCCAGATGTAAGCTAAATATATAAATGGCAAAGCCATTAATATTATATACGGAAATTCTTTTTTAAGATTCATAATTCTATTGTTTTAAAGTTATAATCCATTGGAGTACATCTTCTAGGATGGTTGTATTTATGGCATATTCTACAAACTGACCTTTCTTCTCGCTGGTTACTAAATCTGCACGTTTTAAAATGTCTAAATGATGTGATATACTAGGTTTGCTAATATTAAAGGCGTTAGCAATTTGTCCTGCAGTAAGATTATCTTCTTTTAGAAGTTCTAAAATTTGACGTCTTGTGTCGTCGTTTAATGCTTTAAATAATAAATTCACTAATTAGGTATTTAGACAAATATCTAAATATTATTTTAAATAGCAAAAAAAAAGCCTCCTAGAGTGGAAGCTTTTAATCTGCATCTTTTAAAAAAAATTAAAATTTAATTTTTAAAATTCGTGTATTTTTTTTCTTTTTACCTGGTAAAATAACAGTGCGATCGTTAAGATTTACAACACCATCATTAACCTTGTAATAGACTTTAGAGTCTTTGTCGTCTATTAATTTTTCAAAATCAAAAGCGCCATTTTTATCAATAGATATCATATATAAATTAGACTTTTTGGCTTTAGTTTGTTTAAAAGCAATACGGTCTGCACTAAGTTTTTTAATATTATCAGAGCAGTTTATAAAAAAGTAAGTTGTTTCGTCTACTGGAATTGAAGTGTAAGAGCTATTAGTAAGACCAGTTTGTGCTTTATTGATGTTTCTAGCCCATTTTAAGCCTCCATCTTTATCTAATCTAACGCTTATAATATCATTAAAATGATAAATGGTATAAGTAGACATTCCACCACTACCATTCATAGATGTATGTGTAGTAATAAAAAACTCTTCTGCGTTTACAATAATGTCACCATTATCCATTGTAAAAATGCCTTTAAAATCTATATTTTTAATACCCTTTTTCTGTTTTCTTTTTTTTCTGTTTTCTTTATTACCATATTTATCAGTCATAAACTCATCAGAGAAAGGAGTAAATTTTTCAGTCTCCATAGCAAGCGTATCTGGATTTAAATTAAACAAACAAACACCATTATAATTACCTTGATCTTTAACTCCGTAAAAACCAACACAAGATAATCTGTCCTCTGTTTTGATTAACTCCATTGACGAAATAAATTTATCTGCCTTTTTAAACGCTGTTGTTTTTTGTCCTTCTGCATTTACTTTTAGCAATTCGAAGTGGTAGTTAGCTTCACCTTTTTTCTTAGACTTTCTGGAGTTGTTTTCAAAAGCTTTACCTAAAAAGTAAACGGTTCCGTCTTTGTCATCGACATCAATACTATTGTATTCAAACAATTTGTCTTTAATGTCTTTTTCTATTAATTTATCATAAACGCTTTCAAAATTAGTATTGAAAACAAATATTTTGTGCGTTTCCTTATCTTTATTATTAAAGTCAAAGTTGATAGCAAAAAACGTATTGTTTTTAGACATAATTACTTCTCCCATATGGTTTCCATCCATTTGAGAAAAGTTATTTATAAAAAAGGGAAAAATGCCTATTCCAAAATACTTTTGCATGTTGTCTTCAGAGAATGATAATAATTCTTTTTTGCTGAATTTTAGGTCTTTAAGGTTTGAAGACACCACATTAAATACTATTTTATCTGCTTTTTTGTCGTGGTCAAATTCTATAATATGCAATTGTCCATCTTTAATAAATGCATTTTGAATAAAATTATTGTCTACCTCATATTCAACTTCTTTGATTAATTTTAATTTAGCGTCAAAGTGCTGAATGTAATACCCTTTTAATTTAGGTATAAAGCCACCTATAAAAGATCTGATAGTAATTAGTCCTCCATTATCATCTTCTAAAGAAAAGACTAATGAGCTGTTTTTTTTGGAGTCTTTAAAAATTTCACTTTTAGTTAAAGACACGGTTTGTGCGCTTATTGAAAATGCAAAAAGCAAAGCAATAAGTAATACTGTTTTTTTCATTATGGATAGTTTAGTTTGGCCTAAAAATATAATTTTTAACCCTTTTGCAAACTATTGTATCCATTTTTTATAATGCAAAGTAGGTTGGTTAAATGCCTAAATCATTTTTTTTACACTGTAGTTTATTGTGGTTAAGTGAGTTATGTGTATAAAAAAAGCTTTCAAATTATTGAAAGCTTTTTTGTTTAGTTAAGCTAAATTTATTCGACCTTAATACGTACACCTTCACTATGACTACTAAATTCTGGAGCATACATACTTTGTATAGTTGTAATACCATTACTCATATTACCAGCATTATTAACACGTAAATCATATTCAAAGACAAAAACACCTTTTGGTAAATAGTCAAAAAAGAAGTTGGTAGATGCATCTTTAGTCGCTTCGTAATACCCTAAACCATCTTGGTATTTGTATTGACTAAGTACATTAATAGGTTCTAATCCTGCAGCACGCATATCCTTCATGTGTACAAATTCCATTGCACGATCACTTCGTAATTCTATACGTACTCTTATTAAATCTCCAACTTTAAGTTTAGTGTTTTTAGTAATAGCAGTAATGACTTCACCTTTATCTGTATTGGTTTTTAAGTATAATTGTTTTTTTAGTTTTAAAGGCGTTTCTGCTGATGTAATTTTATCTAAATCCTCAAAATATTGCCAGTATAAACTTCCCCAAGCAATGCCATTTCCTTTTTTAGTTAGTTTAACTTCAGCCATTTTAGGAGTAATGTCTTCTCCTGACCAAGAGGTTTTGTAGTAACCTGTTCCAGCTTCTACTTTTACATCTTCTAAAGTTTCTGGTGTTATTTTTTGGTCGCCTAAAACCACATCAACCATATCTGTAACACTTAGCCAATCGTTACCTTGAAATAGTAAAGCATAGACAGCATCTGTAGTTGCTTTTGTTGTTTTCCATTGGTTAGTCTGTTTGTTTTTAAGTAGCCAGATTTTTAGATTATCAATCGTTTCAATGTTTTTAGCTTCGGTTTGTAGTATTGTACCAGCTTCAGCAAATGCTTCAATCATTAAGGCTTGTGTTTCAATGGATGCTTGATACCAATAGTAAGAGTTTGTGTTTTCTTTCCAATACATACCTAACTCGTCAGACGTAATACTGTTTTCGCTAACCGATTTTAAAATGGCTTTAGCTGTTGTCGTATCGTCATTACGTTTCATTATTAAAGCCATCATCCCTTTAGCATATAATGGACGCTGTAACCAGTAGTTTCTAATTTGTGACAAGTAATAGTTGTGTATCTCTTGTTGTTTTTTAGACAGCTTAAATTCTGGAAAAAAGCTTCGCATGTATAAATAATGTAACTGCGTATAACTTAAGTGGTCTTTGGTGTAATCTATAGTGTTACTATATTTTGTTAAGTCGTTGTATTCTTTTTCAAATTCATCATCCAAATACTGTAATGCATTTTCCACCATATCTGTAATGTCTTCATCTTTATCACTTACCACATTTAGTTTTTTAAGATGTCCAAAACCTGTAATAATATGTTGTGTGATGTAACGGTTAACACGATAATCTCCAAACCAAGACCAACCACCATTATTCATTTGGTTGTTTTTTAATTTTGTTTTAGCACGTGCTAGCTCATTATTCATTTTATTTAAATCAAACAGTAAAGCAATACGTTTTTTCTGTTCTGTCTCTGACTGTGCATCACGTAACCAAGGTGTTTCTTGTATTAAAATAGATTTTAACTCTTCATTTTTTTCTAGATTACTCAATAACGCATCTGTATTTTTCCATTGGTTAAACACTTCTTTAACGCGTGGATTACTATTAACAATATGGCTAGCTAAGGCATTAGCATAAAATCTGCTAAAGGTTTGCTCATTACACTCGTATGGATATTCCATTAAATAGGGTAATGCTTGTATAGCATACCAAGCAGGATTGCTAGTCATCTCTAATGTTAATTTGTGATGCTTTAAAGTAGCCGACGTATTGGTCTTTAATTTATCCAATGTAAAGGTTTTGGTTTGGTTGCTTTTAATCCACATTGGAAGGGTTTCAGTCACCAATATTCTATTGGTTAAAACAGGTAAGGCATTTTGTTCACCATCGCTAAAATCGCCAGATTTTGCTAATATTTTATATTGAATCGCACTAACGTTAGCAGGAATGGAAAGCGTCCATGTGACTTGTGTATTACCTTTCGCTTTCGCGGAAAACGATTGCTGGTTTAAAGTATTGGCTAATTCCGAATCTATAGCTTTTCCAGTCAATGCATCAAACAACTGAAGCACTGCTGTACCTGTTAAATCCTTTGTGCTAAGATTTGCAATTTTTGTGCTAATCTGTATTTGGTCACCTTGACGTAAAAAACGTGGTACATTTGGTAACACCATTAAGTCTTTTTGTGTAACGGTTTGCAGTGTATTTTGGGCATAATTACCTTGTTTGTCATGTGCAAACACATTAAGATTCCATCTAGTTAATGCTTCTGGTGTTGTAAAGTTAAAGGACACATTACCATCTTTATCTGTAGCTAATTGCGGAAAGAAAAAGGCAGTTTCTTGTAAATTTGTTCTTGCTTTAACTTGAGAGAAATCTTCTGTTATACCTTTTTTTGTTGTGATAATTATAACACCATTGGCACCTTGAGATCCATATAAAGCAGTTCCGCCAGCACCTTTTAATACTTGAGTGTTTAGGATAGAATTTGGATCAAGATTACTAACTTGGTCTGCAGACATTATCACACCATCAACTACAATTAGCGCTGCATTGTCACCAGTTAAGGATCTATTTCCTCTAAGAGTGATTTTTTTTACAGTGCCATCTTCATTTATAGCTTTCTTTGTGTATTCATTTCCTCTATAATAGTCAAATTCATTTTCAGTTGCACCTGTAAGTTCATCAGCCTTTCTCTCAATACCTAATGCAGTTATAACCACTTCATCTAAAGCATTGTCAGGTTTTAGTGTTAAATTAATAACGTTATCAACTCCAATTGTTTTTTGCATTGTCCCATAGCCAACATAGCTAAAAGTTAAAATAGCGCCAGTTTTTGCTTTAATAATAAAGTTGCCATCAAAGTCTGTAGTTGTACTTTCTGTACTACCTTTAACTGCAATTGCAGCAGAAGGTAATGGTAATCCATTCTCATCACTTACAGTTCCTTTAACATAACCATCTTTAACTTTACCATCGTAAGAGGTTCTAGTTTTATTTGCTCTAAGCGAATTGATGTAATTCTTATAAAACCAACCGTTATTATTAATAGCAAATCCAAACCAATTAAATTGATCAAAGCTTTTTAAATTATTAAAACTATGGTATTCATAAACCCTATCCACTCTAAAATGGGTTACTCCAAAACTGTTCCCATTATTTTTTCTAAAAGTCGTATAATAGGTTAGAGGTTTAAATGGTGAGTAATTCCAGTTGTGTGATTTAAACTGATCAAGAGATGCATCATACATACTAGCTAAAAACTCGGATGCAATTTTTTCGCCTTTTGTTCCCTTAACTTTAAAGCTCCAAGTTTCGTCTGTTCCTGGTTGAAGTTTGTCTCTAAACGTAAGTGTTTCAATCTCTAAGTCTGTTTGCGGATAAGGCACATTTATGGTTAGACTACCATCTGAGTAACTATTAAATGCTGCCAAACTAAAATGAACACCAAAACCGCCTAAATCATTTTTGTCAATAGGTATACTTATCGTTTTTTTGTTTTGGTTTAAAGTAATAGTATGGTTTTCTGTGATTTGATAATCACGTTCTATACTAACTGTAACAGTTATATTTTTGGCAGCGCTTGCAAAGGTTAAAATTGCTTTGTCACCAACATTATAACTGGTTTCATCTGTTGTAACTGTAATTAATTGCTGGTCTGCAAGGGTTTTATCCTTGTCGGAAAACAACATGGTTTTAGCAATATCCTTAACCTCTTGACCAAATTTGTCTTTGGTTTCTAGTTCCAAAATGTATGCTCCAGACAGCCATTTTTTGATGTTTTTTAGGTCTATAGTTTTAGATTTTTCTGTGTCAAACGTTTTAGATAAAACTAAGTCGCCTTTTTCCCAATGTTCTGGATTATCCTCATTGTTGTAAGCATCATGCGGAAAGTAGTTTTTAAATTCTGTTTTGGTAAAACCTTCATAATCCGGAATGCTCCATGGTCGTGGTCTTAATACATTATCAGGAGCTTGCAATTTGTATATCTTTAAAGCGCCTTTGGCTGCTACAAATTGACCGTTTAGGTTTTGAGTGGTTATAGTAATTTGATTGTCTTTTTTTGTTTTGTTAATGGTAGCCGCAATGTCAATAGTCGCTGTTAAGGCATGATATCCTACTTTTACAATTGTTGAGGTGCTTCTAGTTTCGCCATTAATGTCTGTAACGTCTGCTGTGACTTTATAACTAAAAATTGGTAAACCAGATTTATCAACTTTTTCGTCTGGAATAGCTTTAAATACAAGCTCATAATTACCATCTGCATTTGTTGTTGTTTCGCCATGTGTTATTTCTTGCGATTCACTGGTATAACTTGGTCTATACCATCTGTACCAAGCAGGATATTGTACATTTCTAACCACACGATATACGACTTTTGCTTCTGTAATTTTACTACCTGCAAAAGCAATAGCTTCGCCTTTTATAGTAATGCTGTCATTAACTTTAAACGTTTCGGTAATGGGATTAAAATTGGTTTCAAACTTAGGACGCTTATATTCTTCAACCGAAATAGAAGTCTGACCATAAAGATCTGCATCGTTAATTTGTATGCTATAATTACCTGTTAATCCATCGTTAGGTAAAATAAATTCGCCAGAAACAGATCCAAAATCATTAGTAATTAAATCTAATGTGCTTGCTTTTTCGCCATTAGTATTATATAAAATGACTTGTATTTTTTTATTAGCATATACCTCAGTATTGTTGTTTTTGTTTTTTAAAGCAATTGCTTTAAAGTAAACGGTTTGCGATGGTCTGTAAATACTACGATCGGTAAAAACAAAAGCTTGATAATTGGTGTCATTATCTTCACGACTACGCTTATAATTATACATGTAATAACTACCAAAATAGGCAGTGTCATCATTAGTTTTTACAGTTAAATTAATATTACTGCGATTATAATTATTGGTTTTGCTTAAAGCAATAATACCTTTTGAGTTAGTTGTTGTGGTTTTAGTGTGAATTTTCTCGTTACGGTAGGTATAGTCAAGGTCTACTTTTGCGTTTGCTAAAGGTGCTCCGTTATTACGGTTAATGACTTGGAAAAAATCTTGATTATTATCTTGATAGTTTACAATAGCTATATCAGTCACTTGGGTTAAGGCTGATGCAAAAAAATCTGATTTTAAATCTGTAGTTTGTCCAACGATAAGGTATAATCCATTATCTAATTTAGGCACTAAAGTTTCAATGGTGTGTTGTTGGTAATCGTTTTTATCCTTTAAGGTAGACGACCAAGTTTTTGTTGTGCTTAGTTTTTTGATAAAGTCTTTTTTGTCTTCCTCTTTGTATAATTTTAAATACGCATCATACTTTTTTTTGCTTATAGCATATGCGTTAAAGGTTAAGTTTTGAATGTTTTTATAGCTAATTAAAAAACGCGAATACGTATTAATTGGTATGTTTTGTTCGGTTTGAATGGATAAACTAGGCTCTAATATTTGAGCCTGTAAAGCATTGCTTAAACCAGCACCTTTACTATCCGGAAACTTAGCAGTAACTTGTTTACAAATAGCTAAAGCATCTTTAATTTTAAATCTTACATCAGCATTTGTGTCTTTGTTATAGTTGTAACCTTGTGTGTTATAAAGCGTGGCTATTTTAAAAAGGTAAAGACCAGAAACTTCATGATTTTTATTTTTTTCAGCTTCTGTTTGTAGTGCTTTTAGATATATGTCGTCTTTATTTTCAAAAGTCGCATTGTAGTAGACATAGTCTAACCGCTCAGTATTTAATTCCGTTAAGGCATACGGTGTTTTGTCTTTTAAGTGAAATTTAATTAAATCCTGATATACTTTTAAAGCTTGTAATTGTAGTGATGTCGAATCTTTAGAGGTGATTTTTAAGTTAGAAAACTGTTTGGAGTCTGTTAAAAATTGCTCATTGTCAATACTAAACTTATAAGCTGGTTGCGTAATTCTGTTTTCTGGTGTTCTGTAAAATTCTAAGGCGTTATGACTTAAAAAATCAAATAAAGTTGGTCTATAAATTTCAGCGTCTTTTCCTTTAGTAATTATAGCTTCAAATTGAAGAGTTGGTGTTTGTTGAAGTATTAATCCATTTTGTAATGAGCTGTCAAAAAGTGTTTGGATTTCTGTAAAAAGCGTTTCTAAATCCCAAGTTCTAAAATCAATAGCATCTGCTTTTTGTGCAGTTTTTGTGCGTCTATAAAATTGATATCTGTTTTGCTGAAAGTATTGCCAATACAACGTTGCCAACATGTTTTCTAGTACGTTTTTTGTAGGTGCTTCTGTTTTAGAAATTTCTTCTTTAAAATCATTGATAATGCTAAGTTGCGCATCTTCCTCTAGTAATAATGCAAACTTGCTTTTAAACAGTAAAACTTTTATACGTTGCTCTGTGTTATTGTCTGTTAAGGCTTTGTCGTGTATGGTTTTTACAACTTCTAAAGCACTTTTTGGAAGACCATTAATTTCGTGATTTTCTACAGTTTCCCAAAGTTTGGAATAATTGTTGGTTTGTGAGTGGGACGTTGCAAAAAGTAATACCATTAATAGCGATAATATATGTTTCATTTTATTAATTTTTAAACAAGTTACTTTGCTTTTTACGATTTTAATAGCATAAATGTGTAAAGTAAACGTTTCAATGAGTGACGCGTGATAAATTTAAAGTTAAATAATATTTAACCAAATTAATCAAAAACAATACCAAGAGAATACTATTTTTGTAAACCTTTAACATTCAATATGAAATCATTTTTAGTAACCTTATTATTACCGTTAACTATTTTTGCTCAGACCTCAATAGAGAAAGGGAAGACCTATATTGATAGTAAACAATTTGCTAAAGCAGAACAGGAATTATCTGCATATGTAACTTATCATTCTGCAAATCTAGAAGCTATTGAGTTGTTAGGTGATGCGTATGGTCATCAAAAAAAATGGGATGAAGCTGCTGCAGAATATAAAAAGCTAGTAAATACTAAGCCTAATACAGCAAACTACCACTATAAATTAGGAGGTGCTTTAGGGATGAAAGCCTTATCTGTAAGCAAAATATCTGCTTTAGGAATTATTGGAGACGTAAAATCCTCTTTTTTAAAAGCTGCAGAATTAGATCCAAATCATATTGAAGCACGTTGGGCTTTAGTAGAATTATACATGCAATTACCAGGCATTATTGGAGGAAGTAAAAGTAAGTCCTTTAAGTATGCAAATGAGCTTGAAAACTTATCTAAAGTAGATGGCTATTTAGCTAAAGGTTATATTTATGAATATGACGATGAGCCAGAATTAGCAGAAGAATATTACCTAAAAGCAATAAAAGTTGGAGGCTCTTTAACGTGCTATGATAAGTTAACAGCGCTTTACGAAAAAGAAAAACAACCAGAAAAAGCAGTCTCTAATTTGGAAGCTGCACAAATAAAACACCAACGCAACAGTTTGCATTACCAAATAGGTAAGGTGTGTGCAGATTATAACGTGCAATTGGATAAAGGAGAGCGTTGTTTAAAAGTTTATATTCAAAATTATTCGGCTAAAGATGGTGTTCCAAAAGCTTGGGCAAATTACAGATTAGCGCAAATATATAAGCATAAGCAAGACGTAACAAATGCTAAAAAATATATTGATTTGGCTATAGCCGAATTACCAAGTATAGATGTGTTTAAGACGTTTAAGCAAGGATTATAAAATTATCCCATGCGTCTAAATAGTTTAAATAAAAAATAGGCAATACCTAAAGCGATTAATGCGTAATAACCAACGCCACGTTTTTTAACTTTTTTCTCTAATATTGGCTTTTGACCTCTAAATGTTGCGTTATCTTTACCTTTTTTTGAAGCTAAGTAAATGTGGTTTTCTGAAGCAGAATAGCTATCTATTTTCTGAAGATATTTTAAAATATCCTCTCTAGCAACATAAATATCTTTATAATGTTTAGGACTAATGTCTTCTAAAACATCACAGATATATAAGCAATATGCAATAAGTTGATTTTTATCTTTTTTTATAATTTCAGAGCTATCCAAACGGTTACAGATATTTAAAATAGTAACGTTTAGAGCATTTTTAACTAACGGAACATTAAAGTTTTCTGGCTTTTTATCTACTGTTTCTTTAGCATGTTTTAAAACGTCTAAAGTTTTAACCAGTTCTGGATGGTACTGGATTGCAACAACATCAATTACTTTTCTTGTGGCTAAAAATTGGATAGACCTTAAAAAAGCATTTGTTTTTGCAGTGTTAGTAGATTGTACAGCATAGGTATTGTAAATAGTTTTAAAGCTTTCAATATATTGGTCTTCGATATACGTTTTAAAAGCTTCATCAGCAAAATCAATTTTTGAAAAATCTGAAAAACCCGTAATTTCATTCTCATTTAAAAGTAAATGTAATGCTGTATCATTATTTATCAAGGTACTAAACGTCTCCGAAGTCATATGGTATATCTAAAATTATTAAACAATAATACCCTTAATATCATTTAACCACAAATTAATTTGCGCTAAGTAATTAAAAAAGATATTAAAAAGGGCATTTGCAATCCGTGATTTTTGTTGGCAATCACTATCTTTGAGTACTCTACAAAATAAGGATAATGAAAGTACATTTTATAGCTATTGGCGGAAGCGCAATGCACAATTTAGCGTTAGCATTATATAACAAAGGTTACCAAATTACAGGAAGTGATGATACCATTTTTGAGCCTTCTAAATCTAGATTAGCAGCAAAGGGATTATTGCCAGAACAATTTGGTTGGTTTCCGGAAAAAATTAGTGATAATCTGGATGCCATAGTTTTAGGTATGCATGCTAAAGCGGATAATCCTGAGTTGCTAAAAGCACAAGATTTAGGATTAAAAATTTATAGCTATCCAGAGTTTTTGTATGAACAATCTAAACATAAAACTAGAGTAGTTATCGGCGGAAGTCATGGTAAAACCACAATAACATCCATGATTTTGCACGTCATGCATTACCATGATCGTGATGTGGATTACATGGTTGGTGCACAATTAGAAGGGTTTGATGTTATGGTAAAACTAACAGACGATAACGACTTTATTGTGTTGGAAGGTGATGAGTATTTAAGTAGCCCAATTGATAGGAGACCAAAATTTCATTTATACAAACCAAATATTGCTTTGTTAAGCGGAATTGCATGGGACCATATTAACGTGTTTCCTACCTATGAAAATTATGTAGAGCAGTTTAGCATTTTTGTAGATAGTATTGTAAAAGGAGGAAGTATAAATTATAACGAAGAAGACACAGAAGTTAAACGTGTAGTTGAAGCATCTGCAAATCCAATACGTAAGATTGCATACCACACACCAGAATATACAGTGGAAGATGGCGAAACGTTATTAGATACTCCTGAAGGTCCAATGCCAATTGAAATTTTTGGAAAACATAACTTGAATAATTTAGCAGGTGCTAAGTGGATTTGTCAACATATGGGAATTGATGAAGACGATTTTTACGAAGCCATTTCTACTTTTAAAGGCGCAAGTAAACGTTTAGAGAAAATTGCCGAAAGTAAAACTAGCGTTGCTTTTAAAGATTTTGCGCACTCACCAAGTAAAGTAGAGGCGACTACTAACGCTGTTAAAGAACAATATCAAAACCGTACGTTAGTGGCTTGTTTAGAGTTACATACTTATAGTAGTTTAAATGCCGAATTTTTAAAAGAATATAAAGGAGCATTGGATGCTGCAGATGTAGCAGTAGTGTTTTATAGTCCACATGCTGTAGAAATTAAAAAATTAGATAAAGTATCTCATGAGCAAATAGCCAACGCTTTTCAACGTGAGGATTTAATTATTTACACTAATGCAGAAGCGTTTAAAGACTTTGTCTTTAAACAAAATTTTGATAACAAAGCCTTGTTATTAATGAGTTCTGGAAATTATGGTGGTTTAGATTTTGATGAGGTTAAAGGATTGATAAAGTAAAGTTTAGATAGACTTACTTTGTTGTTTACGTACATAAAGTAAGCCTATTGTGATTTTGTTTTAAGCGATGTAAATCCACTAAAACACAAACAAAACCTAATAAAAATATTAAAACCATAATTTAGCAGTACCTTTGCATTAAATTAAAAGAGGTAGCCTAACTAAATAGTGTTTATCTCAATAAACAGTATTTATGTCATTTCAATCTTTAGGCCTATCCGAAGCCTTACTAAAAGCAATTAGTAAAAAAGGGTACACTACACCAAGTCCAATTCAAGCAAAAGCAATTCCACCAGTATTACAAGGTCATGATGTTTTAGCATCTGCCCAAACTGGAACAGGAAAAACAGCTGGTTTTACACTACCTTTATTACATATTCTATCGGAAAACCCGAAAGAAAAATATAGACCTATTCGTGCTTTAATTTTAACGCCTACACGTGAGTTAGCAGCACAAGTTTATGCTAATGTAAAAGAGTATAGCGAGTTTTTAAACTTGCGTAGTGCAGTAATTTTTGGAGGAGTTAATCAAAAGCCACAAGCAGCAACCATCCGTCAAGGTATTGATGTATTGGTCGCTACTCCAGGTCGTTTAATTGATTTAGAAAGTCAAGGATTATTGTCTTTAAAACGTGTCGAGATTTTTGTTTTAGATGAAGCAGATCGCATGTTAGATATGGGGTTTTTACGCGATATAGAACGTGTCATGAAGCTTATGCCTGATAAGAGACAAAACTTAATGTTCTCGGCAACATTCTCTAAAGATATTAGAAAGTTAGCAAACGGGATTTTAAATCGTCCAGTCCAAGTTGAAGCTACACCAGAAAACACGACTGTAGAAGCAATTACACAAAAGATATTTAGAGTAGCTAAAGGAAAAAAAACCGACTTAATTATTAAGTTAATTACAGATGGTAACTGGAAGCAAGTATTAGTTTTTACGCGTACTAAGCATGGTGCAAATAAGTTAGTAGAAAAAATGATTAAAGCTGGTATTAAAGCAGCTGCAATACATGGTAATAAAAGTCAAGGTGCACGTACAAAAGCTTTAGCTGGTTTTAAAAGCGGAAGCGTTAGTGTATTAGTAGCAACAGATATTGCTGCACGTGGACTAGATATACCCTTATTACCACACGTAATTAACTTTGAAATTCCTAATATCTCTGAAGATTATGTACATCGTATTGGTCGTACAGGTCGTGCAGGAGCAAATGGAGAGGCCATTAGTTTAGTAAGTGCAGACGAAACTACTTTTTTGCGCGATATAGAAAAGTTAATTGGTATGAAACTACCAGTAGAGATTCTGGAAGGTTTTGAGCCTGATCCAAACGCATCAACTGCACCGATTAAACCAGGTCAAAATAGAAGACAACAACCTAGAAATAATAAGCCTAAAGGCGAAAAAGGTAAATCTAAAAGTAATACGTCATCTAATTCAGGTGGTCGTAATAGGTCAAGAACTAAAAGCAGAAACAACGACAGTAGACGTTAATTAATTACAAGTTATGACTATTGATTTAAAAGATAGAATAATTGAAGTTTGTAATAAAAAAATAGCTCAAAAAGGAGACACTGTTGGTGTCTCTTTTTATGCTTTTTTTAAAAATAAAAATGATAATCCAGAGTTATTAATGGAAGCAGCAACTTGGTGGATACAAAGACACCAATTAGATCATTTTGAAAAAGCAGTCAAAATTAAAAACTTAATAGAAAATAGTTAGTGGAAACACAAAAGAATAATCCTTTACACGGAATTAAGTTAGAACAAATCATAACGGATTTACAATCACATTATGGATGGGAATATATGGGTCATGTTGTGAAAATTAAATGCTTTACAGATAATCCTTCTATTAAATCTAGTCTTAAATTTTTGCGTCGTACACCTTGGGCTAGGACTAAGGTAGAAAATATGTATTTAAGCTATTTGAAAAAAAACAAATAGTTTTTAAAAAGGATTTTGCGACAAAAAGTTTGCTAGTTTTTCTCCCTTTTTTCGATCTAAATAGCGTCTTAAAACGCCACCTTTTACGTTGTTTACATCAAACTCTACAATAAAAGCATCATCATCTATATCAGATATAATACGGTACATTTTTTTGATATCAATACGGTTAATAATCGTATGAATAATATCTAATTCTTCGTTTTCATTTTTATTTACAAACCCTTTTTTTCCTTTGTAAATGGTCATTCCAGCACCAAGCTCTTTAATAATTGCGATTTTAATCTTTTCGTAATCTTTAGATACAATAGATACACCTATAAAGTCTTCAAAACCTTCAATTACCATATCAGTTACTTTAGCAGTTACAATATAAGTAAGTATAGAATACATGGCTATTTCTTTTGAAATAACAAAAGCTGTAATTGTAAACAATATGACATTAAAAAGTAGGATGGCTTTTCCAATACTTATTCCAAATCGGTCGTTAATAAAAACACCTAAAATTTCTGATCCATCTAAAACAGATCCATTTCTAATAGCTATTCCAATTCCTGCTCCTAAAAACAGACCACCAAAAATGGATATTAAAAACTTATCTTCTGTAATTATTTCGAAATTTTCAAAATGAATAAATAGTGCTAATCCAATTATACTAATAACTGACTTTAAAATAATGCGTCTTGAAACCGTAAAATAACCAATAATTAAAAACGGAATACTTAGCACAACTAATAATAAAGATATGTTTATATCAACTAATCTACTTATTAATAATGCTATTCCAGTTACACCACCATCCAAGAAACGGTTTGGAAGTAAAAAAGCTTTTAATCCAATACTAGCCAATATAATACCAAGTGCAATTTGAGCATATTCTGACAGTGATTTAATTATTTTACTTTTTTTTGAATCCATAAGTTATTTTTGTAGTTTTCTTAAGCCTTCATATACAACAATCCCAACAGAATTTGCTAAGTTTAAACTTCTTATATGCTCACTGTACAGAGGGATTTTATATAATGATGTTTTGTGCTTTTCTATTATAGTGCTTCCTAGTCCAACGGACTCTTTCCCGAAAACTAAAAATTGATTATCCTTAAAAGGAATGTCCCAATGTGATTTTGTTCCATGACTGGAAAAAAATGCAAAATCTGCGTCTTTATTAGTCTCAAAAAAGTCATCAACCGAGTCGTACATCACGACGTTTAAGTGTTTCCAGTAATCTAATCCAGCACGTTTTAAACGTTTATCACTTAGCTCAAAACCAAAAGGTTTTACTAAGTGTAATGTACTTCCGGAAGCTAGTGCTAACCTGCCAATATTCCCTGTGTTATTTGGTATTTCTGGTTCTATTAAAACAATGTTAAGCATTGGATTTGGTTGTTAATTTAACAATTATTACTCTAACTAATAGTATCCAAGGGAATCCATGTAAAAGTACATCAAACCAATCTTTAAGTTGCATACCTTTTGCACCACCTGCAATCCATTGTAATTTTCCCCAGATATGAGGTTCTGGAAAAAAAGGCGCTAAACCTAGGGTTAAACAGAGTAATATAATTAGTCGGAAGTCGTTGAGTAGTTTCATGAAATTGAATAAAAAAATGCCTATTCAAATATACTGAATAGGCATTTAATAAATAGGCTAATTTGGATTAGCTATTTGTTTTATTTTGCTGTTTTTTAATTGTCGACTTATCGATATCAAAATCATTAGTTTCCAACTTTGTATTTGCAGTTGGATTTGTAGGATTTGTTTGTCTAACCTTAGTTTCAAATTTCTTTCTATCTTTTATCATTCCCATAATTTATTGTTTTTTTGGTTCATAGTAAAGATACTATTAACTTAAGTTGTTTTCTCACAAGGCTTAGTTAAAGTCTTGTCAGTAAGTGTTAAACTATCTTAAAAGGTTTATTTAAGATCCATTTTCATTTCAAACATTCTGTTTTTAAACCCTTTTTTATGATACGCTTTTATTGCAGATTCGTTATCACTATAAACTTCTAGTCTAGTTTCAAAAATATTTAAACTAACTGACCATTGTTTTAATTGCTCGATTATATTTTGAATGACACCTTGACCTCTAAATTCTGGAGCTACATACATAAAACCCATATAAGTATATCTGTCGATGGTATGATACGGTTTTGCTTTTATAATTTTGGCGTATCCACAAGCTATTAAATGTTTGTTTAATGTAGCAACAATTAATTTAGCGTCATTAGATTTAATTAAATAATCTAAGTCATAATACACGCAATCTTCTTTTAAAATGGAATCAAATGGACGCTCATAGGCAATTAATTGTTGTTCAAATTGTAATAATTTTGGTTTGTCTTCCAAAGTTGCTTCTCTAAACGTAATTGCAGCCATACTTGATTTTTATTTTAAAATTGAATTTGTAAAAGTGTCAATTTTAGTATTACCGTGTTTGGTTAAGTGTTTTATAAAAGCACTTCCGATAATTGCTCCTTTGGCATATGTTGTGGCTTGCGTAAATGTTGTATTGTCCGAAATACCAAAACCTACTATTTGAGGGTTATTAAGTTTCATGTCTGCAATACGTTTAAAGTACTCTGTCTGTTCTGTTCCAAAACCAGAATTACCTCCTGTTACACTTGCGCTACTTACCATGTAAATAAAGCCATTAGATATAGAGTCAATAAAGTTAATACGCTCTACGCTAGTTTGTGGTGTGATTAAAAAGACATTTATTAAACCATATTTTTCAAATGTAACTTTGTATTGGTCGTTGTAAACATCTACTGGTAAATCAGGAATAATTAAACCATCTATTCCGATGTCTTGACATTTTTTACAAAACGCCTCAACACCATATTGTAACATAGGGTTAAAATAACCCATAATTATTAATGGTATTGAGACTGTTTTTCTAATGTTTTTTAGTTGGGTAAATAACGTCTCTGTTGTCATTCCGTTTTTTAATGCTTGCGTAGAGCTAGCCTGTATTGTTGGCCCATCTGCTAAGGGGTCACTAAATGGAAGCCCAATTTCAATCATGTCAACTCCGTTTTTTTCTAGGTTTTGTATTATTGAAACGGTGTCGTTAAGTGTTGGGTAACCTGCCGAGAAGTATATGCTTAATAGCTTTTTATCTTCTTTCAGTTTTTGATTTATTCTGTTCATTTTTAAATGAATTTATTTTTTGTTTAGGGATACTGAAGTTAGTTCAGTATGACCTTTTGTTGTGTTTTATTCTCTTGTGTGATACTGAAACGAGTTCAGCATGACGTTGCGGTTGTGACTTAATTTGTTATTACGTTTCGTCAATCTGAACTTGTTTCAGATTCACATTATTTTTAGTGTTTCAAGTATTGGATTTTTTTCTTTAATTAAATTTAGTTTCCATTCCTTTTTCCAATTTTTAATTTGCTTTTCTCTTGCTATAGCTTGATTAATATCAGTAAATTCTTCGAAATAAATCAAATCTTTCAAATCATATTTTTTTGTAAACTCAGAGCCAATTCCGTTTTGATGTTCAGTGGTTCTTTTGTTTAAGTTTGACGTTACACCAATATAAAATGTTGTTCTGTACTTATTTGTTAATATGTAAGTATAGCTTGTTTTCATTTTTATGTGATACTGAAACTGGTTTACTGTTTTTCTTTGTCTTGTGTGATACTGAAACAAGTTCAGCATGACGTTGTGGTTGTGATTTACGTTAGTACGTAGATATATGATTATGTCCTTATTTCGTTATTTCTGTGCATCGATAAGTCGTTATATCGTTATGTCAATCTGAACTTGTTTCAGATTTTCATCATTTTTACTAATTACTAACTGTATAGCTATACAGCGTTAAGGATTACTCAAAGATTATTATTTTAAAATATTGATTTCGCGAGACTTGAAAGCCTGACCCTTGTGGTAACGCCCAAATATTACAGTTTAAAATAGTCGATATAATTTTGTAAATCTTTATCACCACGACCTGATAAATTAATCACGACGATGTCTTCTGGGTTAAACTTTTTGTCTTCGAAAACAGCAAATGCATGGGAGCTTTCGATAGCCGGAATAATCCCTTCTAATTGACTTAATTCTAATCCAGCTTTCATGGCTTGATCATCGGTAATTGAGATAAACTCGGCACGACCAGTAGTATACAAATTAGCGTGCATTGGTCCAACACCTGGATAATCTAATCCTGCTGAGATAGAATAAGGTTCTGTTATCTGCCCATCTTGCGTTTGCATTAATAGAGTTTTACTTCCATGAATAATACCTTCTTTTCCTAATACTGATGTTGCTGCGCTCTCTCCAGAATGAATCCCTTTTCCGGCAGCTTCAACAGCTATAAGGTTAACATCTGTATCGTCTAAATAGTGATAAAAAGCTCCTGCTGCATTACTACCACCTCCAACACAGGCTATAACATGGTCTGGTTTTTCACGACCTTCTTTGTCTTTTAATTGCCATTTGATTTCTTCTGATACGACTGCTTGAAAACGGGCTACCATATCTGGATAAGGGTGTGGTCCGACAACACTTCCAATAATGTAATGTGTATCCACAGGATTGTTAATCCAATCTCTAATGGCCTCGTTAGTGGCATCTTTTAAGGTGCGACTTCCTGATAATGCTGGGCGTACTTCTGCGCCTAACATTTTCATTCTTGCTACGTTTGGTGCTTGGCGTGCAATGTCAATTTCGCCCATGTACACGATGCACTCCATTCCCATTAAAGCACATACAGTTGCTGTTGCTACACCATGTTGTCCAGCGCCAGTTTCGGCTATAATACGTGTTTTGCCTAAACGCTGTGCCATTAAAATCTGACCGATGGTATTGTTTACTTTGTGTGCTCCTGTATGGTTTAAATCTTCGCGTTTGAGATAGATTTTAGTATTATATTTTTCGCTTAATCGTTTTGCGAAATAGAGTGGAGAAGGACGTCCAACATAATCTTTTAATAAGTGGTCAAACTCTTCTTTAAAAGATGGTTCCGCCATTATTTTCAAATAATTTTGACGTAACTCTTCTACGTTTGGATATAGCATTTCTGGGATATATGCGCCTCCAAAGTCTCCGTAATACCCTTTGTCGTTAATATTAAAACTCATAATTGTGTGCTATCAATTTTTGTTTAAAATCGTTTAATTTTGTTGTGTCTTTTAAACCTGCAGCAGTTTCGAATTTGCTGTTAACATCAAATCCAAAACATAAGTAAGATTCTGGTCTTTTTAAAAATAGAAGAATAGCATCTATTTCGTTTAATCCAATACCACCACTTAAAAAGTAAGGTTTAGAGGATGGGTAGCTTTTTAAAACATTCCAGTTAAATGTGTAACCATTACCTCCAGGTTCTTTTCCTTTTGTGTCAAATAAATAATTATCGCAAACGTCCTCATACGGTTCTAAAACAGAGAAGTCGAATTGGTTTTTTATAGAAAACACTTTAATCACAGCAATGTCCAAATCTTTTAAACGTTGACACAATTCTGGTGTTTCTTGACCGTGTAATTGCACACCTTGTAAGTTGTGTTTATCCACTTTTCCTTTTATATATTCGAAAGTTGCATTTACAAACACACCAATTTTTTTGATGCTTTCTGGTAATTCTGGAATGACTCCGTTGAAATAACGAGATGATTTTTCGTAAAAAATGAAACCCATATAATTTGGATTAAGATCTGCAACATCTAAGATGTTGTTTTCATTTTTCATTCCGCATACTTTTAGTTTCATAGTCTTAGTTGTTTAATGTTTTGATAAATTGTTTGGCACTTAAACCAGCATTGTCCGTTTTCATAAATTTTTCGCCAATTAAAAACCCTTTATAACCAAATGGTTGTAGTGTTTTTATGGCTTCTATATTGCTTATTCCGCTTTCCGATACTTTTACAAAATCGTCAGGGATTAAATTACTTAATTGTTTGCTAGTATCTAAACTAACCTCAAAGGTTTTTAAATTACGGTTGTTTACACCCAGCATATCTAAACTTGGCATAATAGATTTATGTAATTCGTCTTGGTTATGCACTTCTAAAAGCACATCAAGATTTAAACTTTTAGCTAATTCTGAATAAGTTTTAATTTCTTCTCTGGTTAAGATTGCTGCAATTAGTAAAATAACATCAGCACCATAAGCTTTAGCTTCAATAATTTGGTACGGATCTATTATAAACTCTTTTCTTAATAAAGGTAAATTGCAACTTGCTCTTGCAGTTAGTAAATCGTCTAAACTTCCTCCAAAATATTTTCCATCGGTTAAAACAGACATACCGCAAACACCAGCATCTTGATACCCTTTAGCAACATCAAAGACATTTAAATCGTGATTGATTACTTGTTTTGAAGGCGAACGTCTTTTATGTTCTGCAATGATACCTGTCGTGCTATTTTTTAATTTTTCGGCTAGTGAAGCAGTCTTGCGTTCAAACAAAATGGAGTGTTCTAATTGCTTGATTGGGATTAATTGCTTGCGTAAGTTAACTTCAATACGTTTGTCGTTAACTATTTTAGTTAAAATATCCATTACTTACTTAATTCGATTAATTTTTCTAAACTCGTTTTTGCACGTCCGCTTTCCAAACTTTCTTTTGCAAGTTCAAAACCTTCTAAATGTGATATTTGTTTGGCTGTTGCAATTGCTAAACCTGCATTAGCACAAACCACATTGTTTTGCGCGTCTGTTCCTTTACCATTTATAATGTTTTTGAAAATTTTGGCAGCTTCTTTAACTGTGTTTCCACCAAATAGTTCGGATTGTTCAAGTTGTTTAAGACCCAAATCGCAAGGGTTTAATATCGTTTCAGCTGTATTGGAAATTATCTTTGTATTTCCAGTTAATGAAATTTCATCATATCCATCTAATGCGTGTACGATGCTATAATTTTTATCTGTATTTTGGTATAAGTAACCATATATGCGTTGTAGCTCTAAGCTAAATACACCTACCATTTGATTGTTTGGAAATGCTGGATTTACCATTGGTCCAAGCATATTAAAAAATGTTTTTACACCCAATTCTTTTCTAATAGGAGCAACGTTTTTCATTGCAGGATGAAACAGAGGTGCGTGTAAAACACAGATTCCTGCTTTTTCTAAGGCGTATTTTAAAAAATCTGTTTTGTTAGAAAAATGAATGCCTAAAGCTTCCATGACATTGGAAGATCCAGAAGCTGATGACACACCATAGTTACCATGTTTTGCCACATTAACTCCAGCTCCAGCAGTTACAAATGATGCCAAGGTTGAAATATTAAAAGTGTCTTTTCCGTCACCTCCAGTTCCGCATAAATCGATTGGATCAAATTCTGATAAGTTTACATGAATACATAATTCTAACAATGCATCTCTAAACCCTTGAAGCTCTTCTAGAGTTATACTTCGCATCATATAAACCGTTAAGAAAGAGGCTACCTGACTTTGATTATATGCGCCTTCAGATATGTTGACTAAAAGGTATTTAGCTTCTTCTGCAGTGATGCTTTCTTGATTAATTAGTCTGTTTAGTATTTGTTTCATATTAACTCTTAATCCAGTTTTCTAAAATTTGTTTTCCGTTTGGTGTTAGTACGCTTTCTGGATGGTATTGCACACCTCTTACGTCGTAAAATTTGTGTCTTAACGACATGACTTGTCCATTTTGGTCAAAGGATGTTGCTTCTAAAACCTCAGGTAAATTAGGGTCTACAACCCACGAATGGTAACGTCCGACTTCAATAGTTTTGTTCATGTTTTTAAACAGTACCTCATCGTCAACCACAATATCTACATTTGTTGATACACCATGATATACATTGTCTAAATTAATTAAACTACCACCAAAAACTTCTCCAATAGCTTGTTGACCTAAACATACGCCTAGAATACTTTTAGTAGGTGCATAAGTTTTAATTATTGCTTTAAGTAAACCAGCTTCGTCAGGAATTCCTGGACCTGGAGAAAGTACAATTTTATCAAAAGCTTCGACTTCGTCCAAGGTTAATTTGTCATTTCTTTTTACAGTAACTTCACAATCTAAGTCTTCTAAATAGTGAACTAAGTTATAAGTAAAACTATCGTAATTATCTATTACTAAAACTCTCATATCTCTTTGGCTAATTCTATAGCATTTGTTAATGCTCCTAATTTGTTATATACTTCTTGTAACTCGCTTTCTGGGTTAGATCTAGAGACTAGACCTGCTCCAGCTTGCCAATGTAAATGATGGTTTTTACTCATAAATGTCCTAATCATAATTGCGTGATTATAATTGCCATCAAAATCCATAAAACCAATTGCTCCACCATAGAAGGCTCTGCTAGTTTTTTCATATTTTTCAATAAGTTGCATGGCTTTGTGTTTTGGAGCACCACTTAATGTTCCTGCAGGAAAGGTGTCTGCTACTACCTGCATTGTTGGTGTATTTTCGTGTACTTTTCCGGTTACCTTACTAACTAAGTGAATAACATGAGAAAAGAATTGTGCTTCCCTATAGGTTACAACTTTGACTTCGCTACCATGTCTGCTTAAATCATTTCTGGCAAGGTCAACCAACATGACATGTTCTGCATTTTCCTTATCATCTTCGGCTAGTTGTTTAGCTAGCTTTTGGTCTTCCTCATCATTTCCAGTCCTTTTAAATGTTCCGGCAATTGGATGTATTTCGGCTTGACCGTTATTAACGACTAATTGTGCTTCTGGTGAGCTTCCAAAAATCTTGAAGTCACCATAGTCAAAGTAAAATAGGTAAGGCGATGGGTTTATGCTGCGCAAGGCACGATAGACATTAAACTCATCACCTTTAAAACCTTGCGAGAATTTTTTAGATAATACTAACTGGAACACATCACCTCTAGCACAATGTTTTTTGGCCAATAGGACCTGGTCTTTATACTCGTCATCCGTTAAATTTGATTGTATATCAGAGTTTGTTGTAAACTTATAAGTCGCAAAGTTTTTAGAGCTTATTAGTTGTAAAACTTCGTCTATATTGTTTTCTGTTTCAAAACAATGTGCAAAAATATAGGCTTCGTTTTTAAAGTGGTTTATAGCAATTATATTTTGGTAAACTGCATAGTAAACGTCAGGAATCTCTAAAGAATCTGGTTTTTTAGAAATCTCTACATCTTCAAAGTGTTTAACAGCATCATAAGCTGTGTAGCCAAATATTCCGTTGTTGATAAACTTAAAATCCTCGTCCGATTTTACTTTAAAGCGTTTGGTAAACTTATGTATCATCTCGGTTACATTACGCACCTTGTTTTTCATTTCACTACCATCAGGAAATGTTTGTGTAATTGCTTTATCGTCAACTTTAATTGAGGCGATTGGGTTAAAGCATATATAAGAAAAACTATTGTCATTAGCGTGATAATCGCTACTTTCTAACAAAATACTATTAGGATATTTATCTCTAATTTTTAAATAGATACTAACAGGAGTAATGGTGTCTGCTAATATTTTTTTGTAATGTGTGTATAAACTGAATGTTTTCATTTTTATTATGCTGAATTTATTTCAGTATCTCCATTATTAGAGATATTATTAATTTTGTTTGTGTTTTCTGAAACAAGTTCAGAAATAAAAAAAAGGCTTGTCGTGAATGACAAGCCTTTTTTGTATAGTTACTTAAATAATACGTATAGCGTTAGTTCACGAAGTTTGATTTCGATTATTCCACCACCAAGTATGATTTAAAATTGTGTTCATGTTTATTATAAAGTTCAAAGATATAAATCAAAAGTTAGTTTACAAATTATTTTCCCCTTTAATTATTTGTTAAAACTGAAAAGATGAAAACAATAAATATTAAATTTACTTTATGAAACACTTATTTTTAATATTGACCTTTACTTTTTTTGCTTTTGGAAACCAGTATATTAGTATATTGAATAGTAATCAAATAAAAATAGTAGACGCACCTTATTTAAAGCAAGATTTAAAAATTGTCGATTTTGACGGTTTAGAACAATACCTTGCTGCTAAGGATAAGAGTAAAACTTATGTGATAAATTTTTGGGCGACCTGGTGTGCACCATGCGTTAAAGAATTACCTTATTTTGAACAATTAAATACAACGTATGCAGACAAAAAGGTAGAAGTTATTTTGGTGAGTTTAGATTTTCCAAAGCAGATTGAAAGTAAATTAAAACCTTTTTTATTGAAAAATAAATTAAAAAGTGAGGTTATAGTTTTAAACGATGTTGATGCTAATACATGGATACCTAAAGTAGATAAAAATTGGTCAGGAGCAATTCCTGCAACATTAATTTACAATACCCAAAAGACAGTTTTTTATGAACAATCATTTGATTATATAGCGTTAGAAACAGAATTAAAACAATTTTTAAAACAATAAATTATGAAAAAAATTTTTAAATTAACCTTAGTGTTGGTCGTTATAATAACGGTTAGTGCTTTTACAACAAAGACTAATAGTGCTGATTCAGGATATAAAATAGGTGATGTAGCAACGGATTTTGAACTTGAAAATATTGATGGTAATGTGGTGTCTTTGTCAGATTTTGAAGATGCTAAAGGATTTATAGTTGTATTTACCTGCAATACTTGTCCCTACGCAGTAGCTTATGAGGATAGAGTGCAAGGTTTAAATAAAAAGTATGCAGATGTAGGTTATCCAGTAATTGCCATTATGCCTAATAATACAACCGTTAAACCAGGAGATAATATGGAAGCTATGAAAACTAGAGCTAAGGAAAAGGGATTTACTTTTCCTTATTTGATGGATGCTGGTCAGGACATTTATCCGCAATATGGAGCAACAAAAACACCACATGTGTATGTTTTGCAAAAAGAACAAAAAGGAAATGTAGTTAAATATATTGGTGCAATTGATGATAATTATCAAGATGCAAATGCTGTAAAAACTAAGTATGTAGAAGATGCGGTTGATGCCCTATTAAATAATAAAGAAGTAAAAATTAACGAAACTAAAGCTATAGGTTGTTCTATTAAAGTTTAAAAAAAACTATCAATTATAATAAATAAAAATCCGAGATGTAACATTTCGGATTTTTTTACGTCTATATACTATATATGTGTTAATTTTGTGCTAAAATTAATTGTATAAATATTATGGCAGATTTAATTCAATCGGATTGGGTAAACCAATTAGAAAAAGACGATAACGCAGTCATCCTTGATGTAAGAACAGATGAAGAGGTTGCAGAAGGAAAAATACCTAATGCAATACATATTGACATTTATAAAGGACAGGGATTTATTTATGCTGTCGAGGAGTTAGATAAATCTAAGAATTTTTACGTGTATTGTAGATCAGGTGGAAGAAGTGCCCAAGCATGCGCAATAATGAATCAATTAGGCTTTGATACTACTTACAATCTTCTAGGAGGATTTAGTGAGTGGTCAGGACCAGTTGAATAATAAAAAAGGTATGAAAAAAATAGCATTAGTATTAAGTTTGTGTTTAGTTTTTGTTGCACTGAGTTGTGAAAAAAATGTTGAAGGTGAAATAAAGGTTGTCTCTCCAGAGGAAATGCAAACACTATTGACTCTTGATAATGTTCAGTTTATAGATGTTAGGACACCAGCGGAATACAATTCTGGATTTATTGCATCAGCACAGAATATAGATTTTATGTCGCCTACATTTGAGGATGATATTAAAACCTTAGATAGGGAAAAACCTGTGCTATTGTATTGTCAAAAAGGCGGTAGAAGTGCTAAGTGTGCCGAAAAAATGATAGACTTAGGATTTAAAAAAATATACGATATGCAAGGTGGTTTCTCTAAATGGAAACATGATGGATTACCTTATAAAAAGAATTAATTAAAAATCCCAATCTTTTCAGATTGGGTTTTTTTTTGCTAGATGTTACAAATAGACTTCAATTAGTTTAGCAGAATTTGCATGAATTGTTATTAGATTAATACAAGCAGGAATAATAATAGTTTGTCCCATTTTTAAGCTGTAATTAGTAGCGTCGTCAGGCGTGTTAATTATAACCTCTCCCAGAACACATATATAAATTATAAACGAATCTATTGCTGTAACATCCCTTGTTAACTTGGTGTTTAATTCGATTATATTAGTTTTAAAATACTCGGAATTTACCAATTGATTTGGTGTGTTTAATACCTGATTGTAATCCGTTTTATATTTTTTGTAAAAATCGTAGTTTATAGCGTCTAAAGCTAGATTGGTGTGTAGCTCTCTTTTTTGTCCTGTTTTTTTGTCAACCCTATCATAATCATAAATACGATAAGTAATATTTGAGGTTTGTTGGATTTCGGCAAGTAAAACACCTGCTCCAATAGCATGTACACGTCCAGTAGGAATATAAAAGGTGTCTCCAGATGTTACTGTTTCAATATTTAAAATATCTTTTAAGGTGTTGTTTTTAAGGTGGTTTACGTAGTCTTCTTTACTAATTTTTTGATTAAAACCTACAATTAATTCGGCTTCATTTTCAGCTTGCATTACGTACCACATTTCATTTTTACCAAATGAATTATGTCTTTTTTTAGCTAACTGATTACTAGGATGTACTTGTATGGATAAAGGTGTTTTGGCATCAATAAATTTTATTAGCAACGGAAAGTTGTTGCCAAATGTTTGATATACTTTATGTCCCAGAAAATTACCTTTAAATGTCTTAATTAAATCTTTTAGCGTATTCCCTTTTAAATTACCATTATTTACAATGGTTTGGTTATCCTCAACATCAGAAATCTCCCAAGATTCGCCTATGTTGTCTTGGGAGTAACTCTTATTTAATACCGATTTTAATTTGTTTCCTCCCCAAATACGGTAGCTAAAAACTGGATTGAAAGTTAAGGGATATAATTTCATTTTATTTAAGTTGTTTGATATGACCAATAAATTTTTTAGTCATAGTTTTAAGATGTATGTTAGTGTTTTGCATGGCATCATCTAAGTTTTTTGCTTCGTTTATTATTTGTGAAGCATAATTAATTCCCATGTTTTTTAGTGCTTTTTCGTTAATGTCAATCGCACCACAAAAGACTGCTACATTAATATTATTTTTAGTTGAGGTATCTAAAACACCTTGAATAGTTTTTCCGGATAACGTTTGATTATCCAATTTGCCTTCTCCAGTAATAATCCAGTCTGCATTTGAAATTTGATTATCAAAATTTGATAACTGTTTAATTAATTTATTTCCGCTTTCAAGCGTTCCGTTTAAAAATATTTTAGAAGCTATTCCCATGCCTCCTGCAGCTCCAGAACCAGGTATTGACTGTGGATCTATTTTAAAGATTTGACTGATTAATTTTGAAAAATCTTTAAGTCCTTTATTAAGTAATAAAATATCTTGATGATTAGCTCCTTTTTGGGCAGCATAAACGTAAGCAGCACCTTTTTTACCATATAATGGATTAGTAACGTCACAAGCTATTTTAAAATCTGTTGAAAAAATTTGTGGATTTGCTTGACTAACGTCAATGGATTTTATAGATGACAGGTTTTTGCCAATAGGGTTTACTATTTCACCTTTTTTATCCAAAAAACGGTATCCTAATGCAGTTGCCATGCCAATACCACAATCGTTTGTAGCACTTCCACCAATACCAAGTATTATTTTTTTTGCACCTTTGTTTAAAGCGTCCAAAATAAGCTGGCCGGTTCCAAATGTTGAAGTTATTTTACAGTCTAATTGCTCTGGTTTTAAAAGCTTTAAACCTGAGGCTTCTGCCATTTCTATAAATGCAGTTTCATATTTTGGTGCATAAATATAGCTGGCCTCAATTGCTGTAAATAAAGGGTTACACACTGTAGTCTTGATAGTTTCTCCATCTAAATAATGTTTGACAATGTCAATGGTACCATCACCACCATCTGCTAATGGTAGTTTTACGATATTGGCATAAGGCAACTCTTTTTTAAGCTGTTTTTCAACGATATTACAAAACTCTAAACTGGTTAGTGAATTTTTAAACTTATCTGGAGCAATTACTATTTTCATGTTAACTTTTAATTTAAAATTTCACTAATAAAAATTGCAAACAGCACAATTAAAACAAAGTATGATAATAGTATAATGACTTCTTTTTTACCTGCTTTATAGACTTCAATATCTAAACCTGGTTTGGTTTCTTTTTTAATAACATAGCTTACAATTAAGGCTATTATAACAGTCACTAAACAACCTATTGCATTCCACCAAAACCAAAATATACTTGGTACATATAGCCATAAATACATATTAAATAACACACCTATAACGATACCAATATTAGCACCTAAAGCGTGGGTTTTTTTAGTTAGAATAGCTAATATAAAAGCAGCTAAAATGGGACCATAAAAAATAGAACTTATTTTGTTAATAACCTCAATAACAGTTCCTTCTATACTTCCGGCGAAAAACGCAAAAAACAAACATACTAATCCCCAGAATACAGATAATAAACGTGAGTATTGTACGTATTTTTTGTCTGGCATATCAGGATTAAATCGTTTTATAAAGTCTTCTAAGGTTACTGCAGATAATGAATTTACTGTGCTGCTTAAAGAGGACATTGCAGCAGACATTATTGCAACTATTAAAATACCGATTACACCATTTGGTAAGTATTTAATTATAAAAACAGGTACCATTAAGTCGGCTTTTTTACCTTCTAAACTTGTAATATTGGATTGGTAAACTGTATTTAATAACTCTTGAAAACTAGCGTCTTGTAATAATAATGTTCCTAAAATTAATCCCATTATACAATAGGTTAATGTAATTGGGAATCTAAACAATCCATTAGCTAGTAATAATTTTTTTATGGTAGGTAATCCTTTTGCAGATAGTAGTCTTTGTGATTGTGTTTGATCTGTACCATAATAGGAAGCATACAAAAAGAAACCTCCAATTACCATTGGCCAAAAACCAAATTCGTCATTTTTATCGGCATTATTAAATCCCCATTTAGAAAAATCTACTGCAGTTAATCTGTCTTTATCAACAAGATTTATAAAATTATCATAACCACCTAGCTCGCTTAAACCATAAAATAAGCAAATAATTATACCAAAAAAGAGAATACACATTTGTATGACGTCTCCCCAAATTACAGCCTTCATTCCACCTTGAAAGGAGTATACCATAGTTATAACACCAATAATTAATATCGAAATCCAAAACTCTATACCAATGGTAGCTTGTAAAATAAGTGCCATAGTATATACCATAACACCTGTTGCTACAGAGCGACTAATTTGAAAAACAAAACTAATAAGTAGCCTTGAAGAGGCATCAAAACGACGCTCTAGATATTCATAAACACTAACAATACCAGAATTATATAAGGTAGGTATTATGGCAATTAGTAAAAACGCCATAGCTAAAGGTACACCAAACTCATAGGTTAACCATTGCAATCCACCACCTTCTTTTAAACCAACAAATGCTGGTGCAGATATAAAGCTAATAGCCGATAATTGGGTTGCCATAGTTGATAAACTTAACGGGAACCATCCCATTGATTGACCACCAAGGAAGTAATCTTTAGAGTTTTTATTTTCTTTAAAGAAATACCCTATCCCTAAAAATCCGATTAAATATAATATGATGATGATGTAGTCTATATAATTCATGTGGTTAAAGCTAGTGGGTTATTTATTCATTTAATAAATCTATAAATAATGCAGCACTCCATGAAAAATTATGACCTCCATAACCTGCGTTACCATTTTTATGTTCTTGTTTTCTAGAATCAAAATACTCGTAAAACCCATTGTTATCAATAATCTCAATGGTATCCTGTTTCATTCTTTTGGCGATGTCATAAAAACCATATTGTTTTAACCCATAATATAACATCCAATTTAAATTCACCCAAACTGGACCTCTCCAATATTTTTTAGGATTAAATCTATCACTAGTTGGATCAAATGATGCACACAGATATTGATCTGGGTTACCAAATTTTTCCATCATTATATCTACCATTTTTTCTGCTCTAGTCTCACTTGGTAGATTAGCAAAAAGTGGTGCAAAAGAAGAGGAAGATATGTGTTTTAATAATTTTTCGTTTCTTAAATCGTAATGTACATAAACACCTAGTTCTTCATCATAGAGTTTATTATTAAATGATTTAGTCCCTTTGTCTTGCCATTTTTGAAGTTGGTGTATCTTATCGTTATTGTTTTTATTTCCTATAATACGATATAAATCTATTAGACTTTGATTAGATTTTAAAAGTACTGCGTTAAATAATGGATCTTGAACTAAAAAGGGAGAAAGCTCTGCTATTTTTTGATCATTGTAATTGTTTTGTTTGGCAATTTCAATAATGTGTAAATAATGATCGTATTCTCTTTTAGAAGGTCTTTGTGCAGCATCAACATGTGTTGTGTCACGTCTTTCAAAAGTATATTCAGGAGGATTCATAGTGTCCCAAATATCATCCCAAATAGGAGAGTTGTCTGTACCTGATTCCCAGTTATGGTATATGTAAACTAAACCTTCATCTTGAGGATCACGTTGGTTGTAAAAATATTCGTGATTTTTATACACTTTATCAATTACGGACTCTATAAATTTTAAAGTAGCGTCTCTATCCTTGCTAATACGGTATAAATCTTCTAAAACAAAACCAGTAACAGGAGGTTGTGTCATACCTGTAGATTTATATTTTTTGGAAGATTCTGGATGTAAATCTGAACGATGAAAATCAGGTCCAGGAAAATAGGTGTCAGTTTCGGTATGAAAAATAATATGAGGAATAAAACCATTACTCCATTGTGCATCAAGCAGTGTTTCTATTTCTTTTTCGGCTTTAGGCATGTCAAAATGAGCGAAACCAATTGCGATTAATCCTGAATCCCAGAACCATTGAAAAGGGTAAAGCTTTGCGCATGGAATGCTAAATTTATCTTTCCAGTTATTGTTTAATACTGTAATAGCGTTGTTTTGTAAATCCTTCATACACATTAAAGATTGTAAGTTTTTTTGATTTTAAAAAAATAACCCATCACTTTACTTAGCATAAAAAATGATGAGTTATATGACTAATTAAATTATTATAAATTAAAAATTGAATGTTGCTGTTAAGAACATACGTCTAGGTAAGATTGGTCGTCCAACAAAAAACTCGCCATCTCCAGATTGACCAGCAATACCAGCTCTTGGGTTTCCTTCTGTAATACCAGAACTATCAAATAAGTTAAATACAGATAATCCAAAACGTAAGGACGTATCTTCGTTAGTTTGTATTGTATAACCAGCACCTAATCTTGCAATTGTAATAGCATCTAACTCTACGTTATTAGTGTCGTCAGTAAACTTTTTTCCTGTGTGGTTAACAGCAAAGCTTGCATCAAAAACTTTGTTATCGTAGTTAAGACCTAAGTTTCCTAAAAGGTTTGGTTGTCTTGCAATTTCATTACCTTCATTAATAGTACTTGTTGTACCATTGACTAAATCTTCAGTTTGATTAGTTGTAATTTCATGATCTTGGTATGTTAGCGTCCCAGAAACATTTAAATGCTCTGTAAATTTATATCTTCCAGTTGCTTCAAGACCTAATGTTTGTGTTGATTGCTCACTTCTAGCTTGATCGACTAATTGACCTCCAGAAATTGCTTGATCTATACGTATACGGTCGCTTAACCCAACATAGTATGCAGCCACAGAACCAGAAAATTTATCTGTTCCAAATTTGGCTCCCATTTCACCTTGTAAAATCGTTTCAGCCTCATAATTGGTATCTCTTATTCCTGGAGTTGGTCCAAAACCACGTTGTTGCGGAAAAAAGTATCCTTTTGAGAAGTTAGCATATAAATTTGTGGCATCAGTTAGTTTGTATAAACCTGCTAATGATAATGCCCAATCTGTATCTTTAATTTCGCCAGTTGTAAAAGTACCATCAGCAAATTGAACATTTTGTAAGTTGGTTGTTAAGTCAGCGTCTTCATACACTTGAGTGGTTTCTAATCCTCCTTTTCTAAAGGTACCAGTTGTAGACTCTATACGGAATCCAACATCAAAACGCCATCTGTCAAAAACCATTTCATCTGTAAGATAAAAAGCAGTTCTACTTTGCGTTAGGTAATTATTGGCTGTCATACCAATCCTGTTGTATAAACCACCTTCAGAATAAATTACATTATTACCTCCAGCGTCAGTGTAGCTTAAGTTAACTAATTGCGGATTATTATTAAATTCTGAAAGGACTCTATATTGATAGTTAACATCTTCAGCTTCTGTTCTGGCTAAGAATGTTCCGGCAGTATAGGTGTGTATTCCATCATCAGAATTTAATATAAAGCTAGCCTCTCCAGAATAATCTGTCATTGGTCTTAACCTATCTACGTGTAGATTTTCTACCACTAAATCGTTACCGTTAATTTGGTTACCAGCACCACCTTGATATGTTGCGCTAAATGCTGTATTATCTGGTGCAATAGCAGCTACATAATCATTAATAGTAATTGGATTACCATAATCACCACTACCACCTACATATAATGCAAAATTATGTTGGTAGTTGGCATATTTTACTTTTGATTTAAATTTTAGATTGTCATTTAGGTTATAGTTAAAATCTGCTAAAAGGTAACCACCTTTTGTGTAGACACCATCTTCAATAGGACTTTCATATACACCTCCTGGAGTTAAAAATGAAGTGTTTGCCAGTTCACCAGACAATAGTTGGCTTACTTCTTCACCATCGTTACCATTTAAACGTTCTCTTGACGCTCCATCTAATGGTAATGGTAAGTAAAATTGAGCTCTATCATTAATATATTGTCCATGTACTGTAAAGGATCCGTTTTCAAATTTTTGTTTGATATTACCTCTAAACTGCACTCCTTTTGTGGTTAAACCAGTTTCAATTGGACCATCATCTTTTCTAACAAAACCTGTAAAAGCGTAATAAGTGTTAGAATCTTCGCTACCTAATTGTCCACCAGTATAAAAGTCAGTTTTTAATCTACCGTCATTTCCCCATTCTACATTAATTAAATTTTCGTCATTAGAATCTCCAGTTTTACTTGTATAGTTAATTATACCAGCAACCGATCCAGCACCATAAAGTACAGCAGATCCACCTCTAACAAATTCGACACCTTTAAAACCAACATCAGGTCTAGCGTAAACATCATGTGCAGATGAGTTTAATCCAAACGTGCTCATAAGTGGCATACCATCGTATTGTAAAGGGTTAAAGACATATTGTCCACCAGAAGGTAAACCTCTAACAAATAGGTTGGTTGCAGTTTCTCCACCACCACCTTCAGCAGTAATACCAGGTACATCTCTTAAAATATCTGCTTGACTGTTAGCCGATAGTCTAGTAATTTCTTTAATGCCTTTACTACTAATGGATAAAGGCGCTTGTTTTTGTGATCTAAAAGTAGAAGAGGCTGTAAGAACAATTTCATCTAAATTATTACCTTCTTGTAAGATAATATCAAGTGTTAATGGCGTACCGTTTAAATCTACTTTTTTAATCAAAGTAGTATAGCCAATGTAAGATACTTGTAACTCCTTAGACCCTGTAAGTTCAGGTACCGTAAAACTAAAATTTCCGTCAAAATCTGTAGAAGCTCCAACGTTTGAGTTAATAATTAAAATGTTAGCGTTTGGAATTGGTAATCCAGCTTTGTCTTTTACAGTTCCGGATATTTCTGTTTGTGCAAACATTGAAAAACAACAAAATAATAATAATAGTGTGGTGGTTAGTTTTTTCATTTTATTAAGAATTAGTTAATGTTAGGCTAATATAATTACGAATTAAGCATTGTTGTGTGCTAAAAAGTACGATATTTGTATGCAAACGTTTGCGAAAACGTTTGAAATTTTATTTTTATGAAGAAAGAAGTTACCACTTTAAAAAAATTAGCTCAGACTTTAGAATTATCAATATCAACAGTTTCTAGAGCATTAAATGATCATCCAGACATTAGCGTGCAAACTAAAGAGAAGGTAAAGGCATTAGCATTAAAATTAAATTACGTACCAAACATTTTTGCCAAAGGTTTTAGAAATCATAGATCTAACATTATTGGTGTTATCGTACCCAATATAACACATTACTTTACTACGACTATTGTTAGAGGTATTATGGAAGAGGCAGAAAGTAAAGGATTTAGGGTAATTATATCAGAATCTAACAATGATGTAGAAAAGCAAAAAGAGATGTTTAATACCATGATACAATTTGGTGTGGATGGTATATTAGCTTCACTAACCAAGCGTACTAGAGAAGTTGATCACATATTAGCAACGTTAAATACAATTCCAATTGTTTTATTTGATAAGGTTTCAAATAAAATTCCATGCACCCAAATTACAATTAATGATGAGGAAGCAGCCTATAATATAGTTGAACATTTAATTAATATTGGAAAAAAGCGAATAGCTATAATTAAGGAAGGTGAATATTCCTATAATTCGGAAAAAAGGTATTCGGGTTATTTAAAAGCTTTGAAGGATAATAACCTTGAGCTAGATCCCAAAATGGTTATTAGTGTCGAGGATATATCAATGAAAGAGGGAAAAAGAATGACCAATATATTATTGAGTTCAAAAGTACGACCTGATGCTATTTTCGCGATTACAGATGGTGCAGCAATAGGCGTAATACAAACACTAAATAAGTTTAATGTAAAAATACCTGAAGAAATAGCAGTTGTTGGATTTAGTAATTCTGTTAACTCTATTATAATAGAACCCAAATTAACCACAGTAGATCAACCTGGAGAAAAAATAGGACGTACAGCAGTACAATATCTTATAAATGAAATTAATGTGCCTGAAGATAATATTATTAGTAAGTTAGTTGAAATTAAAAGTAATATAGTAATTAGGGACTCTTCCTTTAGGTCATAAAAAAACGCCCTGAAATCAATGCTTCAGAGCGTTTAAAGTGGAGTCGGAGAGAATCGAACTCTCGTCCAAACAAGTAACCAAAAGGCTTTCTACACGTTTATTCTTTTCTTAGGTTTTCGATTAAAAGCTGGTTAAAGACAACCCACTTTTAACTTATCTTTTTTAGTTTCAACAAAGCATCAAAGCGCTACTAAGTCTATATTGACATTTTCGATGCCTCAAATGGAACGCTGTCAATCAAAGCTTTCCGGAGACATAAAGCTCGTACACCTTGTGTACCGAGGCTTAATCCTACTATAATTCGGATTAGGCAGCTAAAGCGTAGTTATTCTCGCCGATTAAAAAGTTGATCAAGTGTTTAACGAGTACAAAATCATTACTCGACGTGCTTACAATTTAATTAATCTCGATGTCAAAACCAGTCGACCCCATTTTAATAAATTGTGTTATTTATTGGATTGCAAAATTACTAAAAATTATAATGCAAAGGTTGTACCATTTAAGATTTATAATAAACTTAAGATAATATTAAGCCATATTTTTTAAATTGAAATAAAAAATAGAGATGATAAAAACAGGAACAGAAGTACAATGGGATTGGGGACACGGAACTGCTAAAGGAAAAGTAGAAGAAACCTACACTAAAAAAATAACAAAAACTATTAAAAGTACCAAAGTAACCAGAGAAGGGACTTCTGGAAACAAAGCGCTTTTTATAAAGCAATCGGATGGTGACTACGTTTTAAAAAGTGAAAACGAAGTAAAGCGTGTATAGTAAATTTGATTTGCTAAACCCTAATATTAAAGGTAATTTAGCAAGAATAAATTTAGATATATGAAATTTGCAATTATAAAAGAAGGTAAAAATCCACCAGATAGACGTGTCGTGTTTTCTCCTAATGACTTAAAAAATTTAAAAACTTCCTTTCCACAAGCAGAAGTAATGATTGAGGCTTCGGACATTCGTGTGTTTAATGATGATGAATATGAAAAAAATGGCTTTCAGATTTTTGATGACGTTTCAGATGCAGATGTGATGTTTGGTGTAAAAGAAGTGCCAATAGAAACGCTTATTCCTAATAAAAAATATTTTTTCTTCAGTCATACAATAAAAAAGCAACCCTATAATAGAGCGCTTTTAAAAGCTATCCTTGATAAAAATATTGAAATGTATGATCACGAAACTATTGTTAGACAAAATGGCGCAAGACTAATTGGTTTTGGACGTTATGCTGGTTTGGTAGGTGCTTACAACGGTTTTAGAGCTTTAGGACTTCGTGATAATTTATTTACACTACCTAAAGTAGAGCATTTAAAAGATTTAGATGAAGTAAAAAGCGAACTGGATAAAATTAAATTACCCAACATAAAAATTTTGCTTTCTGGTACTGGTAAAGTAGCTAAAGGTGCACAAGAAATTTTAGATCATCTTAAAATTAAGCAAGTCAGTGATGCTTTATACTTAACCTCTAATTTTACTGAGCCTGTTTATTGCTTAATTGATGTTATGGAATATAGTAAGCGTAAGGATGGTAAAGTGGGTAATAAAGGACAGTTTTATAAAGATCCTTCAGGTTACGAAAGCAATTTTATGCCTTATGCTAAACAAACAGACTTTTTTATAGCAGGTCACTTTTATGGTGATGGAGCTCCTTATTTATTTACAAGAGAAGATGCAAGACATCCAGATTTTAAAATTAACTTAATAGCCGATATTTCTTGCGATATTGATGGACCTGTAGCATCAACAATCCGTCCATCCACTATTGCTGACCCTTTTTATGGTTATAATGCAAAAACTGAAAAAGAAGTAGCTTATAATGATAAAGATGCAATAACTGTAATGGCAGTAGATAATTTACCTTGCGAACTACCAAAAGATGCAAGTGAAGGTTTTGGAGAGATGTTTTTAAAACATGTTATTCCTGCGTTTTTTAATAATGATGCAGATGGTATTTTAAAAAGAGCTAAAATTACCGAAAATGGTAAATTGACTAAAAGATTTAGTTATTTACAAAACTACGTAGACGGTAAAGAGTAATATCAAGTTAGGACTTTTTGGCCTTAATCTGTTATATTAATATAACCATTACAAAACTTAAAAGATGAAAAAACTAAAGTTTATAGTATCATTATTTGTTGTTTTATTAATTTTTTCTTGCGAAAAAGACAATAATATTCCGTTAAACCAACAACAAGTAGATGGTCAAGCTGGCAATCCTTTTTTAGAAAATTTTGGTGCATCTATGGATGCAAGATTTATAGGAAGGGTTATAAATGAAGAAGGTGACCCAATTATTGGAGCTAGTATTAACGTAGGTAACATGATGACCGTAACAGATGCAAACGGAGTGTTTTCAGTGGAGTCTGCAACGGTTTATGAAAAATTCGCCTATATAAAAGCGTCTAAAGTTGGTTTTATTGATGGTTCTAGATCTTTGGTGCCTACAAGTGGTGTCAACCAAGTAGACATTATGTTATTGGATGCCGATCCAAATGCTACAATTGGAGCAGGGCAACCTTTTAATATTGGCTTGCCAAACGGAACTTCTGTTAATTTTTCAGGTGATTTTGAAACTGAAAATGGTTTTGAGTATTTAGGAAATGTTCAGGTTGTTTTAAGACATTTAAATCCAGATAATGAGGCTATGGCTTTGCAAATGCCAGGAGCTTTAATAGCAGAAAATACGAGTGGTAATTTACAAGCTTTAGAAACTTATGGTATGATAGCTGTTAAGTTAATTGGAGAAAATGGTGAGGTTTTAAATATCGCAGAAGGTACCACTGCAGAATTATCTGTTCCTGTGCCTACTAATGCTACTAATCCTCCGGAAACAATACCATTATGGTATTTTGACGAAACATATGGATATTGGAAGGAAGAAGGTACAGCTGTTTTACAGGGTAATAAATACGTTGGAGAGGTATCTCATTTTAGTTTTTGGAACTGTGACATTGCTTTTGATACCGTTCAACTGTGTATTACTGTAGTGGATGATAATAACAATCCTTTGCCTAATACCATTGTACAATTGCAACGCGAATCGGTATCATGGACATCTGCAACTGCAGGGTACACTAATGCAAATGGTGAAGTTTGTGGTATTATTCCTGCTAACGAAACATTAACAGTAACCATTCCGGATTTTGGTTGTATTGATAATGATTATACTGAGATTGTTGGACCGTTTGATATAGACACTAATTTGACCATAACAGTATCAGATAGTAATGCACAAACGACTAATGTAACTGGTGTTTTTAACGATTGTTCTGGTACTCCAGCTACAAATGGTTATGTCTTTTTAAATTATAATAATTCTGTATCTATTATTCCAATAACCGACGGAATCTTGGATTTATCTATAGATTATTGTTTGACAGATACCGAGTATACCATGCAGTTTTTTGATATAACAAACAATCAATCTACAACTTTTGTAACAGGTAATTTTACAGTTCCTATCACAGATTTAGGCACGCAAATGTCTTGTACAACACTTTTGGATGCTGATGCAGATGGTGTGTTAGATTTTAATGAAGACTTAAATGCTAATGGCGATTATACTGATGACGATACAGATCAAGATGGTGTACCTGACTATTTGGATACTGATGATGATGGTGATGGTGTTGATACTATTGATGAGGATTATGATAGTGATGGAGATCCAATGAATGACGATAGTGATGGTGACTCAATACCAGATTATTTAGATAATTTAGATGTCTTAATTTACGCAACAGAGGTTTCAGGAATAGGTTGTATCCCATCATTAATTTATGATTTTGATAGTATTGTTTCAGAGGTTTATTTTGAATTAATTAATAATACCTATACTTTTTACTTAACTGAAGCTGATGCATTAGCTGATGTTAATCCATTAGCTAGTCCATTTATAGATGATGGGAATACGCAAATTATTTATGTAAAAGCGGTTAATACAATAACAAATCAATTTGATATTGCAGAAGTATACTTGTATCAGGAATATTTAGACACAGATGGTGATGGATTAACAGATTGCGAAGAGTTATCAGGTATTGATAGTGACCTTTCTATCTGTAATCCAAACGGTAATATAACAGATCCTAATGTGGCAGATAGTGATGGAGATGGTTTTGATGATTGTATTGAAGCTGCTAATGGTACAGATCCAAGTGATGACACTAGTGTGCCAACTAGTCCAAGTATAATTGTAAATGATCAAACGGTAACAGAAGGAGATATTTTGGAATATGCTTTTACTTTATCTAGTCCAGCTATCGATGATATTGTTATTAATTTTGAAATTGTTTCTAGTGAAGTAGATTTTGAAGATTATCAAATTGAAGGTATTTATGGTAATAACAATATTAATATTACCATTGAAGCAGGTAGCACAAATGGTGTATTTGCAATTGTAATTACAGATGATACAGAAGCTGAAGGGACTGAAAATTTTACTGTTGTAGGAACATTAATAAGTGGATCTGCAAGTGCGATAGGAGAAGCTACGATTTCAATTATAGATAATGATTAAAATTAATTTCATATTTAATTAGTATAAAAAAAAGCTTCCTAATGGGAAGCTTTTTTGTTTGTAGTGTAATTTGTTTTTATGGCGTAATAACAGACACATAAAAACAATCCAAATACAATTGTAAATAGCCACGCTGTGTAATTTAAATTTGGATTTAGTATTATAAATACTGTTGTTTCTAATATAGTCCATGGTTTATTTAATACTTCCCAAGAATTAAATCTTAAAAAGCGACCTAAGTAAACTCCAAAACCAACTAATATAAATAACAACGGAATACTGAATGCAACAATATGTTTTTCGACGTAAGTCTTAAAAATAATTTCCATGGTCCAAACAGATTTAAAAAACAAAATTAATCCGGTAATAGCAAACATGGTGATAATTAACGTGTCTATCCAGAGTAAATGTTGACTACTATATTTTAAATGAAATAAGTCCGTAACTATATAAGGTGCGTTTGGTAAAAATAGTAACCATAGTAAACTGTTAGTAATTAGAGTTGATGATTTTATGTGTTTAAAAGTTGCTAAATAACTACTTATTAAATAGGGTAGTCCTGCTAAAAATAAATTCCAGATTAAAAATAAATAGTAGTAATTATTAGTTAATTTAATTCTTATTAGTAATAAAACCAAACTAAAAAAAGTTAGGAATATTATAGATAGTATGGTTTTATGTTCTGCTTGGATGATTTGTTTAATTGTTTTCATTAGTGATGTAATTTGTATCTATAAAATAGATAGTGATAATACCTAATGTATATGCGACTAAGTCAGCTATACTAAAGTGGCTGCCAAGCACGATTGAGGCTATTTTGTTATGTTTTAAATGTAATGTGTCAAGTAGGTTTGTTAGTTGGGCAAACTCAATACAAAAAGAGATTGCTAATGCCCAAATTGAAGCCTGAATACAATGTATTTTAAAAATGCTTTTTAGGCCACAATAGACTAATATAGAAGCCAGAAAATCGCCAACTGTAAATCGTATAAAACCATTTTTTAAGTAGTATGCAATTGCAATTTCTGTTAAAAGTATAATTAGTGTTAGCGCTAAAAATTTAGTATCAATTTTTATTGTCATTATAAGCTTATTTTTGGACCCAAAAACTTAGGTTGTGTATTAATAATAACATCTATAATTGCTTTGGTACGTGCTAAATACTCTCTTGCTTTGGTGCGCAAACCGTAACGTCTTATTACATCTTTTGCGTTAAAGGCAATAACGTTTAAATTATAGTGTTGTGCTAAATAAATGGCACGTTGGTTATGAAATTTTTGTGAGATTATTGTAAAACTATCCAAACCAAATATTTTGTTGGCTCTAATAACAGAATCTAATGTTCTAAATCCAGCATAGTCTAATATTATCTTATCTGCAGGAATACCAAGATTGATAAGGTCTTGTTTAAATGTTGAAGGTTCGTCATAATAACTAGTACTGTTATCTCCACTAATCAAAATACGTTCAACTTTTTTGTTTTTGTAAAGTAAATAAGCAGCTTCCAAGCGGTATTTGTAATATAAGTTTATAGTGTTATTACTTGTGTATTTGCTGGTGCCAAGTAATAAACCTACCTGGTTTTTAGGAATTACGTTTACGTCATTATAAAGTTTGTCTTTAGCTTTATAATTAATATAAAAGTGCGCCATTAAAATGGCGAGTACCATTATAGTTATGGCAATAATTATAAGTTTGATATAGGTTTTCATTTTAATAATTTAGATTAATAAATATAGAGCTTCTTAAAGTGCTAACTGAGGTGTTTAGTAATCCTTTATAATTTAGATTGTAAAAGGCATTTGCATTTTTGCCTATACGATACGATTTTATATAATACTTCCAATATTCTGGTAATATTAAGGAGCCTATAGTAATCACGCCAAACAAGTATATGCTGCGTTTACCATTACCAAAGCAAAGGTATTGTAAGGCTATTTCGTCTTCCTCAGTGGTATTATAGCCAGTCATTACGTGGTAGGCGTCGTGACGTTCTACTTTAGGAATTAACTCAAACCCATTGTGTTGTAAAAACAGGCCTAAATGATAACCAAAGGTGTCTTTTGGAAATTGTAATAGGTGTTGTTTTTTTATATGCCAAGGTTTGTTTTTTTTGAAGTATTTGGTGTAAATATGTTGTGTTATTTTAAATAACCATGCGACTAATTGTTTACGATGTGTTTTCATATTTTAAAGTACTTTGTTTTTCAAAGTGAATAGATAAAAAAATAGATTACTGTTTTTTGATTAATTTTTCAAGTGCATTAATGTGTTTTTTAAATTCGGCTTGACCTAACTTAGTAACACTATAACGTGTGTTTGGTTTACGATCTATAAATTGTTTTTCTACTGTGATATAATCTGCTTTTTCTAATGCTTTAGTGTGACTTGCTAAATTACCATCTGTCGCATCTAATAACGTTTTTAGGGTTTTAAAATCTGCGTACTCATTTACCATTAAAACAGACATAATTCCTAGCCTAATCCTATGGTCAAATACTTTATTGATGTTGGTTATTATACTCATTTTATATTATGCGAAAATAGGAATCTTTGCTAATTAATCTGTTATCATAAACTTTTTAACTTTTGCTACCACATTGTTTTTAAAAGTGATTTGTAAACTATGAAACTGAACACCAAAGCCTGCACTAGATATTCCTAAATCATAAACCCACTGATTATCACTAGTGCTATTAGAAGGATTTCCCAGAAGCGTAACAACTTCAGACTTGTTTTTTAGTTTTAAAATTTGATTATCAATTATGTCATCTCTCATTTTATATCTTGATGTTTTTTCTGTACGCCATTTTTGTTCATTAAATGTTGACTCTGGTATGTACTCGATATAACTTATCAATAATAATATTAAACCATAATACACTAAAGGAGTGCTAATAATACTTATAACTATAGCTGTGATTTTGGCTTTTTTTAAATTATGATTGTACTTTTTTACAACCCAGAAAGTTGTGTAAAATAGTATTATTGCTATGATTGTTAATATAATCGGAACTTCAATGCTCATTTTTTATCGTATTTAAAATGCATATAAGTACCATAAATAATGTGCATAAAGCCAAAACCAATAACCCAAATCCAAAAACCATAACCAGGATAAAGTGTTGCTATAAGTCCTAAAATAATTTCGGTATAGCCCAAATATTTTATGTTTCCAATACTATATTTAGAGGCATTTATTAATGCCAAACCATAAAATATTAGCATCAAACCACCTGTTTGACCATAGCGACCTTGGCTAAGTATTATTAAAATATATAAACCACCAACGACTAACGGAATTAGAAAATTAAATATTAATCGTCTTGATGAGGTGTCCCAAATTTTTTCGTCATTTTTTTTTGCCTTTTTAGTAGTTAAATAAATACCAGTAACAATACTTAAAAAAGCAACCATAAATAGTATAAATATTATGGTTTTAAAAACCCATCCATCTAATAATAATGTACCATAACTATAGGTGGTTACGTAATAATAGGTCATTGCAGCACCTACAAGTGCATAGATACCAGCTAAAATTCCAGATAAACCACTTAGCGAAATAAACCTAGAAGACTTATTCATAAGGTTTTTAATCTCGCTGATATCTTTTAAATAATCTTTGTTGCTCATAATTAAAGTACTTTGAATTACAAAGTAAGTTTAATTAATTAGAATATAAAAGTTAAAGGTTTATTAATTTTCATTTTAACATTTGCCCAATGCATGGTTTATTTTTCATAAATTTATAATCTAACCAATTTAAATCAAATAAATCATGGCATTAACAGGATTACTATTAGACATTGCTAACATTTCTGGAGGCTTATTATTAGGATTAGCTACTTTAGATAAATGGGATGGTGAAGCTAATTTTTTTAATAAAATTGCAGGTGTTTTAGCACCTTTTCAAACCGTTATTGGTGGCGCACTTATAGTGTTGCCTATTTTAATTATACTAGGAGGAGGGTTTGGTATTTTTAGTATTGTAAGTATTATTGGAGGTATACTATTGTTAACTCACGTATTTGGAAAAGTGCCTGCTTTAGAAGAGACATTAAGAAAAATATCAGACAAGTTAATGCCTTTTAAAGCTATTATAGGTGTAGCATTATTAGCTATTGGTGTGCTTAGCTTACTACATATATTATAGAAAAAAGTGAATCCTGCAGCGCATTATATTTTAAAACAACCGGAACCCTATCGTTCTATATTATTGCATTTGCAGGTTATTATTGAGCATGCAATAATCAACTTTGAATTAAAGTACAAATGGAGCATTCCGTTTTATTACGTAAACGGAATGCCATTTTGTTATTTAAATGCAAGTCATAAAAATCAATTTGTTGATTTGGTTTTTGTTAAAGGCAATCAATTAACTGTTTTTAAGACACATCATGTTATTGAAAATAGGAAAAAAATGATATCATTAAGATACAAGTCTTTGGACAAAATAGATGATACCGTAATTAATGCTGTATTGCAAGAAGCTTTAACGTTGCAATAGACTATAGTCTAAAGCGTCCACCAATTGAAAAAACACGTTGTAAAAACCAAAAATGTTGCGATGCACTCTCATTAGCATTACTTGTTGTTCTAATATCTGGCATATTAATAAAGCCACCTCTTAAATCTGTTTGAATAAAAAAATATTTAAAAAAGGTAAGGTTTAAACCTACAGTTGCAGAAAATCCATATCCAGATAAATGAAACTCGTCATAAGTATCTTTACCTAAAAGTGTCGTATTAGATTTAGGATATAGCACTCCAGCACCAAGACCTTCAGTAATATTTAATTGAAATTTATCAGTGTTATTAATTTTAAAGATAGAAGAAATATCATCAAATCTATTTAACTCTAAATACACGTAGTTTAACCCATTGGTATGTTCAAATTTTAAAAAATCTTCTGAAACAACATACTCACTTCCATCAAATTCTTGGTTAAACACACTACCTTCTTCATCTGCAGGAAGGTTAACATAACCTGTAACATTCTGGCTACGGTTTCTGTTCATTACATATTTCATATGATCTACACCAAGTGAAATATTGTATTTGTCAGAAATAAAATAACCAGCTTTAAAATTAGTTTGTGGTATGGTCATTCTAGTTGGATTAATATAATCTATATGCCAACCTTTAGGTTTGTCTTCGGCAGTAGCGTTGTCAATAGTAAAGTCGTAACCATTACCTTTAAACCTAATGTCAGATTCAGAAAATGTTTCTCTGTTTCCTCCCCAACTGATATAAAACTTTCCTTTGTTGTTAGCAGTGTATTTTTGTAAGTCAATATTGTCTTGAGCAAATGTTAATGTAGACAATAGGGTAAGACCCACTAAGGCTATTTGCCTTAATAAATGTTTCATTTGTTATTATGTTTAAGGGATATTATAGGCTATTAATAGTCTTTCTAATAGCAGTTAAGTTAGTTAATAACGCTTCCAAGTTATCTAGGTGTAACATATTGGCACCATCACTTTTTGCATTTGCAGGATCAAAATGTGTTTCGATAAATAAACCATCAACATTATTTACAATTCCAGCACGAGCAATAGTTTCGATCATATCAGGTCTTCCACCAGTGACACCAGCAGTTTGATTAGGTTGTTGTAAAGAGTGTGTTACATCTAATACAGTTGGTGCATATTGACGCATTGTTGGGATACCTCTAAAGTCCACAATCATATCTTGGTAACCAAACATCGTCCCACGATCTGTAATCCAAGCTTTGTCGCTTCCTGCATCTTTTACTTTTTGTACCGCATGCTTCATTGCTTCAGGACTCATAAATTGTCCCTTTTTAAGGTTAACAACCTTACCTGTTTTTGCAGCAGCAACTACAAGATCTGTTTGACGTACCAAAAATGCAGGTATTTGTAAAACATCTACATATTGTGCAGCCTTTGCAGCATCACTAACTTCGTGAATATCTGTAACCGTTGGAATGTCAAATTTTTCAGACACTTTAGCTAAAATCTCTAAAGCTTTTTCGTCACCAATACCTGTAAAACTGTCAATCCTACTTCTGTTAGCTTTTTTAAAACTACCTTTAAATACGTAAGGTATTTCTAACTTATTAGTAATAGTAACAACTTTTTCGGCAATTCTATAAGCCATCTCTTCGCCTTCAATAGCACAAGGACCACAAAGTAAAAAAAAGTTGTTGCTAGCTGTATGTTTAATTTTAGGGATATCTTGAAGTGTCATAATCGTAATAATTTATCTTGCAAAGATAAGTTAATTTTCAGAAGATAGTAGACTTGTATTAGGTCTTAACATTTGTTTGATTTTACTATTAGTATGTTTACGATAATACAGGGCTAAGCTAATAAAAATCAATACGCTTAATATTACAGAATAAATTATAGAAGTTATATTTGGTTGTACTTGTAAAACACTTAAATATGGCGAAAATATATACTTACAAATAATACTAAGGGTTAGTGCTATAATAATTGAAACAGCTAAAATTTTAAAAGCAATAGCATGATATACTTTTGCTATTTGTACTTTAGAGTATCCTAAAAAATGAAGTTGTGTTATGGTTTGCTTATTTTTTAGAATAAGTAAATTAATGTTAGTAATAACAAGATAAATAGACAGAATGGTAATTAATAAGCCAATACCTAATACAATACTAAGTATTAGTTTTAAAACATAGCTAAGTTTAGAGTTTTGAATGTCGTTGGATAAGTAATTGTATTTTTTTGAAGCTAAAAATTCTAATAATTTAGGGTCAGATGGATTAATAACATCAAGTATAATACGTGATATTTTATTTGCCTTTAAAGGACTTAATTTTTTGTTGGTATAGTTTAAAAAGGATTCTGGGACTAATATAGAATTTATTTTTTCTGAAGCATCTAAAATATACGCACGATAATTTTCTGTTTTATGTGTTCCGGATAACGTTAAGTCTATAGGGACTTGTCTTATTATTTTCTCGTTAACTTGTGGTAATCCAGAGCTAGTTGCATATCCAAAATTATATAAATTAATATAGTTTTTAGGAATAATTATTGGCACTTCTTTATCTCCTGGTTGCCATTTCCAGTCTTCATTGGTAATGTCAATAAACTCATCAGACACAGCCTCTAAAAACATTTCGGTTGATATTCCTGCATGATTAGGAAACGTAACACTTGCCAAAACACGATAAGTACCATGTGTAAAACCACCTGTTTTATTAATAAATGGTTGAGCGTTTAACTCAGTAATTTCATCAGATGTAAAAGCATTATCACGTCCTAAGTCCTTATATATTATTAAATTTTGGTTACCTAATAAGTCGTTTTTAGAATTAAAGATGGATTGTGTATCAACTAATAATTGAACTACAATTAATAAAATACCTAATCCTAAACTAGAGCTTAGCGCAAAAAATAATAGCTGTGATTTATGGACCTGTTTTTTTAAAAGTTGATCAATCATAATAATATTGTTTTAGTGTAGTCAATATTATATGTGTCTCCTAAACTAGCAATTATTAAGGTTGCTTGGTTAGTGGCAACTTCTTTATTTACAAGCGTGATGGCATTTGCAATTTGAGCCTCATCAATATGGCTAAAGGGTTCGTCAAGTAGTAACAATTTAAAAGGTTGGCACAATGCTCTGATAATAGCAATACGTTGTTGTTGACCGTAAGACAGGGTTTCAGCTTTTTTATGTGCTAATTGGTCGACCTCTAATTGTGACATCATCTCCAAGATTTCAGTCTCAGTTTTATGATTTGTAAGAGTGTTTTTTAACTGAATATTTTCTAAAGCAGTCAGTTCTGGAAACAATTTTAATCCCTGAAATACAATAGCGATTTGTTGCTTTCTAATAGTTGTCCAATCAGTATCTGTGAATGACGAAATTGAGGTGTCGTTAAACAAAATAGAGCCAGAGTATCTATTATTTAAACCGTACATAAAATTAAATAACGAGCTTTTTCCGCTTCCTGACACAGCTTTAACCAAGTATTTAGAATTAGGTTGAAACTCAAAATTTTTACTCCAGACTTCTGACGAAGCTGGAGTAAAATAATCTGGTACTATGGATTGTATATTGACTTGCACTTAGTCTAGTTTGATTCTGTAGATTCGATAACGGTTTCTTCAATTTCTATTTCATCCTCATCCTCATCTTTATTATTGTTTTCATATATAGTACTCATAGTTTTTGCTACTTCGTCACCATATAAAATGGTCTGTATTAATGAGTTTTTGTTTCCTTTAGTATAAGTAAAAGATTCGCCTCCATCTGTGTCAATAAAATAATGGTTTTCGCCATAATATTTAGTGTAAATCTCACTGCTTTTTTCTGAAATTTCATCCATAGCTGTATCGTTTCCATATCTATTGTAACTACTATAAGGATTGTACATATTGCCTAAACTTTTTGTAAAGTCATTGCTAAGTTCTGCAATATTTCCTTTTGTGTAAAGGTAAACGCTGTGTGATAATTTATCTTTATGTTTAAAGTCGCTTAAATTGTTGGCAAGTTTTCCGTTACTACTTATTTCATCAGCTTTACTTTGATCGTTTGTAAAAAAGATGTAATCTTCTGTAATAACCATAAAAGTACTACCGTCTATTTTAAAATAATTGGAGTTTAAGGTTTCTATTTGTGCACCTTTCTTTTTTACAATACTAAAAAACTGGTCAAATTTATTTTTATCTTTTAGGGCTACTGTACCGTACATGTTAGGTGTTTTTTTATCTACTACTTCATAGGTTTCTTCGTCAGTAAAATAATTATAATCATAAATAGTATCTTTTATTGTTTTACCTTCTGTCATGGCAAACATTAATGATCCATCAAATATTTTAGAAAAAGATTTAACGTCCATGCCTAGTTCTTTTTCTGTTTCGTTATTAGAATTTTTTATGTTTTTTCTTAATTCTTCTCTAGCTTGGATAGGTAAAGTTTTGTTGTCTTGTAGACTTAAAATATGCTCGTATAAGTTTTCAGGATCAATAGATAATTTTGCAAATAACAATGGGTTATCAGGCAATGCATTAAGCATAGACTTATCGTAGGACGTAGACATCCATTTTTTATAACCAATTAATGATTTAAAATCATCATTTAATTTTAAATTGGTTTTAGTGTATATGTGGTCTTGCTCAAAGCTACCATAATAAGATAGGTTGTTGTTTTCTAGATTAACATCCAAACCTGCAAAAGTATTTAGTAATCCATCAAATGCATCTCCTAATGGAGTAGAGGTTATGTGTAAACCCATGTCTTGTTTAGTGTCAAAAAAGGCATCAAAATAGTTGGTTGCTAATATGCAATTTTCTCTTTTTAATGTGGTAAGGTCCTTTAATTCTGCAGCAGCATAATTATTTGCACCAATAATTAATGCAGTTTTACCATTCCATCCAATTGCAATTTCTTTGTTTGCGTAAATAGTAAATTCTTGATCTTTACCAACATTAGTTTCTTTTTCTAAATTAGGAACTTCATCAATCATTGGTTGTATAAAGGCTTCAAAAGACGCTGCATCCTTAATAGGTAATATTAATCCACCAACACCAGATAGTCTTTTAAACGTACCAAAGCCTAAAATATATTCTTTTCTAAAGGTTTTATCTAAATTATCTTTTGATAGTAACTCTTGCACAAAACGCTTAATCTCTTTGGGTGCTTTATCTTCAATAAGTGTATTAATGTTTAATTGATTAAAGTCTAAATCTTTACTTTTTTCTGAAAGCGATTTTAAATTAACATACATAACACCAATAGCGTCTTTTGGTACAAAGTATGATTCTTCAATTTTTTTACTACAACTAGCAAATAATAATACGATAAGTAATACAAAGATAATTTTTTTCATGATGTGGTGAAAATGGTTTTTAAGTCGTTGATTAATAAGAATACAAAACTAATGATATATTGTTTTTGAAGAAATTTATTGGTTTAATTTACAAATATTTTCTTTAAATAGGCCTAACTATCTGTGTCTGTTAAGTTCAAAAAGTTACAATTTTTTAAAATGAATTTGTCAAATATAAATTAAAACGCTTTTTTATATAAAAAATGAGTACCTTTGCACGCTTAAAATAAGGCACAATTATGGCTAATATTAAAAACATTGCAATTATTGCACACGTTGACCACGGAAAAACGACGTTGGTTGATAAAATCATGTACCATTGTCAACTGTTTCGTGAAAACGAAAACACAGGAGACTTAATTTTAGATAATAACGATTTAGAACGTGAACGTGGAATTACGATTACATCTAAAAACGTATCAGTTATTTATAAGGATACTAAAATTAACATCATTGATACACCTGGTCACGCCGATTTTGGAGGAGAAGTAGAGCGTGTATTAAACATGGCAGATGGTGTTGTGTTATTAGTTGATGCTTTTGAAGGTCCTATGCCTCAAACGCGTTTTGTATTACAAAAAGCGATTGACTTAGGGTTAAAGCCTTGTGTGGTTGTAAACAAAGTTGATAAAGAAAACTGTACTCCAGATGAAGTACATGAAAAAGTTTTTGATTTAATGTTCGAGTTAGGAGCAGAAGAGTGGCAATTGGATTTTCCAACAGTTTACGGTTCGGCTAAAAATAACTGGATGAGTGATGATTGGAGAAAAGAAACAACTAACGTTGAGCCTTTATTAGATATGGTTGTGGAGCATGTACCTACACCAGTTTTTCCAGAAGGAACAACACAAATGTTAATTACATCTTTAGACTTTTCTTCTTTTACAGGTCGTATCGCGATTGGTAGATTACAAAGAGGAGAATTAAAAGAAGGTCAACAAATATCTTTAGTTAAAAGAGATGGTTCTATAACTAAAAGTAGAGTAAAAGAACTTTTTATATTTGAAGGTTTAGGACGTAAACGTGTTGATAGCGTACAAACAGGAGATATTTGTGCTGTTGTTGGTATTGAAGGTTTTGAAATTGGAGATACTATTGCAGATATCGAAAATCCAGAAGGTTTAAAATCAATTGCTATTGATGAGCCTACAATGAGTATGTTATTTACAATTAACGATTCTCCATTTTTTGGTAAAGACGGTAAATATGTAACATCTAGACACATTAAAGATCGTTTAGAAAAAGAATTAGAAAAAAACTTAGCACTTAGATTAGGTGAAACTGGTAGTGCAGATAAATTTATGGTTTTTGGACGTGGTGTATTACACTTATCAGTTTTAATTGAAACTATGCGTCGTGAAGGTTATGAATTACAAATTGGACAACCACAAGTTATCATTAAAGAAATTGATGGTGTTAAATGTGAGCCAGTTGAAGAGTTAACTATTGACCTTCCTGAAAGTGTATCAGGTAAAGCTGTAGAGTTTGTAACTTTACGTAAAGGTGAATTGTTAAGTATGGAAACAAAAGGAGATCGTATGATTTGCGAATTCTTAATTCCTTCTCGTGGTATTATTGGTTTACGTAACCAATTATTAACTGCAACTGCAGGTGAAGCTATTATGGCACACCGTTTTAAAGAATACCAACCATTAAGAGGTGCTATTCCTGGACGTATTTCAGGATCTTTAATCTCTATGGAAAATGGTAAAGCAATACCTTACTCTATCGATAAATTACAAGATAGAGGTAAGTTTTTTGTTGAGCCGGGAGAAGATATTTACGAAGGTCAAGTAATTGGTGAGAACTCTCGTCAAGATGATATGGCTGTAAACATTACTAAAGCTAAAAAGCAAAGTAACGTACGTAGTTCTGGAGCAGATGATAAAGCTAAGATTGTACCAGCTATCAAATTCTCGTTAGAAGAAGCTTTAGAATATATCCAAAAAGATGAGTATGTAGAGGTTACACCAAACCATATTCGTTTACGTAAGATCTATTTAACAGAAAACGATCGTAAGAGAAATAAGATTGCTTAATATTAGATTAGTTGTAAATACAACGGTCTAAATTATATAATATTAAAAGAGGTTTCTAGTTTAGAAACCTCTTTTTTTTGTTTACTACTAAATCTATCTTTATGCTTTAAGATAGATCTAAAACTGTTTAATCAAAGCGCTTGCAGTTTCATACTTTTAAATTTAGGTTTGCTGCGGTACATACTGTGTCTACCCTTATATTTATTCAGCAATTGGCTATAACTTATTTTTATAGTAAATTCTTCAATAAAAATTAGTACTTTCATTGCTTAAATAAAAGTGCGCTATTTTTTCTTTAACCATATATTCCGCTAAACATAAAAAGCTTTGGAACAGTTTTATTACTGAATCCAACAATGCAACATTTTTATTAAATCGAAATTTTATAGAATACCATAAAGATCGATTTGATGATTTTTCAGTGCTTATTTTTAAAGGAGAAAAACTAATTGCGGTTTTACCAGCAAATAAGGTTGGTGACACACTACATTCTCATCAAGGATTAACGTATGGTGGATTGGTAACACATAAGGCTCTAAAATTTAATGAAGTCTTAGAGGTCTTTAAATTACTTTTACAGTTTTTAGAAGATCACAATATATTGTATTTAAATATCAAGAGTTTACCTTCAATTTATGCTTCAGGACCAGACAGTCAGTTAGCCTATTTAATGTTTTTACTAAAAGCTAATGTACTAAGGCGTGATGCATTATCTGTTATTGATTATAACTTTATGCCAGAATCGATTTCTAGTAACAGAAAAAGAGGGTTTAAAAAAGGACAAGCCAATAATTTAGTAGTAAAGGAGGAAAGCAGTTTAGAAAATTTTTGGAATGCTATTTTAATACCTAATCTAAAAGCACAACATAATGTCAAACCTGTGCATACTTTAGAAGAAATGACATTGCTGCAATCCCATTTTCCAAATAATATACGACAGTTTAATGTATATAAAGGCGATACCATTGTAGCTGGAACAACTATTTTTGAAACTAAAAACGTCGCACATGCGCAGTACATTTCGGCTAATAGTGATAAGCAAGAACTTGGTAGTTTAGATGTATTGTTTCAATATTTAATACATATCGTTTTTAAGGATAAATTATTTTTTGATTTTGGAACATCAAATGTAAATAATGGATTAAATATTAACAAAGGACTATTGTATTGGAAAGAAAGTTTTGGAGCAAGAATGATTGTGCACGACTTTTATAGTGTTAGCACAAAAAATCACGAATTATTAAATTCAGTGTTTATATGATTAAGTTTTTAGACCTACCAAAAATAAACGCAAGATTTGAGACCCAATTTAAACACCAATTTGATTCGTTTTTAAGTACAGGTCAATACATATTAGGCGATGGTGTTAATACCTTTGAAACTAACTATGCAGCCTTTTGCGGAACTAAACATTGTATTGGTGTTAGCAATGGTTTTGACGCCTTAGTATTAATTTTTAAAGGATATATGGAGCTTGGTATATTAAATAAAGGAGACCAAGTTATTGTGCCTGCTAATACATTTATTGCTTCCATTTTGGCTTTGTTAGAAGTTGGGTTGGAACCAATCTTGGTGGAGCCTAATCCAATTACCTTTAATATTGAAGCTAAAGACATACAAAAAAGTTTATCCCATAAAACTAAAGCTATTTTAGTAGTGCATTTATATGGTCAGCTTAGTGATATGGAAGCTATAAAAAGTTTAGCAAATCAAAAACAATTATTAGTTATTGAGGATGCAGCACAGGCACATGGAGCTTTACATAAAAGGTTAAGTACAAAAGCAGGAAATTTAGGAGATGCTGCAGCGTTTAGTTTTTATCCAAGTAAAAACTTAGGGGCTTTAGGAGATGCAGGTGCAATTACCACTAATAATAGCCAATTAGCTGACATGATTTTTAAATTAAGAAATTATGGTACTAGCACTAAATATGAAAATGAAGTACTAGGTGTTAATAACAGAATGGACGAAATACAAGCTTTGTTTTTGGATATAAAGCTTAAAGCGCTAGAAAATGATAATAGCCATAGGCAATCAATAGCTAAACAATATATATCCAAAATCAACAATAATAAAATAAAACTGCCTTTTTATGATGGTACTAAAAACCATGTATTTCATTTATTTGTGATTTTAGTGGATAATAGAGAACAGTTTTTAGACTATTTAAAAGTAAATAATATAGAAGCAGCAGTACATTATCCTATTCCGCCACATAAACAAATTGCGCTTCAACGATTTAACCATATAAAATTTCCAATAACAGAAAAAATTCACGAAACTTGTGTAAGCTTACCTATTAGTCCAATAATGACTAGTTTAGAGGTAGATACAGTGATTGAAAAATTGAATAATTACTAATTGAAAAAAGTTCTAGACTACATAAATAATAATGTCCTAGTTAAGGTAGCTTCCCTTAATTCTGTGTCTGTAATTGTAAAAATTATAGCTGGATTTTTAACATCCAAATTTATAGCATTATTTGTGGGTTCAGAGGGTATGGCATTAGTTGGTAACTTACGTAACTTTGTAGGTTCTGTGCAATCCTTATCCATTTTAGGACTTTACAAAGGTGTTGTTAAGTATATCGCTCAGTTTAAAGATGATGCTTTTCAATTAAGTAAAACAATTTCTACCGTATTTTACATGGGATTTTGTTCTACACTATTAATGTCTATTCTAGTTTATTTTAAAGCAGAATTTATTAATGATTTAATTTTTAAAGACTACAACAACTACGCGTACGTTATTAGGATATTCTCTATGGCACTTCCGTTTTACGCGTTAAATATGTTTGCTTTTTCCATAATGAATGGCTTTGCAAAATATAAATACTTGATTGTATTTAATATTTTTGGTCAAATTTTAGGTGCTGTTATTACCATTTTACTGATTTGGCAAGAAAAAATTGATGGTGCATTAATCGCAGTTGTGATAGCAGAGTCCATTATTTTTTTAATAACACTTGTAGGTATTGCAAACCGAAAAAACTTTATTCCATTAATTAAAGCCAGTAACTTTAGTTTAAACTTTGCTAAAAAGCTTGGGTCATACTCAGGAATGGCGTTGTTTTCTGCAATTATTTTACCCTTAGTTGCAATATTAATTAGAAGTTATATTATTGATAATATAGGTTTAGAACAAGCCGGTTTTTGGGAAGCAATGAATCGGATTTCTAAATATTACTTACTATTTGTAAGTACATTATTAACCATGTATATTTTACCTAGATTCTCTGAAATAGACAATATTAAGGATTTTAGAAAAGAGGTATTTAGTTTTTATAAAACAATAATTCCAATATTTGCTTTAGGTTTAATCGTAGTCTATTTTTTAAGAAGTTTTATTGTTAGTTTAGTTTTTACTGAAGAATTTAGACCAGTTGAAGACTTGTTTTTATGGCAATTATTAGGCGATTTTATCAAAGTACTTTCAATTGTTATAGCTTACCAATTTTTAGCTAAACGTATGTTTTGGCATTATATAATTACCGAAGCTTTTTCAGTTACAACATTGTACTTTACTAGCAAGTATTTTATAGATGAGTTTGGTTTAGTTGGAGCAAATATGGCACATTTTGCAACTTATGTTATGTACTACGCTATTATCTTACTAATTTTCTATTCGTCATTATTTGGTGTAATTCCGGATAAATTAGAAGAGGATTAATTAGTTTTTATTCCAAGTATCTAAATAACGTTGTGCTATTGTAATGTAATCATGATGTTGCTTTACAAATGCGCTGGCATGACTTCCTATACTTTGTATTTGATTTGGATTATTAATTAACCATTCAAGTTTTTCAACTAAATAATCAGCATTAGGTAAGGCGTTAATAGCGACACTATTTTCTTTTAAGTTATAATATTGTAACCATTCTTTTTCAGCTCCTGTAAATAGCACTTTACCTTTATACATGGCTTCTAATGCATTGTATCCTTGGTCATATGAATAGACTTGATCTAATATTATATGTGCTTGATCGTAACTTTGTATGTACTTAGTATAGGGTAGATCAATGGTGCTAGATATGCTAACTTTTTCCGGATATTTATTAGCAATAATTTGCAACGCTTCAGAAAAATAATTGGCACCTTTTTTTAAACTTGATGTCGAGTTAATACCATGGAAAATATGAATTTTACCATCTGTTTCTAATGGTTTAAATTCTAATAAATCTGTGTTAATTGGATTTGGGATTAACCCTAAATATTTAGAATGGTTTATATAAGCTCTGTGGTAATCCATATCAGAACAGATTACACCATTAATGTTTTTGTTTATAAACTCATGTAAGTTTTTATAAGCTTTTGTTGTGTATTTTAACGAAAAATTAAATGTGTTTTTTAAGGCAGTATTGTTTAAATAAGGTGTTAAAACAGAATAGCCATTTGCTGGATTTAAAAAATAATTTATGGTTACATAATCTTCTCCACAAGCCAATAAATAGATAGACTTATTTTGCTTAAAAAGCTGTGAGTATAATTTTATAGACTGTTTTGGTGTTACGCCAAGTGCATCTTCATTTATTAATTGGACAACATCAAAATTTTTAAATTGTGGTAATAATTTTTTAAACTGCTGGTAGTATTCATTCTGAATTAAATTAACACCAAAAAGTCTAATTAATCCAGAGTTTAATAAACTTAAAAAGCGATTATTTTTAATTTTTGAAGTTAACAGATAATCAGATTCAAATTGTTTTAAGCCATCACCAGAACTAACTAAAGTCACCTGATGTCCTAAAGCAATCAAACCTTCTTTTAAAGAATTGTGTAGTCTGCTATATTCGCCAATTAATAATATCTTCATTTATATTTTATACATTTGTTTTCAAAGATAGAAGTTAATGGGCAATGCCAAAAAGAAAGATGTAAAATTAGAGTTGTTAGTAGCAACTATGTTTCAGACATCTATGGATTTTCTATCAAATATGTTTCCAAATAGTTCTTTTAAAAACTATAACATCCTGATAATTAATCAAACAGATCAATCTCACATTTTGGAGTCGACTGTAGATAATATTAGAGTGATAAATAGTTTTGAAAAAGGTTTGGCTAAAAGCCGAAACATGGCAATAAAAAATACGATTGGTCAGTTATGTTTAATTGTAGACGATGATGTTAAATTTAAACCAGATTTTGATAAAATTATTTTAGAAGCATATAATAGTAATCCTAATGCAGCTATTATAACTTTTAAAATGGAAGATTTTGAAGGTAATTTATTTAAAAATTATCCTCAAGTTAAGTGTCATGATTTAGAGTCCATTAAAGAAGTTAATTCTGTAGTGATTACGTTTAACACTAAATTAATAAAGCAAAACAGCCTACTTTTTAATGTCAATTTTGGATTAGGGTCCACTTTTGAAACCGCAGACGAATATATTTTTATGCGAGAGGCTTTAAAATTAAAAATGCAGACTATATTTGAGCCCAAGGTAATATTGTCGCATCCGTTTTTTAGTTCAGGCAAAGACTCTGGAAATGACAAATTAGTATATGCCAGAAGTGCCTTATATTACAAATATTCTGGTGTATTGGGATACTTAAAACTATGTAAATATTTATACATTGTACATAAGCAAGGTGCAATAAAAACAAATCAAATTATTAAAAAATTTAAAGTAGGTTTAAAAGGAATTTCAACTTATAAAAATCTAGTTAAATTAGGAATTGAAAAGTCTTAAAATGAAATTAAAATCAACGACTGTAAACGCAGTATCTATTATAGAAATACCTAAAATCACTGATGAAGAAGGACGTGGTAATTTGTCAGTTATAGAAAAAGATTGCGTTCCATTTGATATCAAACGCGTGTATTATTTATACGATGTACCTAGTGATGCTTATAGAGGAGGTCATGCTCATAAAGCTTTATTTCAGTTTTTGATACCCTTAAGTGGTAGTTTTGATGTGATTTTAAAAGATGGTAAAAACACTAAAACAGTCAGTTTAAATAAGCCTAATAAAGGGTTGATGATTGTACCAGGTATTTGGAGAGAACTTGAAAATTTTTCTTCAGGAGCAGTATGTTTAGTCTTAGCATCAGAGGTTTACAATGAAGAGGATTATGTTAGAGATTATAGCGAATTTGAATTACTTAAAAGCTGATAAGTAAATGTTGTTTTTTATTAAAAAACTATGAAGCTTTTTTAATCCAATTAAAATAGAGGAAGGACAATTTACAAGGACTTTTTGTTTATAGTTTAAATTTTTAAAATCGATGTCTTGCTTTACTTTTTTAGCGTCAATAGGTTGGTCTAATAATTTATAACGAATGACTAATGCATATCTATTTATGTCTAAATACTTTTTTAATGAAGCGTTGTTTTGTGCTTCATTCTTATAATTATTAATTAGTAAATATCTGTCCTCATTATAATCACGATTTGATAAACTAGATTGATCAAAGAAGTTATATAGCATCGTTATTTTTGGGTTAAAAGCGATTTTGCCAATTAAACCAAATTTAATCCACAAATCAATATCTTGTCCTGTTCTTAATTTAGTATTATATCCATTAACTTTTAAAAAGTCCTGTTTCTTAAAAGCAACGGAAGATGAAGTAGGAATAAAATTAATAATGTTAGCTTTAAAAAAGTCGTTAATTATCAAGCAACTATTGTCATATTCAAAATTAAATTTAGATTTAGTTATAAATCCATCATGACGCTTAATATTATAATTGGTACAAAATAGTACAGCTTCAGGACAAGTGTTTATGCATTTTTTTAGTTCTAATAGATGGTTTTTATCCCAAATATCGTCAGCGTCTAATGTGGCTATATAGCTTCCGTTTGAGGTTGCAATAGCAGTGTTTCTTGCTATGGATGCGCCTTGATTTTCTTGTTGGATGACTGTTATTTTGTCATTATTTAGACTCTTAACTATTGCTAAGCTTTGATCGGTACTACCATCATCGACTATTACAATATCAAAATTTTGAAAACTTTGTTGTAAAACAGATGTAATAGTTTTTAAAACATATTTTTCCTTGTTATAAAGCGGTATAATTACAGAAAAAAAAGACATTATAATTATTAAATTTTGGTTATTTGGTTTGTTATGGACCTACAGTTTTAATATGCTGTAGCAGTTTTTCAAATCTAAGCATTAATATAGATTTATAAATAGACAAGTTGATAATTTTCAAAGTGATATATTTACAAATGATATTATTATTTAATTAATGAATTCTTTTTTTAAAAACGCATTACTTTTTACCATTCCATTACTCTTAGTTTTTATTGCTATAGAATGTTTTTATAGGTATGTTCCAAATAATTATTCATACAAAAACAAGCAAATACAAACGCAATATGGTAATATAGAAACACTAGTTTTTGGGGATTCTCATGCTTTTTATGGAATAGATCCTAAAGGTTTTGACAGATCAACCTTTAATATTTCTAATGTTAGCCAATCTATATATTTTGATAAGTTATTGTTTGAAAAACATGTGGATAGTTTTCCTAAACTAAAAAACATTATTTTAACTGTTGCTTATACAACGCTAAGTGAGGTAGATGATAAGTTAGACTTAAAATGGCGAAAGTATTTTTATAAAAACCACATGGGATTAACCATTCCTTTGATCTCTAAATATGATTTAAAACAACATAGTCTTGCATTAGTACACAAACTATCCAAAACTATTAAATATGTCAGAGATTATTTTAAAAACGGTACTTTAGTAACTAGTGATACTCATGGATTTATTACAACTAATTTAGTTGAAAATAGTACTAAAGATTTAGATGGTTTTGCCAAACGGGTTACTATAAACCATGAAGATGGATTGTTAGATTTTACTCAAAACACCAAAAGGATCCAAGAAATTATCAAGCAATGTCAGTCTAGAGATATTAACGTGTATTTAGTAAGTTTACCAGTTAATTATAGATATGTAAATTTAGTAAATTCTAAAAAAGTAGCTAAAATTTACGATACAGCAGATGCTTTAGCATTAGGTAATAGTAATACAACGTATATCAACTTGTTTGAAGATAACCGATTTGATGATTCAGATTTTTTTGATGCTAATCACCTTAATGTTAAAGGTGCTAAAAAATGTACAGTAATTTTAAACCAAATTATACAGTAGTCTTACGCTGTACCACTTCAAAAATTCTGTTATCGTCACATTTTAATGTTTTACTTGGGTATTTTAAAAGTAAAGCATAATCATGAGTAGCCATTAAGATTGTGTTACCATTTTTATTAATGTCTTGTAATACTTCCATGACCTCAATACTAGTTTGTGGGTCAAGATTACCAGTAGGCTCATCTGCTAAAATTAATTCAGGATCATTTAGCAACGCACGTGCAATTGCAATACGTTGTTGCTCTCCTCCAGACAATTCATGCGGAAATTTAAAACCTTTAGTTTTCATGTCAACTTTGTCTAAAACAGAAGCGACGCGCTCATTCATTTTAGTTTTATCCTTCCAACCTGTTGCTTTTAGTACAAATAGTAAATTGTCATTAATGGTACGGTCAGTCAATAATTTAAAATCTTGGAAAACAATACCTAGTTTTCTTCGTAAAAACGGAATGTCTTTTTCCTTTAAAGACGGTAAGTCAAACTCAACAATATGTCCTTCACCTTGTGATAATTTTAAATCACCATATAAGGTTTTCATAAAACTACTTTTACCAGAACCTGTTTTACCAATCAGATAAACAAACTCTCCTTTTTTAACTTCTAAATTAACTTCAGAAAGGATTAGACTTTCACCCTGAAAAATAGAGGCGTTTTTTAATTCTAAGACAGTGTTTGACATAAAAAGGTTTATTTTTTTGAAGTAATAACGTCTTTGTAAGACCAAATATTATTGATGACAAAGTAAACAATTAATGGGAAAAATGGAAAACAAAATCTACTATTGTTTCCGTAGGCAATTAATGCTTGTGCTAAGGATCCTGAAACGATTATACAAACTATAAAAAGGTCAGGGTCGTAAGTGCGCATTTTGTTTTTTAAAAAAAGGATCATTTTTTTGAAAGCAAATATTAGAAATAAGACATTAAATATTATTAAGGCATAGCGTTGTATGTAAATCCACACTATCAACGTGCCTTGCTTAAAATAAACATTGTTTATCTTTTCAATATTCCAATAAAAACTACTTTGATTACCCCAAAAAAGTAGCCAAGATTTACCTGCTTGTTTTAGATAAAGTAGTGGGTTGTCTCTTATAAGCTGTTTAGAGATATCTCCTAATTTAAAATACAGGTCCTTTTGAGATAAATTTGTTACTTGTAATAACTCAATTTGTGCGTCCCAAACACTCATAGCTTCAAGTTTTGGATTATGTATAAGTATAGAATCTCGATGTCTAACTATAATATCTCTTATTTGGGCATGTTCGTCCTTTGCTAGTTCAAAAAAAGGAGTTGCTGTTTGTGTTAAATTAATTCCAAAATATGTAGTATTAGTAAAGTGTCCAATGGTTTTTTTATTATGGTTGTTCCACATGTAATAGGTCAATAGTGGTAAGCATAAAACTAATGTACTTTTAAAAAGGACCGACTTTAAATTAATTTTAAAAGATGCTACAATAAAAAACATAGCAAAACCTACAGGAACATATATAAAAAAAGGTCTTGTAAGATATAACCAGGTTAGTATTAACGATAATAAAAAGTAAAAGTACCATTTGGTTTTGCTCTCAAATAATCTGCAATAGACTATTAGCCATATACTAAAAATTAATAAAAAAGTAGTTAATGTTTCCGTTAGTATAGCAAAATCAAATAGTACAACGTTAGCAAAAGATGTAAATATAATGGCAGTCCAAAAGCCAATTGCTTTATCCTTACTAAGGACACTAGTAATACTATATGTAAAATAGGTTGTCATTACACCTAAAATTAATTGGAAACCTACAACCCAAGTTAAATTATATCCAAGTAGATTGATAATTACTGGTAGTCCAGGTGTTCTTTTTCCGTCATAACCAGTTAAATCAAAAACAGTTTTTGATAAATTAATATAATCTTCAGAGTCAGGAAATAGGGTTACTGTATTATATAAAACAACAAAAATAAAACGAATAATTGTAGCATAAATAACAACTAAAAGTCCTGCATGATTAGTTATTAAATGTTGTAATTTATTCTTAATAGACATTTATGGGATTGTTTTAAATAAGACTGTAAATATAGAATAATTAAATCTACCTTTTTTTGATAATATATAAATCGGTTTATAATTATTAGTTAAATCTATCGTTAGAGATATAGATTAATTTATCTTTGATTTTGAATTTAAAAATAGTATCAATGTTAGTAAAAAAACAGCTTACATTTTTCATTACCATAGTCTTTTGTTTCCAGTTACTTGGACAAGAAACTGCAGTTTATACCAATAGTCTAGGCGATTATCAAAAAGCGTTACAGCTTTATAACAGTCAGCAATATTTAGCTTCTCAAAATTTGTTTAGTCAGATTAAAAAAGAGACCAATGACCAAAACGTAAAAAGCAATTGCGCGTTTTATATTGCAAATGCAGCCATAAGATTAAATCAGCAAAATGCAGACGTTTTAATGGAGCGTTTTGTAGAAGATTATCCAACCAGTACAAAAAAAAATACAGCATTTTTAGATGTTGCAGAATATTACTTTGCTAATGGTAAATACGCCTATGCTCAAAAGTGGTATGCAAAAGTAGACGAGAATGGACTGTCCAAAGCAGATAAGGAATCTTATAACTTTAATAATGGTTATGCTTCATTTACAACTAAAAACTATAAAGATGCTAAAAAGTATTTAACACGTGTAGAGACCTCTCAAAAATATGGTTCTCAGGCTAAATATTATTTAGGTTTTATGTCCTATGAAGGTGATGATTATGATGGAGCTAATAAGTATTTTGAGCAAGTTGGTCAAGAAGAAAAATATAAAGAAAAACTAAGTTACTATCAGGCTGATTTAAACTTTAAATTAGGAAAATTTGATAAAGCAATAGAGCTTGCTAAATCTAAACTAGAAACTAGTGATAGAGATGAAGTTTCAGAATTAAATAAAATTATAGGTGAAAGTTATTTCAACTTAAAAAAATATGACGAAGCTATTCCATACCTAACCCAATATAAAGGTAAAAAAGGAAAATGGAGTAATACAGATTATTACCAATTAGGTTATGCTTACTACAAGCAAAAGGATTATGATAAAGCCATTTCAGAATTTAACAAAATTGTAAGTGCAGATAATAGCGTAGCTCAAAATGCTTACTATCATTTAGGAGAAAGCTATGTTAATGTAGGTAAAAAACAAGAAGCGTTAAATGCTTTTAGAAACGCCTCTCAAATGGATTACGATTTAAAAATCCAAGAAGACGCCTGGTTAAACTACGCTAAAATAAGTTACGAAATTGGTAACGCTTATCAATCGGTACCTCAAATACTAACAGGTTATTTAGATAAATATCCAGACACACAATATAAAGATGAGGTAGAGGTATTATTAATAGACTCGTACATTACCTCTAAAAACTACAAGGAAGCTTTAGAGTTATTGAAAAATAAAAATAGTTTTGAAAGTAAAGTTGCGTTACAAAAAGTAGCGTTTTATAGAGGTTTAGAATTGTATAACGAAAGTAAATACCAAGAGGCAGAAACCCTTTTTGATAAATCTTTGAAAGAACAACAAAATCAAAAATTTACTGCAAGAGCAACATTTTGGAAAGCCGAAACAGATTATAATCTAACCAACTACGAAGATGCCTTAATTGGATTTAAACAATTTAAACAACAAGGTGAAGCTTCGTCAACAAAGGAATTTGAAAATTTAGATTATAATATAGCTTACACGTATTTTAAGCAAAAAAACTACGATCAATCAACAGTGTTTTTTAATCAATTTATTCAGAAAAATCAATCGGATAAAGTTAGGTTAAACGATGCGTATTTACGTTTAGCAGATGGTTATTTTGTGTCTAGTCGTTATACGGAAGCTATAACAGCTTATGAAAAAGCGATGCAAGTAGGTAAAATTGAAAATGACTATGCGTATTTTCAAAAAGCGATGAGCTACGGTTACATTGGTCAAGAAGGTGATCAAACAAATCAATTAGAACAATTTATTGCAAAATACCCAACATCAAAATTACGTGATGATGCTATGTATGCTTTAGGTAATAGCTACGTAAAAGCAGGTAAAGATGCTAAAGCAATTGCAATTTATGGTCAGTTAAAAAAAGAATATAGTACAAGTCCATTTACAAGCAAGGCTCAGTTACGTCAAGGTTTAGTCTATTATAACGCGAGTCAAAACCAACAAGCATTATCAACCTTTAAGTCCGTTGCCAAGGACTATCCAAGTACACCAGAAGCTAATCAAGCGGTAGCAACAGCTAGACTAATTTATATAGATTTAGGTAAAGTGGATGAGTATGCAGCTTGGGTTAGAACTTTAGATTTTGTAGAGGTTACAGACGCAGATTTAGACAACGCAACGTATCAAGCAGCAGAAAAACAATATTTAGACGAAAACGTAAATGATGCCATAAAGCAATTTAATGGGTATTTAAATCAGTTTTCTAATGGATTACATGCTACTCAAGCTCATTTTTATTTAGCACAATTGTACTTTAAAAAAGATTTAAAATCTAATGCAGAGCCACATTATGCTTATGTAGTCAGTAAATCTCAAAGCGAATTTTCAGAAGAAGCCTTATTGCGCTTATCTCAAATTCAGTTAGATAAAAAAGATTGGAATGCAGCAATACCAACCTTAAAACGCTTAGAGGCAGAAGCAAACTTTCCGCAAAACAGTTTATTTGCTCAGTCTAATTTAATGCAATCTAATTATCAATTAAATAACTATAATCAAGCGGTCGCTTACGCGGAAAAAGTGCTAGGTAATGGTAATTTAGATAACAAAATTAGAAGTGATGCTCATGTTATTATTGCACGTTCGGCAATTAAAACTAACGATGCTGCTAAAGCAAGAACAGCTTATGCACAAGTCGAAACGTTTGCAACTGGTGAAACTGCAGCAGAAGCACTATACTATAATGCATATTTTAAAAACAAAGATGGTTTATACGCAGAGTCTAACCAAGTGACACAACGTTTAGCTAAAGATTATTCCGGTTATAAATATTATGGAGCTAAAGGTTTAGTGGTAATGGCTAAGAATTTTTATGCCTTAGGTGACGCCTTTCAAGCGACATACATTCTAGAAAGTGTTATCAAAAACTTTAGCAATTTTGAAGATGTTAAAACAGAAGCACAAACCGAATTGAATAAAATTAAAACAGAAGAAGCTAAAACAAACTCTTCAGTAATATCTGAAGACTAATAACAGCAATCGACACAATCGTAATTCATAAATATAAATTATGTTTAGTACAAAAAAGCAAATCATTTTAACGATAGCATCACTATTAATCACTGTCTTCGCTTTTGCACAAGAAAGAGAAGGCGGTACCATTCAAACAGGAGTAATAGATGTTGTTAAACCGTATACGCCTAGTATTTCTGACGCTTTTAAAGTTAAAGAAACACCAACATTAGACGATACTGAGACTGCAACTAAAAAAGAAGTAAAGTATAATATTTTTTCATTTCCCGTAGCTTCTACTTTTACGCCTGCAAAAGGAAAAGCAGCAGTTGTAGATAAAGCAAAAAAAGTTAAGTTATACGATAACTATGCAACTTTAGGCGTTGGTACGTATACCACAATAGTTGGAGAAGCGTATCTTAATCATGCCATAGGTCGAGATCAGATTTTTAGTGCATATGTAGGACATCACTCGTCACAAGGTGATATAGAAAATGTATTGACAGATAATGGATTTTCAGATTCAAAGCTTAATTTAACATATACTAAAAAAGATCGTGATTATAGCTGGACTGCTTTAGGTGGTTTTCAATACCAAACGTATAATTGGTATGGTTTACAACAGCCATTATTTAATCAAGCAACAGCAGATAGCTTAGATGTTGGTCATAGTTTTATTAATGGCTATGTTGGAGGAGATATTACTTTTGAAGACGCTATAGTATCTTCAGGAAGTATTTTATATAGACGCTTTGGAGATAATTTTGGATCAGGAGAAAATAGATTTAAAGCCAACGCAATTGGTACAATTAATATTCAGGATAACGATGTAGATATTGAAGTGTTTATGGATTACATTGGTGGTAGTTTTGATAAGGCTTATGCAGATCCTAATCAGATTAACTATGGTAACTTTCAGATTGGTTTAGCACCAACTTTTCAATTAAAACAAGACGACTTAACTGTAGATTTAGGTGTTAAGGCTGTGTATTTAAATGATACAGAAGCAAGTAAAAGTAAGTTTTTTATCTATCCAAATATAGCAGCAAGTTATAGGTTGGTGGATGAGGTTTTAATTGCTTTTGGAGGTGTAACAGGAGGATTAAATCAAAATTCGTATTATGATTTTGCTCAAGAAAATCCCTTTATATCACCTAATTTATTTATTGCACCTACAGACCAACAATACAAAGCATTTGCAGGAATAAAAGGTAAACTGTCTAATACAATGAGTTACTCAGTTAGTGGAAATTACACCTCAGAAAAAAACAAAGCATTATATATTAATAACGATATTTCAACAACATCAGAGCCTTACACTTACGGTAACTCGTTTGGTTTAGTGTATGATGATGTGACTACTTTTAGTGTTGCTGGAGAATTAAATGTAGACATAAACCGTAACTTTACTTTAGGTATTAAAGGTGAGTATTTTTCGTATGATGTTACTAACCAAATGGAAGCTTGGAATCTACCAGATTTAACAGCATCTGTCTTTTTAGATTATCAAATAACCGATCAATGGTTTGCAGGAGCTAATCTATTTTATGTAGGTGAGCGTAAAGATCAATTTAACATTCCTAACTTGATTAGTCCAAACTCAGGTATTGTAACCTTAGATAGTTATTTTGATGCTAATGCACATGTAGGCTATCATATAAATGACCGTTTTTCAGTATTTGCTAAAGCTAATAATATTGTAGGAGAGGAGTATACTAAATGGCAAAACACACCTGTTCAAGGTATACAGTTTCTAGCAGGAGCAACGTATAAATTTGATTTTCAGTAAAATTAAATAATTCACTTATAGGTTTTAAACTCCCTAATATTTTAAATTAAAAGCCTCTATTTGAGGCTTTTTTTTTATGTTTATATTTACAAAAAATATTAAAAATGAGAATCACCAAAGTTTTATTATTATTCTTAATTATAGTTTCCTGTGCTTCAGATAAAATTGAAGTCGATACTATCATTACCAACGGAACGGTTTATACTGTTGATGCAGATTTTAACACTACAGAAGCGTTTGCCATTAAAGATGGTAAATTTTTAGCAGTTGGTGCAACTAATGATATTAATAAAAAATACAAAGCTACCAATACAATTGATGCTAAAGGACAAACCATTTTGCCTGGATTTATCGATGCACATTGTCACTTTTACGGTTTAGGTTTAAACCAATTACAAGTAAATCTTAGGGATACTAAAAGTTTTGATGAGGTAATGAAACGTGTTATCGATTTTCATAATAACCGACCATCTAATTTTATTATTGGTAGAGGTTGGGATCAAAATGATTGGGACGACAAAACTTACCCAAATAAAGCATTATTGGATAAATTATATCCAGATACACCTGTGGTTCTAACTAGAATAGATGGTCATGCTATGTTATGTAATCAAGCAGCTTTAGATTTAGCTAAAATAGATATTAATACAAAAATTGAAGGAGGCGAAATTTTAAAGAAAGATGGCAAACTTACAGGAGTATTAATTGACAATCCAATGGAGTTGGTTGAGGCTATTTTTCCGGAACCGACAAAACAACAACAAATTGATGCTTTGCTTGAAGCACATAAAATATGCACAGATTTAGGTTTAACAACCGTGTCTGATGCTGGTTTGGACAAACAAGTCATTCAATTAATTGATAGTCTACAACAAGCAGGAGCATTAGATATGCGTATGTATGCTATGATTAGCAATAAAAAAGAAAATTTAGAGTATTACCTATCAAAAGGAAAAATTAAGACAGACAGATTAAATGTGCAATCTGTAAAAGTCTATGCAGATGGAGCTTTAGGCTCTAGAGGAGCAGCTTTAAAACAAGAATATTCAGACCAACATGATCATTTTGGTGCTTTAGTTATTGGTACTGATGCTTTTATTAATTTAGCTGACCAAATAGCAAAAGCAGGATACCAAATGAATACTCATGCTATTGGAGACTCAGCTAACAGATTTGTTTTACAGACTTATCAAAAAACATTAAAAGATCTAACTAACAGACGTTGGAGAGTAGAGCACGCTCAAATTATCACAGATAATGACTTTGACTATTTTAAAAACGAAAACATCGTACCTTCCATACAACCAACACATGCAACAAGTGATATGTATTGGGCAGAAGACCGTTTAGGAAAAGACCGTATTAAAGGTGCTTACGCCTATAAAACCTTACTAGAAAAAAGCGGAAGATTAGCCTTAGGGACAGACTTTCCGGTAGAGCAAGTAAGTCCGTTTTTAACCTTTTACGCAGCAGTATCTCGTCAAGATGTAAACCAATATCCAGCAGGCGGTTTTAATAAAGACAATGGATTAACAAGAGAAGAGACCTTAAAAGGAATGACTATTTGGGCTGCTTATGCTAATTTTGAAGAAGAAGAAAAAGGAAGTATTGAAGCTGGTAAATTTGCGGATTTTATTATCTTAGATAACAATATAATGACTATCGAAGAGAAAGAAATCCCTAATATCAAGGTAAATCAAACGTACATTAATGGAGTGGCACAGTAGTTGCTATTTTATAATAACTTAAACAATTTTAAAATGAAAAAAATTATCGCATTTGTGTGCTTTTTAGCAATAGGTACAGTAAGTATTGCTCAAAATGATCAGTATAGTAAAGATGTTAAAACGTGCATACAAAGCAACGGAACAATAACTTATTATGAAGGGGTTATAGACCAAATGTTTACAATGTTAGAAGAACAATTTAAGTCTCAGGACGTACCAGCAGCTGTATGGAAAGATCTAAAAAAAGTTAAACCTGATGCAATGGATGATTTAGCTGTAATGATAGTATCTGCTTACAAAGCTCATTTTACTCATAATGACGTAAAAAATATGAATGCGCTATATAAAACAAAAGCAGGTAAAAATATGTTTAAGCCTGAAGCCTTAACAGAAGGCGATAAAATAATTTTAAAAGAATTTTATCAAAGCGATACTGGTCAAAAAATCGTAAGTTCTCAAGACTCCATGAACGCCTCAATGAGTGATATTTCTGTAATGTGGAGTGGTGATTTATACAAAAGTATGATAGCAAAATTATCAGAAAAAGGATACGATATCTAAATAAATAGCTTTGCTAAATAGTCATAATGCTCGCCTTCAGCGAGCATTTCGCATTTTAAACCAGAAGTTTCACAGGCTTGTTGTAGTAACTTAAAATCTAAATATAACCACTTCATTGGTAATTCAGCTTCTCCTTTATAACTTAAAAAATAATCTAATTCGCCATAATAATTAGCATTCATATCTTGCCAAAATCCACCATCTTCATCTAAGTACATATACTTTATGTCGCTAGAGTCTATTAAAATTTGACCACCTGTATTTAATAATGTTTTTAAATGCGATAAATACATTGCTACCTGATTTAAGGTTTCAAAAATACCAGTACCATTCATTAATAATAGAATTGTATCAAAAGTTTCAGTTTCATCTAAAAGCGCAAGGTGTGCAACCTGTTTTACACCTCTAGCGTGACTTACTTCAATAGCACCTTTAGAGATGTCAATAGCTTTGACGTTTAGTCCCTGGTCTTGTAAGTATAAACTATGACTTCCAGAACCACATCCTACATCTAATGTCAGTCCTTTAGATAGTTGCAATGCTTTTTGTTCTAATTTTGGCATGTCTTGATAATCCCTGAAAAGATAAGGAAGTGGTAACTCATCGTCGTCAGAGATGTTAGTAGACGTTATTAAGTCTTCTGTATAATTACCATTTTGATAATCTAATAATGCTTTTCCGAAAAGGTCTTTCATTTAAAATACTATTTTTGCACTATGGAACAATTTTTAAATGGTCTTCCAAAGCTTGCCAAAGATAAGCATAAGGAGAATAAAACCTTTTTTACTAAGCTAAAAAAGAAAGCACCAAAGCAATTAGATTACTTAATGCAAGAGTTGCATGATAACGAGTTTAAAAAGACCGATTGTTTAACGTGTGCTAATTGTTGTAAAACTACTGGACCATTATTTACAGATAAAGATATCCAACGTATTGCCAAACATTTTAAGCAAAAACCGCAACAATTTATAGATAACTATTTACGTCTGGATGAAGAGAATGACTATGTATTACAATCTGTACCTTGTACCTTTTTAGGAGCAGATAACTACTGTTCAATATACAATGTGCGTCCAAAAGCCTGTTCAGAGTTTCCGCATACTGACCGTAAAAAGTTTCAGCAAATATCTAATTTGACTTTAAAAAATGTAGCTATTTGTCCTGCTGCTTTTAATATAGTTGAAGAGATGAAAAAACGAATTAATTATTAATACGTGGTATTTTTATTATTTAATCAAGTCATAATCGATGTGTGTTTTTTGAGAAGTTTATTGACTTTGTTTTAAAAAAATAGTAAAAACTTACAATCTTGGTATATTTATTGAATATCTCATAATTAATTAGCGGTTAAAGCTTTAAATCATTGATAATCAGATAAATTAACTATTCGTCGACTATTTTATGTAGTTCGGCTAATTATATATAAATTATGTTCAGATTTGTATGTAATATCCCAATTTCATAATACATTTGGTCTCCCTTATAACTGATTTTTAGCGTAACTATATAAAATTTATATTATGATTAGGCAAAAAATAACATTCCTACTATTCTTAATGTTAATGCTAAGTACTTCGGTATTTTCGCAAGTTAAAACAACTATAGTTGAAAATGTAAATGCAACCAAAGCAGGACTTGTTCATGTACTAAACAGAACAGGAGATACTATTATACTTAAAAGTAGCTCATCTATCTATAGATTTAGTTTTTTATATCATTCTCAAAAAGAGTCTGTTTTAATGGATCTAGATAGTAAGGAAGCAAAAATTCCATTACACCATTTTGAAGTAGGACAATATACCGTTGTTGCCTATCGCGAAGATGCTGTATATCCAATTTCTTTAAACAGAGTTGGTGCTATTACTAAGCCAATAGATGCTATTGCAGATTTAGAAGAAGATGTTTTAAGAGCCAGTTTGTCTAATGACGAGCAACGTAAAAGAAATATCAAGCCTAGACACAATTCAAGTAGTGACACACGTTTAGCTAGTGTTGCAAATAAAAGCAAAGAAGCTGCTGAAGCTAAAGAAAGAGAACAAAGAGTGTTGATAAAAAGAGCAGCAGAAGATACAGCTAGAAAAAATCAGGCTTTAGCTGAAGCGAAACAAAAAGAGCAAGAGCAAAGAGAATTAATTAAAAAAGAAGCTGAAGCTAGATCTAAACAAGAACACGCTTTAGCGGAAGCTAATAGAGCAAAAGCTGAAAGAGAGAAAGCAGACAGACAATTAGCACAAATTGAAGCTAATAAACAAGCCATAAAAGAGAGAGCATTAGCAGAAAAAAGAAGAGAAGAGTTAAGAGCTATTGCTGAAGCTGAAAGAAAAGAAGCAGATGCACGTATTGCAAATGTTCAAACTGTAGCGACAGAAGACAATAAGCATGAGAAAAAAGAAGTCAAATATAACATCTCTGTTATACAAGATGGATCTGTAGAAAAGCAAACCAGAGAAGAATACAGAAAAGAAAACTTAAGACCTAACGGTTTGCCTTACGAAGATTAATCTTTATTGATATAATAAATAAGGTTTACGTTTAACCATAAAATCATTCAAGCCACTTGTCCAAGTGGCTTTTATTTTGTCCTCACTCCAACCTGCTTCAATTTGTTGTTGCAGTTTTTTAGTACCAGCAAGTTTTGTAAAAAAGCCATTAGCAATAAAAAAATCAGATTTAGTGGATGTAGTATTGTAAGCGTTAATCAAGTAGCTTAAGTTTAAACCACTTTGTTGTTTAATATTACTTAAATTATAACCATGGCATACTTTGTTTTCATGCTTTGGGTATTTAGCACCTTCGTTAGATTTAGGCGTAAAAGTATAATCTGTTTTTGGTAAAAAAGGCGAACCATATATCTGGAACTGCAAATCCGTACCACGACCAGCACTTACATTAGTACCTTCAAAAAAGCATAAACTAGGGTATAAGTTTATAGCCTGAACATTAGGTAAGTTTGGAGACGGTTTAATAGGTAAGTCATAAGCCATTTGTCTATTGTAATTTTTTATAGTAATTACTTTTAAATTACACTTTACGCCATTGTTTAGCCAATTTTCGCCATTAATCATTTGTGCATATTCACCAATAGTCAAACCATGCACTACAGGTACAGGATGCATACCTACAAAGCTAGTATGTTCTTTTTCTAAAATTGGACCATCAATATAATGTCCATTTGGATTTGGTCTATCTAAAACAATCAAGGTTTTATTTTGTTCAGCGCAAGCTTCCATGACATAATGTAAAGACGATATATAGGTGTAAAAACGTGCACCAACATCTTGAATATCAAAAATAACAACATCAACATCTTGTAATTGTGCAACGGTAGGTTTTTTATTATTTCCGTATAATGATATTATAGGTAAACCCGTTTTTGTATCAATACCATCTTTTACCACTTCGCCAGCATCTGCAGTGCCTCTAAAACCATGTTCTGGAGCAAATACTTTTTTAACAGTAACACGTAGGTCTAGTAAAGTATCAACAATATGGGTATTACTATCATAGGTTGGTGTTTTACTAAGGGAAGTATTTTTAAAGATCACGCTAGTTTGATTAGCAACTATACCAACACGCTTCCCATTTAATAAAGGTAAATACGCTTCGGTTTGGTTGGCTCCAACAATAATAGGCTTAGTTGTGCTGTTATCTAAAGTAGTTTCGGTTTTAGCCAAAACAGTATTAGTTTCATTTATATTATTTTTCGTTTTAGAAGCGCAAGAAATTAGTATTAAAACAAATAATAAAGCTGTATTTTTGAAAACATTAAATCGCATAATCTAGTTTGAATTTCGAGTTTTTTATAGCTAAACGCATAATTGATAGTAAAGCGTATAAAAGTAGCATATCGGCACCAATAATAAAAATTGGTATCGTAGCAATTGCATTAGGTATTATTGTAATGATGATTGCTATTGCAACAGGTATTGGTTTACAACAAAAAATCAGAGAAAAAGTAATCGCTTTTAATGGTCATAGTATTATTCAAAATTACGATAATAACAACTCGCAAGAAAGCATAAGACCAATCTCTACCAATCAAGACTTTTATCCAACATTTAAAAATGTACCAGAAGTAACACATATACAAGGTACTGCAACTAAATCCGGAATTATTAGATTAGAAAACGATTTTGAATATGTTGTTATAAAAGGTGTAGGCGCAGACTACGACTGGCAATATTTTGAAACATTTTTAATAGACGGTCGCTTACCTGACTACACAAAGGATATCAGTACAGATGTTTTAATATCGCAATACCTAGCTAATAGATTACAATTAAAATTAAACGATCGTATAAACACTTATTTTTTAAGAGAGGACACGACCAAACCTCCACGTGTGATTACCTATAATATTGTGGGTGTTTACAATTCAGGTTTGCAAGAGATGGACCAACTATATATGATTGGTGACATCAAACAAATCCAACGATTAAACAAATGGGAGGACGACCAAGTAGGACGTTTCGAGGTTTTTATTGACGATTATAATACCTTAGAAGCCACAGGAGATGCCATTTTTAAAGAGGTGCCTTCTACATTAAATGCTAAAACGGTTGATAAAGAATATCCCTTTATATTCGAGTGGATTAAAATCTTTGATAATAACATTTACGCCATCATCGGGATTATGATATTAGTAGCAGGTATTAACATGATCACAGCATTGCTAGTCTTAATTTTAGAACGTACCCAAATGATAGGTATCCTAAAAGCCTTAGGAAGTGCTAACAATAGCATTCGTAAAATATTTTTATACAACGCAGCCTATTTAATATTAAAAGGACTATTTTGGGGTAATGTCATAGGATTAAGTTTACTATTATTACAAAAATATTTCGGTTTATTCCCATTAGACCCAAAAACCTATCACGTCTCTGCAGTGCCAGTTTACATTAATATAGGTTACATAATAGCGTTAAACATTGGTACCTTTATTTTGTGCTTGTTAATGCTGTTAGTCCCATCATATATTATTTCAAAAATTTCGCCAGTAAAGGCCATCCGTTTTGATTAAATAATTTGGGCGTTACCACAAGGGTCGCGTCATCCACTATATCTTTTTTGCGCATAAGCGCGCACAAAAAAGGATGTCGTTTCTACCGCTAACGCAATCAAAGCTAAGGACAGTTTTAAAATAAATTAATGTAGTTTTAACTTTCAATTTTAGACAATTAACGTACTTTTGCAAAATCAAAATTAGAAACAAGCACGTCTTAATTTCAAGCTTTAGCTTAAAGGATTAATCATAAATTAGACGCTTTTTTCTTCAATAAAAAAAATAAAATACCTTAATGAAATACGCAAATAACATTTTAGAAACCATCGGTAATACACCATTAGTAAAACTAAACAAACTAACAGCAGAGTTACCATGTTTAGTACTGTCTAAATACGAAACCTTTAACCCAGGAAACTCCGTTAAAGACCGTATGGCATTACAAATGATAGAAGATGCAGAAGCAGATGGACGTCTTAAACCAGGAGGAACAATTATAGAAGGGACTTCGGGTAATACAGGAATGGGATTAGCACTAGCAGCAATTATAAAAGGATACAAGTGTATTTTTGTAATGGCAGATAAACAAAGTAAAGAAAAGGTAGATATCTTAAAAGCAGTAGGCGCAGAGGTAGTGGTTTGCCCAACAGCAGTTGAGCCTGAGGATCCAAGATCTTACTACTCGGTATCAAAAAGATTAAGCACAGAAATAGAAAACAGTTGGTACGTAAACCAATATGATAATCCAAGTAATGCCAAAGCACATTACCAAAGTACTGGACCAGAAATCTGGGAACAAACAGATGGTAAAATCACGCACTTTGTTGTTGGTGTAGGTACAGGAGGAACAATCTCTGGAGTTGGTAAATACTTAAAAGAACAAAATCCAAATATTAAAATTTGGGGAATAGATACCTACGGATCGGTATTTAAAAAGTACCACGAAACAGGGATTTTTGACGAAAACGAAATCTACCCATACGTAACAGAAGGTATTGGAGAAGATATCCTTCCAAAAAACGTAGACTTTAGTATTATCGATGGGTTTACTAAAGTAACAGATAAAGATGCTGCAGTATATACACAAAGACTATCAAAAGAAGAAGGTATGTTTTTAGGTAATAGTGCAGGAGCAGCAATTAAAGGTGTGTTACAATTAAAAGAGCACTTTACTAAAGACGATGTTGTAGTGGTATTATTCCATGATCATGGAAGTCGTTATGTTGGTAAAATGTTTAACGACGACTGGATGCGTAAAATGGGTTACATAGACTAATCCTAATTAATCTAATAATTTAAAAAGCTCACAAAGTAACTTGTGGGCTTTTTTTATGACCTACAATTTACTAAAATGTTACATGGGTATTTTGCAGTTTTGACACCTTAATTTTTTGTTATTTACATAAACATGACAGAGTTGCTGATTTGCGTAAATAAATATTTTTTAAATTTTATAAACACTAAAAACAGCTACAGTACTATCACCAAAGGAATGGGAGGCGTTTAGTAAATCGCAATTTAAGCTAAAATAGGTTTGTTGACCCTTAGTGTAGGGTTTGGCTTGGTTTTAGCGTTTAACCTGTCAGTACGTTTAAACTATAATAATTACAGCATAAAAATTATGCAAAACGTACGTTTTAAAATTTATAATGTAGTATGAATCAAGTAAAAGAAAACAACACAGTTAAAGTAAATTACACAGGTAAATTATCTGATGGACAAATTTTTGATACGTCTGAAGGAAGAGAGCCTTTAGAGTTTACTTTAGGTCAAGGACAATTAATTCCTGGTTTTGAAAAAGGAGTTATTGATATGAAATTAAACGAAAAAAAGACCATCACAATTGCTAAAGAAGAAGCTTATGGTGATGTTAATCCAGCTTTAATTCAAGAAGTAAGTAAAGCAGATTTACCTCAGGATATGACGCCAGAAGTAGGTATGGGATTAGTGTCTAAAACACAAGATGGTCGCGAGACTAACTTAATGGTAGTAGAAGTTAAAGAAGAAACTATCGTTTTGGATGCAAACCATCCATTAGCTGGTAAAGATCTTGTTTTTGATTTAGAAGTGGTCGACATCAAATAATACAAGTTATCAAATAAAATAAGTCGCTTATTTTATAAATATCCCAATACGGATTGTGTGTAGTAATACAACAATTAGTATTGGGATTTTTTTAGTTTATTGGCTAATAGTAGGTTTCTTTTTATCACTTAAAGCAAGTAAACCCAAAATTGGACCTAAAGCTAAAATCACATAAATTCCATTGGAAGTAGTCGTTTCAATTAAAGCAGTTAATAATTGTATACTTATTATAGAGATTGCAAAACCAATACAATTTACAATAGTAAGTGAGGTGCCTTTAAGTTGTGGTGTTGCACTTTCAGCAATTAAAGTCGATAATAAAGGTGAGTCAGCAACGACCACCATTCCCCAAAACATTAAAAAACCAACAAATATATTTGTTGAGGTTACTGTAAATAGTAAAGGCGATAGTAAACAACAAATACAAGATAATAGCAATGCTATAAAAGCAGTCTTTTTAGTCCCAATACGTTGTGCAGCATAGCCACTTATAATACAGGCAACACCTCCTAATCCAATAATTAAAAAAGATAATAGCGGAATATTTAAATCTGCAATACTATGGTTAATACTATATTGTTTAAGCATTATTGGTGTAAAAACCCAAAACGCATATAATTCCCACATGTGACCAAAATAACCAAAAGCAGCATGTCTAAAGTTGTGTTTTTTAAAGATTGTAAAACACGCTTTAAAAGTAGTGTGTAAACTAGGTTTACGATAAGGACCATTTGGTACTAAAAATAAAATTAATAAACCTCCAATTACAGCAAGTGTGGATGTTGTAATTATTACAGACTTCCATGGATAGCTACTTGTAAAATCTTTTAATAAATGCGGAAAAGCAGTACCAAGCACTAAAGCGCCAACCAAGAAACCAAGCGATTTACCCAAACCTGTATTAAAGTAGTCCGTTGCTATTTTCATACCAATAGGATAGATACCAGCTAAACAAAAACCTGTTAAAAACCGAAGCAGTAATAAGCTTGTTAAAGTATGTCCATTCCAGATAATAGCTAAGTTAAAGGTTGCTCCAAACAAGGCGCTTATAAAAAACACTTTGGATGGCGAAAAGCGATCTGCAATTGTTAAAATAGCAAATACTAGTGTTCCAATAATAAATCCAAATTGTACGGCAGATGTTAAATGCCCTAAAGCACTAAGCTTTAAATTAAAATTTAGGACCATGTCATTAATCACACCATTACCTGCAAACCAAAGTGAGGTACAGCAAAATTGAGCGATGACAATTATGGGTAGTATTAGTTTAGCGCGTTTCAATACTAGTAGATGGCTATATTATGGTCTGTTAAGCGAAGTTAAAGGTTTTAATTGATTTACTAAGTGTGTTTGTGTAGGTTTAGTAGCGTGATTTAGCGATCAAATTAGCTATAATTATTTATATGTTGTGGTTTGGTTATTTATCTATTCGTTTTAAAATAGCTGCTCTTATATTTTTAAATTCAACTATTCCGAATTGCAAATTTGGAAGATAAGCATTGTATAATTTCTGGTAACTACTTATAACATAACGTCTATATTCTTGACTATTTACAAAATAATCTTGCAGCTCTTCACTGCTATTATCTTTTGTTATTCTTTTGCTTATCCATTCTGGATACCACTTGTAATTATCTCTAAATATATTTACAACTTGGTAGCATTCGTCAGAAATTTTTTTCTCTATAGTGTTAAGGGTTGTTGAAGTATCATATAATTCAATTAAGTGCAACGATAAACTATCTTTTGAAGCGATTGATTTTAAGCGTTCAATACCACCTTTATTCATATTAATTATTGGACCTCCAGCCATTATTCTAGATAATCCATCGTCTAATAAATCTACTGTTCTAGTATCTAAAATGACAGCATCATAAATGGGTTTAATAGAATCGTAAAATTTGATAACGCTTGAAAACTCGCTAATATCATTATCTAAATCAAGTGCAATCTGGTTGTAAATATCTATAATTTCAGATTGTTGCTTTCGGTTCTCATTCCAATTGTTAATCTGTAATGCAATTAAAATTCCAATAACTACAAGTATTATTTCTCCGATTGCGTATTTAATGTACTTTCCCAGTTTTCCTTCTGAAAGTAAATTTTGTCTAATTTTTCTAAAAAAATTTATCATTGGTTAGCGGTTTGTGTTAATGATACGTAACATATAGATAAGACAAGTTTTTAATTTGCTTTATCCAAGGTTCAGTCAAGTTAATAGTTTTAAGTTTAGAAATCAATACGTATAACTACGTATTTTTCTTACATAAAAAAGTGTAACTTTAAGCCATGCAAGAAGATTTTTTACACTATCTCTGGAAACTTAAAAAATTTGAAACCTTAAATCTCCAGACCACAAAAGGAGAGCAAGTTGTTATCCAAAATGTAGGTACACATAATTATCATACTGGTCCAGATTTTTTTAATGCGCAACTTATAATTGCTGGTCAATTATGGGCTGGCAATGTCGAGATCCATATTAAATCTAGCGATTGGTACGTGCATAATCATGAAGTTGATCCAAATTACGATAATGTAATTTTACATGTTGTTTGGGAGCATGACACACCTGTTTTTAGAAAAGACAACTCAGAAATCCCAACCATCCAGCTTAAGAATTATGTATCACAAGTGGCTTTAAATAATTATGCTAAGTTATTTAATAGTAAACAAACTTGGATTAATTGCGAAAACACGATTACTAATGTTACTCCTTTTGTTGTCACAAATTGGTTAGAGCGTTTGTTTTTTGAGCGTTTAGAGAGTAAAGCAAAAGCTATTGAAGCGATATTAAAAACTTCTAATAATAACTGGGAAGCTGTTTTGTTTAAATTACTTGCTAAAAATTTTGGTCTTAAAGTTAATGGCGACGCTTTTTTTAGTTTGGCTAATAGTTTTGATTTTTCGGTCGTTAGAAAACAGCAAAGTAATTTACAAAGTTTAGAAGCTTTGTTTTTTGGTCAAGCAGGTTTATTGGATCAGGATATTCAGGAGGCGTATTATATTGCACTACAAAAAGATTATGCGTTTTTAAAACAAAAATTTAAAATTGATAATGCTAGTATTAGTCCGTTTCAGTTTTTTAGACTGCGTCCACCAAATTTTCCTACGATTAGGTTGTCACAATTAGCCAATGTATACCATTTGCACCAAAACGTGTTCTCAAAAGTTATTGCTTCGGATAGTGTTGCGGATATTTATAAATTATTTTCGGTGTCAACCTCACCATTTTGGGAGTCGCATTATACGTTTGACAAAGCATCTTCAACTAGAAAAAAGCAAATTACAAAGTCTTTTGTGGATCTGTTATTAATAAACACAATCATTCCGCTTAAATTTTGTTATGCACAACAACAAGGTAAATCTATTGAGGAAGAGATTGTTAGTTTAATGCAACAACTAAAACCAGAAAAAAACGGAATAGTAGATAAGTTTGCTAGCTTAAAAGTGGTTTCCGGATCAGCGTTGGATAGTCAAGCAGTTATTCAGCTTAAAAATTTATATTGCGATACAAACCGTTGCTTAAAATGTGCAATTGGTAATACTATACTTGCACAAAATTAATTATCTTGCAGTATGCAATTTTTATATAAACAGCTACACTATTTTCAAAAACGAGGCTATCACGTCTGTCAGCGTATTGCAGATCGTTTGGGTATTAGAGCCAAAGTGGTGCGCACCACGTTTATGTATTTAACCTTTGCAACACTAGGTTTTGGTTTTGCGTTGTACTTATTTTTAGCATTTTGGATGCGCATAAAAGATATTGTATACACTAAACGCTCATCTGTGTTTGACCTTTAAATTATGACTAACCCACTAATTACGCTTTACAGATCTAAAATATATACTGCAATTGCATTATTAATTATACTATTAGTTATTGGTGTTATTGGCTTTAGATTTATGTCTCACTACACTTGGGTGGACGCTTTTTATATGACAGTAATAACTATAACTACTGTTGGCTTTGGAGAGGTGCAACCTTTAGACGATAAGTCTAAAATTTTTACAATATTTTTAATTTTAAACAGTGTTGTAATTGTAGGTTATGCTTTAACTATTATTACCGAATTTATTTTAAGTAAAAATAATATTGAAGAACTAAAACAAAAGAAAATGCAGAAAAAAATTGATGCACTAAATAACCATATTATTATATGTGGTTTTGGTCGAAACGGTAAACAAGCTGCAACCAAATTATTGGCGCATAAGCAACCTTTTGTAATTATAGAACGAAACAAAGAGATTATTGAAAAATTTGAAGACGACAACACACCTTTTGTTTTAGGTAATGCTAATGAAGATGAAATTTTATTACAAGCTGGAATCACTAGAGCAAGCACCTTAATTTCTGCCTTACCAAATGATGCAGATAATTTATTTGTGGTATTATCTGCAAGACAAATGAAAAATGATTTACGCATTATAAGTCGTGCTTCTCAAGAAACTTCTTATGAAAAATTAAAGCTAGCTGGTGCCAATAACGTGATTTTACCAGATCGTATTGGTGGTGATCATATGGCTTCCTTAGTGGTTGTACCAGATTTAATAGAGTTTATTGATAATCTAGCTATAGTAGGAGAAAGTAATATTAATATTGAAGAAGTACAAGTAGAAAAACTTTACGATCCTAAAACAGGAATCAAGACTATTAAAGACTTAGACTTGCGTCATAAGACAGGATGTACAGTCATTGGTTTTAAGGATGGTAATGGCGAGTATATTGTAAATCCTGAAGCCGAATTAAAATTAGTGCCTAACTCTAAAGTTATTGTCCTTGGACGACCAGAACAAATCCAAAAACTAAACACTGTTTTTAGTTTAGACTAATTAATGTATTTAACAAGAATTCTTTTAAAAATTCAGCATTTTTTTGCATCTTGCTAATCTTAACTTAAAATTAACTAACAAATAAATAAATTATGAAGAAATATCTTCTCTCGATGTTTACATTAATATTACCATTGCTAACCTTTGCTCAAGATAGTACAGCAGATAATATAGACGCTATCTTTAAAAAATATACAGGTTGGTTTGTTGAAGGTATTTTCTCTGAAATTCCTTTTACAGATACTATAAGAATTCCATGGGTATTAATTGTTCTTATTGGAGGTGCTTTATTTTTTACAATTTATTTCAAGTTTATCAATTTTACTGGATTTAGAACTGCAATTAAGGTAGTACAAGGTAAATATGAAGATATTGAAAAACATGGTGTAGACTCGTTATATGGTGATCAAACACCAGGAGGAGACATTATTGAAACAATGAAGGCTGAAGGTGCAGATGGAGAAGTGTCTCACTTCCAAGCGTTAACAGCAGCATTATCTGCTACAGTAGGTTTAGGTAATATTGCAGGTGTGGCTGTAGCACTATCAATTGGTGGTCCAGGTGCAACATTTTGGATGATTATTGCAGGTCTTTTAGGTATGGCATCTAAGTTTGCCGAGTGTACTTTAGGTGTAAAGTATAGAGATGTAGGTGAAGACGGAACAGTATATGGTGGACCAATGTACTACCTAACTAAAGGATTAAAAGAAAAAGGAGCAGGTGGAATTGGTAAAGTTTTAGCTGTGCTTTTTGCAATATTTGTAGTTGGTGGATCTTTTGGAGGTGGTAACATGTTCCAAGCCAATCAAGCAGCAGCTCAGTTTACAAAATTATTTAATCTTACAGGAGAAAATGCAGGAATGTACTTTGGTATTGTAATGGCTGTATTGGTAGCTATTGTAATTATTGGAGGTATTAAGCGTATTGCATCAGTAACAGAAAAAGTAGTGCCATTTATGGCTGGTATTTATGTATTAGCAGCACTAATTATATTGTTTGCTAACTTCACGTTAATTGATGATGCGTTTATGGCGATATTTAATGGTGCATTTACACCATTAGCAGGATTAGGTGGTGTTATTGGAGTAATGATTCAGGGTGTACGTCGTGGAGCATTCTCTAATGAAGCTGGTGTAGGGTCTGCAGCAATTGCACACTCTGCTGTACGTACTAAATATCCAGCAAGTGAAGGTATTGTTGCGTTATTAGAGCCTTTTGTAGATACAGTTGTTATTTGTACTATGACAGCTTTAGTAATTGTTATTACAAACTTTGATGGTGGTTTTATGGAATATGGAGTAGAAATTAAAGAAGGTGTAGAGATTACAGCTACAGCTTTTGATACGGTTATTCCTCACTTCTCAATTGTGTTAACAATAGCAGTTATTTTATTTGCTTTTAGTACAATGATTTCTTGGTCATATTATGGTATGCAAGGATGGGTTTTCTTATTCGGAAAAGGAAAAATTACAGATTTAATTTATAAAATTTTATTCTTATTATTTGTTGTTGTAGGAGCTTCGATTAGTTTAGGAGCTGTTATTGACTTCTCTGATGCTATGATTTTTGCAATGGTAGTGCCAAATATTATTGGTGTAGTTATGTTATCTCCAGTTATTAAAAAGGAGCTTACTAAGTATATGAATGCTATCAATAAAAAAGAAGATGCAATTGAAGATGGTGCAACAGATTTAGTTGATGAAATGTAAAATATAAAAAACATTATAATGACTTTTAAATCCCACTTCCAGTTTTCTAAAAAGCAACGAAGTGGGATTTTTTTATTGCTATTAATTTTGATTGTTGTGCAAAGTTTTTATCACTTTGTATTACCAAAATTGATGGATACAAATCCTGATTTTGCTTCAAATGATACAGAAGTTATTGCATTTGTAAAACAAATAGACTCGCTTAAAGCAATTCAATTAGAAAAACGTAAGCCAAAGATTTATCCCTTTAATCCAAATTTTATTACAGATTATAAAGGTTACACTTTAGGATTAAGCAATCAAGAGATTGATAGATTGTTAGCTTTTAGAAAGCAAGACAAATGGATTAATTCTGTAAAACAATTTCAAGACGTTACTAAGGTATCCGATTCGGTATTGAACAAAATTTCGCCTTTTTTTAAATTTCCTGATTGGGTAACAAATCCAAAGCCAAAGCATGCTAATTTTAAAACAGGTTATTCAAAAACAGTAAAAACCGAAGCGCAGAAGCTTGATTTAAATTCCGCTACAGCGATACAATTACAAAAAGTATATGGCATAGGACCGTCATACTCTGAACGTATCATTAAATTTAGGAATAAAATTAATGGATTTCACTCGTTTATTGAGTTGCAACAAGTATACGGATTAACGCCAGAGGTTATAGATAATATTAAATCGGATTTTAGTATTAAAACACCAAGAGCAATTACTAAAATTGCATTAAATACAGCAACTAAAGAGCAGTTGGTGACTATTAAGTATATTGATTATGAGGTAGCACACAGTATAATTGAAGAACGCACCTTGCGTGATGGGTTTAAGTCCATTGACGAATTAACAAAAGTTAACGGTTTTCCTGTTAATAAATTAGAGATAATTAAGTTATCTTTACGTCTAGATTAGAACTTAACAATAACACAACGTATTATGGAAAATATGTACTTCAGTGAAGAGCATAATTTATTTAGAGAAAGCTTATGCGAATTTTTAAAAAAAGAAGTCGTACCTCATATTGATAAATGGGAAAAAACAGGAAGTATAGAACGCTTTATTTGGAAAAAATTTGGCGATATGGGCTTTTTTGGTATTAGTTACCCAGAGCAATATGGCGGAATGGATTTAGATATTTTCTATATGGTTATTTTGCTAGAAGAATTACAAAAAATCAACTCAGCTGGTTTTGCTGCAGCAATGTGGGCACATGCCTATTTAGCAATGACGCATTTAAAAGCAGAAGGTAGTGATGCCATAAAAGAAAAATATCTAACAGCTAGTATTACTGGAGACATGATTGGATGTCTTTGTATTACAGAACCTTTTGGAGGTAGTGATGTTGCAGGAATGCGATCTACAGCTGTTAAAAAAGGAGATACATATGTAATTAATGGATCAAAAACCTTTATTACAAACGGAGTATACAGTGATTATTTAGTAGTTGCAGCAAAAACAAATCCAGAAATAGGTAATAAGGGTATTAGTATTTTCTTAATTGATAGAGATACGCCTGGTGTGTCTGCAACTAAATTAGATAAATTAGGTTGGAGAGCATCAGACACTGGAGAGATTGCATTTGATAATGTAACAATTCCAGCATCTAACTTAATGGGAGAAGAAAATAAAGGGTTTGCATACATCATGCAACATTTTGCGACAGAGCGTTTAATTATGGGTGTAAATGCACATGCTAGAGCAGAGTTTGCTTTGGATTACACGATGCAATACATGTCAGAGCGTACAGCTTTTGGTAAAACAATTGACCGTTTTCAGGCATTAAGACACCGTTTAGCAGACCATATTACTGAAGTAGAAATCTGTAAAACATTTAACTATACAATTGCAGATAGATTAGGAAAAGGTGAGTACGTAGTAAAAGAAGCTACGATGTCTAAATTAAAATCTACAAAAGTAGCAGATGAGGTTATTTACGATTGTCTTCAGTTTTTAGGTGGTTATGGTTACATGGAAGAATATCCATTAGCAAGACTATTAAGAGACAGTAGGCTTGGACCAATTGGTGGTGGTACTTCCGAAATCTTAAGAGAGATTATCGCTAAAATGGTAATCGATGGTAAGGATTATAAGCCAGCTACAAAATAATTTGATTAGCTTTTTAGCGAAAATTATTCAAGATTATCGCTAAAATGGTAATCGATGGTAAGGATTATAAGCCAGCTACAAAATAATTTGATTAGCTTTTTAGCGAA
>NZ_JBBMRD010000007.1:0-205976 GCF_038900355.1 Olleya sp. AS48 | reverse complement strand
ATCTTTTTCGTGTATTTGATCTAATAAATAATCGTTAGAAAAATATTTGTAGTTATGAGATTGTGGTAAAAGGCTTAAGTGGTATTCTTTTAAATCAAAACCATAGGTAAGTGCTAGTTCCTTGTTGTCAGGTGTTCCAAATACTAATTGCGATCCATTGTAATAAAACCATTCGCCATATTGTGCTGCTAGTCTGCTGGCATAATCATAAGCACTTTCATTGTGTTGTACAGAGTAGTGTAGGGTAGGGTTGTTTTTTGGTTGTACTAGGACTTCTAGTTTAGACTTGTCATAGTCGTTAAATGTTTTTTTTGAAGAATTATCATATTACTTAGTTATTACTTTATTATTGAAAATAGATAAGAGACACAAAGATATTCTGTTAGTTCGTTTGTAAAATTGAGAAATAGTTGACTTTGTCGTTAATATAAAAGTATTTTACAATATCATCAATTACTCTTTTACTTAAATTTTAGACTTTTTTCATACTCTAAGTTTACAGGGTATTATGGCATCAAAGTTTTAAATTTATCTTTAGTTGGTAACTTCAAAATTCAAGAATTCTACTTTCCAAGAGCTAATTCAGGACATTCTGTTTCAAGCATTGCCATCATAACTAGTTGTGTGTAAAATGCATTAATCTGACCATTATTATCAATTACTGGTATATTGTTGTCTTTATAAAAAACTTCTAAATTTTGTTTATTGGCTTTTATAGCTTCTTTAATACAGTTTCTTACACCTTCAGAATCTTGATTAGAACTTACACAGATACAAGCTGTTTTTGCTGTTTCAACTGATACAGATTGATTTTCTGTACAACTAGTTAAAAGCATTAAAAAAAGAAAAGTAGAAGTTAGAAATGATTTCATGATTAAATTGATTTAAATTTAATAAAAATGTTTAGCGATAAAATAAATAGAGTATAGTGTAATTAGTATTGGAACAAAAACTAATAATAATCCTTGAATTAAATTCTTGTCAGAAATGTCTTCAATTAAATTATATAAATATTGATCTTCTAAATTATATGGAGATTTGAAAAAACGATATGATTTAATACTGCTCATTTTTAATCTTTCATTAAATTTATAATTTGAGTCATTTAAACTTGTCTCATCTAAATAAATAATTATGTAACTATTTTTCCAAGTGTTTAAATTCAAATTAAAATATGAAGGTTTTTTTTTAATAGTACTTACAGTTATGTTTTTAGATAGTTCATTATTAAAAAAAGTAAAATAATATTCGTTTAGTTGAGCACCTTGTCCGTAAAAAGTAAATTTTTTCTTTATTACTTTGTCGGTTACTATTTTATCAATTTTTAATTTAAACTCTTTTAGACCAGATGTTTTTTTGAGAGCTAAATTTTTGTAATATTCTTTCACAAAAAACTTTAAATATATATAATATAAAACAAGAGGAACTAAATAAAATAAAAATGAGGTTTTAAAATTTAAAGTGCTTGAAAATAAGGATATTAAAATAAATAAAACAATCAGACCAAAGAATAATAAAAACATACTAAAACCAATTTTTGTAATTAAATTTGTTTCTTGTTTATGCTTCATTAAATTGGAATTTTAGCAGTTATTGTACCATTACCACTAATTAAGTCCTGTTGTGCTGCAATAGCAAGTTCCTTTCTTGGACCGTTTCTTTGTGACCATGTTTCATCTTTAGGATCGATAGCATCAAACTCTCTATACTTATATGAATCTTTGTTAATATAAGACTGGATATTTGTTATATATCTTTCTGTATTCCTTATAATATGTGCGTCAGAAAAAGAATCTTGTTTCATATGTAAAATTTTACCCATGTCAAATAATCCATGATAATTTTTTTCTTTTGCATTTGGATTTGCTAGCTTTACTGATATTGCTTTTGTAGCTTTTTTTATACAGTTTATTAAACTTTGAGATTCTTGATTAGAACTTACACAAATCAAGTTGTTTTAACTTATTTAGACTCATTTTTATTACGGTCAGTAAGTATAAAAAAAGAAAAATAGAGATTATAACCTATTTCACTGTATTAAAAAATAATTAACTAAGAAAATCAAAAAAACCTTTCTTCTTTTTCTTAGTAGTTGAATTTTCTTCTTCTTTTAATGTTACAACCGGACTACTAACTTTTTCTGATGTTTTTAATGTTTGTATTATAAGCTGTAGTGCTCTTGTATTTCTAGCAGATTCATAATAGTCATATTCTTTGTTTACTCCAACCATTTCCAATAAAATAAGTGCTTTTTTTATTTTTAAAACATGTATTGAAATTTCTCCGTCACGAAGACTATCTTTTTGGTCTATTTTTCCTTTAGAGTTCCATTGTTTTTCTATGTATTCATTAGAGTTGAAAACTTCTTTTAATTCAGTAATATTAACTTTTACGTCATTATTATTGAACCTTTTTAGAATTTTTTCAAATAATTTTTTTTCATCATTTTCATCTTCATCAATAAAAATATTAATAGCTCCTTTTGAAACATTTCTGTCATTTTTATTAAAAATAGCAAACCTTTCAGGATTTCCTTTAGAAGCAATAAACTTTCCAAATCCCCAAGATACAGGGTAATAAAATGTTAAATCTTTAGTCTTTTCTTCATCAAAAATTTTTAAATCTTCTGCTAATTGATATTTAGACTTATTAATAAAATCCCAACCAGTAGCGATTGCCATAATTTCTTCAGCTAAACTAGGATAATCTTTCAATGCACAGCTTACTTTAACAGATACTATAACAGCAGTTTTTGTTGATGGGTCATAATTTTTTTGAGATGTAGTTCTAGAAATGACAGTTTCGCCATTAGGCATTATTTTACTAGACAATGCGTCTAAGTAAATTCCTGCATTACCTTTTAATTCTCGTTTATCTATTATTGTTTCTTTTGTTATTTTTAGTAAATTTTTTAGCCAATCACTTGGGTTTATTTCATGATTTAGTTTTTCATAAACAACTTGTATCTCTAAGTAAGGATTTTCATCTATTCTTCTATAACTAGCTATTTCTTTTATATAGTTTATACCTGCAATATTTTTTTCTATTAAACTTGTGGGTTTAACATTGTTTGGGATTTGAAGATAATAATGAAGCGCACTATTTATATGAGAATCATCATTGCATTTCCAAAATGAAGTTTTCATTTTAGAATTAAGTGTATCAGTATATTTAATTGGGAAATCTAGTTCCATTTTTTCTGTTATTTCTTTTTTTGTACTCATATTACATGAAATTATACATAATGTAAATAATATTGTTTTTATTAAAGTAAAATATCTCATTAGTTAATAGATTTAAACCAAATAGCATATAAACCCATACTTATACTTATCAAGAATACTAAACAATATATTGAATGTATTAATGATTTATTTTTTATAAATTTTGTAATAAAAGGATGTGATTTTTTTCCTTTTTCTATTTGAAATTTTAATAGTTTATTAATTATTAGTTTAGCAATAAATAATACTAATATATAAGCAATAATACAGATAATACTTACATATACAGCTATTAACCATTGATGATTAGACAAGATACCTGTTTTTTTTAAAATAAAAAAGAATGTAGATATTAAGAAATAGAATATTAATGAAGTTATTAATATTTTTTTGCTGATTTTTTCTTTTTTTAAAAAAATAACTATTAGTATAATAATACTAATAATAAATGCAATATTTTTCATATTATCCTCCAATTAACACTTTAGGGCTTCCAGTTAATATTGTTCCTGCTAATGAAATGGGTAGAGGTTTATCTTTTGGTTTTTCATCATCATCAAATAACCAATCCCATTTTAATTTTATATCTAAATCAAATTCTAATCCTAGAAGCAGAGCCAATTTACCACCTATTTTTAGTCTTAAAAAACCATCATCTGTATCTACGTAACCTAAAGCATCACCTGCTGCACCAACAGCACCTGCTGAACCACCAACTTTACCAGAAATATCAAATAAAGGGTTTGAAATACCTCCTTCAACTTCTCCTTTAACTAATTGTGCTTCTGCACCAGCTCCAGCGCTAAATCCATATCTGTTTTCTGTTCCTCCTGTATATAGTTCTGCATTTGCTTTAGCTTCGGCACTTAAAACTTCTCCAGAAGCTTTTCCATCTGCTCTTATAATGTCAGAATCTCCTAAAGACATATTTACATTACCTTTAGCCATAGCAGCTGAAGCATTTGCTTCAGCACCATACATTCCATTACTTCCATAAGCTCCAGCACCACCTTGTGCTTTAAGAAATTCCATTCCCATTCCTCCACCTATAATATCATGGTCACCTTCAGTTGTATACATCCCTTGTAAAGTAAAATCTACAACTTCTGCTTCTGCAGAAACGTAATCATAGCTTCCATCACCAGTTTTATCTTGTCTTCTAGCTTCAGCATAAAATGCTTTAGCTTTAGCATTATCAGGTCGAGAAGTTTTTACTGTACCATCTTCATTTGTATTACTTGCAATAGTTGCAAAATATACATCATCATTAGCAGCTCCACTAATTACAGGAGGTGGTTTTGGTGTGCCAGCACAATCTGTTTTGTCTCCCATTCTTGAAGCAGGCATACCATTAATAAAAACAGATTTAGAGCCTTCAGCAATTATACCAGATCCACCATGTTGAGGATGTGTACATATAAAAGCGTCACCTTTTCTAGCTGCAGGCGCACCTCCTATTAAAACATTAGGGCTTCCAATAGTTATTGGTCCAGTATGGCCTGCTGTATCTAAAGTTAATCTTGCGGCTGGTTTTCCCATTTTAACTATTAATTTTTATAATTGAAGCAACAAAATCTGCCATTTGCCCTCCATTTAATTTTAAATCATTTTCTGCAGTAATATCAATAGATTTAGATTTTATTTCAAATTTTTCTTTAGTATTTATAGATGCATTGGTAGTTTTGCTTTCGATATTAAGATCTTTTTCAGCACTGACTATTACTTGACCTTCACCTCCACCATCACCTGGTCTTGCACTTAATGTAGCAATGTTACCTGCTATTGCTGATAAATTATGTCTAGCAATAAACTCTATATCTTGAGCTAGCATTTTTATTTTTTTAGACGCTGTAATTGATATATTACCTGCTCCATCCATTTTAATACAACTTCCATTAGAATCTACTATATCAATACTACCAGAATCATCATTCAATATTATTTTATTTCCGCTTCTTGTTTGTATCGCTTTTATTGCGTTTGAGCTATTTTGAAATGCTCCAGCTTTTCCTGAACCATTATATAAACTACCCATCATGTATGGATGTTCTGCATTTCCACCTTCAAAACCTACCAAGACTTCTTCTCCAGTTTCTGGTATAAAATGAAAGCCTTTATCTCCTCCTGCATGTGGTGTTACAATACGGATCCAAGGAGTCATTTCTCCAGTTATTTTTTGCCAAGGGAATTGTACGCGGATTCTGCCTAATCCTTCTGGATCTGCGTTTTCCATAACAATAGCAGTTTGTGTTTCGCTTTTTGGATAAGCATTGATATTGGTGTTTGGATAGGCATCAAAATCTGCAGTTATAGCTTCAAAACGGTTTTGATAGTCTCCGTTTTCGTTATTGGTATGTGTTATGTTGGTAATTCTATAGTTGGCACCTTCTACAGTTACAATGCTTCCTAAAGTGACACCAGGATTATCGCTTACACCATTAAGTTTTACTTGTTTAATCTCGATTGCTTTTTTTTGTGCTTCAATGCTGCTGTCTAAACGCTGTTTAGCTTTAGGATCGTTATATAGGTTGTGCCATATTTTGGTTTCTTTATTAAAAATAGAATTTGCTTTATTAGAAACAAACCCACTATATCCATTAGCACCAGAGGTGACTTCTTTTGCGTCTTTTTCATGTACTTCGTTTAATAGATAGTCGTTAGAAAAATACTTATAGTTATGTGATTGTGGTAATAGGCTTAGGTGGTATTCTTTTAAATCAAAACCATAGGTAAGGGCTAATTCTTTAGTGTCTGGCGTCCCAAATACTAATTGCGATCCATTGTAATAAAACCATTCGCCATATTGTGCTGCTAGTCTGCTGGCATAATCATAAGCACTTTCATTGTGTTGTACAGAGTAGTGTAGGGTAGGGTTGTTTTTTGGTTGCACTAGGACTTCTAGTTTAGACTTGTCATAGTCGTTAAATGTTTTTTCAATAATTTCAGACAAAGAGACGTCGTTGTGCGAGGCGTAATGTGGACCATCATCTGCAAGAAAACTTGGACTTTGAGCTTTAATCACGACACTGTCTCCAGAGCTTGCTTCATGACCTTTTATGGTTTTTACTTGTGTGACAACGCCTTTAAATTCTAATTCTTTATAACCACCAAAAGCATCTAATGATCGGGTTTGTATGGTCAGTGTTTCGCCTAAAAAGTTTTTACTAGACTCGCCAAGCGATAAGGATAAATCTTCTAACACATCCATACGACAAACCAACTCTAGCATATGATGTGCATCTATTTGTTGATGCAACGTTATTCTTTTAAATACTGGTATTTCTAGTCCACCTATAAATAGGGTTGTTGTGGTTTGTAGTGCCATGATTTTTAATTATTTGAGTTAACAAATGTTCCATTCTCATAATTCAATATTATGATTTTCCCAGATTGTTCAGTAAAACCTTTGTCTTCACTATCGTTAAGGCAGTAACATAGGTTTTTAATTATTGTTAATAATATTTGCAATATTATTAACACAGACGTTTTTGTATATTTTATTAATAATTTTATTATTGTCTGCTATCAATAAAATATTATTATTAATCTTGTTTTCTTCAGTAAAGATCCCATAAATGCCTGCTATTTTTAAATCAGAAATAACAATTATATCAACTTTATTATTTTTCAATTCTTGCCAAATAGCATTATCAATTTCTTGATTATAACCTACTTTAATATCATCATTTTCTGATTTAAAAAAAACAGCTATTTTTTCTTTTTTTAAGTCTGAAAATGATAGTTTATTATTACCTAAAGGATAAAAACCTGGTAATTTATCATTGATGTTTAATACTTCAGTTTTATCTATACTTTCTAAATTATCACAGTTTGTTTCTTTAACATTTTTAGAACAAGCGCTAATAAAAATTAATAATATTAAAATAAACCTTTTCATAAATCAACTAAGTTTTATTAGATTAATCTTATTTAATATTTTAATTAATTTTCTCTAACTGATTTGTAATAAAATTAGATCCTATATCTTTTAAATAATCTACTCCAATATCAATTTTGTAATTTTCGTTAGATTTATAATCAGAAGAATAACAAGTAAAATAAACATGATTTGTGCGAGCTCCTGATAGGATTACAGAATCTAACTTTAAACTTTCAATAGGTTTTATAATTGATAAATCATTATAAATATCTTTCTTTGATATGTTTTCATACTCGTCATAAAAAGATTTATATTTTTCTATTAGAAAAGGTGCATTTATGTTGATGTTAAATACAGTATCTTGTTTTTGTAAGAAAATAATATTTACTTCGTTATGATAACATATTTCTATTTTTTCTTTTGATGAATCAATTATTTTTTCATTAAACAAGCTATAAGTTTTAATGATGCTCTTGTAATGTTTATTATATAAAGAGATACTGTCACTATTGATAATTGGGTTTTTTAAATAATTACAATACGTAGTGTCTTTTATATTTTTAACCTGTGTTTTACTTTGTTGCTCTTTCTTTTTACAAGAAAAAAAACTTATTAAAATGAAAAGTAAAAGTATATTTTTCATAAGCTTAGCTTGTAAAAATGTTATAATGCAATAAATATCTCCATGAAGCTACTCTCTCTAGAGCTTTTACATGTATAGTAGATCTACTGGTGCTTTTTAGGAAAAATATATCTAAGCCACCATTGTCTTCTAATAATCTTTTAGCATCTCCTTCCGCTTGGTAAAAATAATAAGACCAGTAAGCTTCTTCATCTTCGGTAGGGTTTTTATATCCAAATTTTTTATAATTTATATGGAATAAATCTCTTCGATGAGCAAGTACAGCTCCAATACCCTCGATTGCACTTTCTAAATCTTTAAATTTAGCACTTGGCACAATTTCTTTACCGTATCTTTCATTTCTCTCAGCCATGTATGGTTCATACTCATCATGAATATTATAATCATTAGGCAGATATTTTTTAAATCTAGGATATTCTTTAGGCGAACTAAAAAAATCTAGACCCAATACTTGAAAGCCATTTATTTGCTTGTCTGTTACAAGCTTATTGTTTTTGTAGTTAGTAGCTAAATCTAAATATAGTAAGCCTAGACCTTCTCCTACAGCAATAGTAAATAGATATGAGGGTTTTAGTTTCGTATTTGCTGCAACTTTTTCTATAATATCTACTATTGGCTTTTCACTTTCGTCATTTGCATAACCACCATAAGCACTTACATGGACGTCAAACTCTTTGGCTAATTCTGCTTTTATCTCTAATTTTGTTTTCTGCTTTCCCATAAGTAATTGTTTTATACTTTATCAGGCCAGTTATTTTTAAAGGTAGTGTCTTTTATAGAGATTTCTTTAGCCGAAATTACAATATGCGTTTTAAGTGGTTCATCACTAACTGCATCAAAATCTTCAATGTAATTAAGACAATAGGCGTCTTTAAATTTTACAGTTTTAAGACTTGAGAGGTTGTCTCTTTTATAAAAAATAATTTCTCCACTTTTTGTCATGTTGGATGATATCATCCATTCTAAAAAGTCTGTTTTGTTAGTTGATTCTATAAGGATTGTTATTTGCCCTCCTCTAGGTCTTTGTGATGGTCTTCCTGTAAAATCTGCACCTTGCTCAAAAGCAAAGGAGCATTTTAAAACATTCATGGTTTCATCATCAATTGTTAATTTTGATAAAAATGACATTGGTATAAAGTTTTAATGGATTAAACAACAAAGGAAGTGTTGAGAACACTTCCTTTGTAATATTATATGTAAAAAAAATCAGGTATTAATTATACCCAATCATTTACGTGTTCTCCATTTCCAATTGCAATTCCTTTAGCAGAAATTACAAAAGATTCTGCCATAGGATTTTTACCTGTAGCATCAAAATTTTCATGATATTTAACCATGTAACCTTCTTGAAATTTTAACTCCTTAGCAGTTGCTTCTGTATCTCTTTTTAAGAATACGATAGAACCATCTCTACGCTCAAAGTTGTTAAACATCCAGTCTGATAGACTTGTGTCTGCAGTTGACTCTACCACTAATCTGATTTTCCCACCTCTTGTAATAGACGAAGGTCTTCCAGTAGCATCTGTTTCTTGATGTAGTTCATAAGAACAGCTTAAGACGTTGTACTCTTTTCCTCCTACTTTTAATTTTGCTTTAAAAGACATAATTTGTAAATTTTAATTAATAATAAATATTTAAAAGACCATTATTGGCTTACCCCTAAATTACTTATTACTTAAAAGGCTGACAAATTTAATTCGATTTTTTAGACCAAATACACAAAACAGAGGTTTAAGTGTGTTGTTAGATATAAATACTATTCATTATCAACACGTTGACAAATGATAACATTATCTTCTTTAATGTTGTTTCCAGAGATTGTTTTATTAAAGTTAATGTGCTTTAATCCGCTCCACCAATTAGGTTTGAAATAAAATATCCATCCTTGCGGTTCGTTTTCTATTTCGTTTAAAAAGTTGATTTTACTTTCGGGATGTCTTTCGTTATAGTCATTGATAAAAAAGTAAAATAATTTTCCAAATTCCATTGCTTCTGGTGCTTTTACCCTAAAATTAGTTATATCACTACGATGTTCTTGTTTTTTAAATTCAAAACTAATCACTAGTGGATCTTTAAGCTCTTTAGCTGTGGGATCTTTTATGTTTTCGTGTAATGGATACAACCATTTTTGATAAATTGGAACTGGTATTAAGATTGCAAAGTGATAAAGTTTGTATATTAAAAACGGTATTATAAAGGTTAGGGAAGAGGCTAAGTATAAAAACTTAAAAGGTTCTCTAAATTTATTTACAACGTTAAAAAAAGCAATTAAACCTATGCAAAGTATTGCTATACTAAATAAAAATGGTGGAAAAAATGAGGATTTATCTTCTATTAGGTCTTCAAAATAGGTGTTTATAATATATAGGTGTAAACCGCCTAATGCTACAAATAATAATTGTATGCCTATATAGCTACTTAGTGGTGTATCATTTAATACTTTACTGGAACTTACTAATCCTACTAATGCAAACGTTATTAATGTAAAGATTGCATATAAAATGGCTTTCTTTTTATTTTGTGTAAATACTGCTCGTAATTTGGTCACTAATATCATGATTAGTGATCCTACTATAAAAAAGATTAAGCTTAGTTTAAAAGCATCTCCATTAACTATACTACTAAATGATCCCATTTTTATTTTCTAAATACTGGTTGAATATCCCATTATAGAGGTTTGTTTTTTACTTAAAACAAATCCTTTATCGTTGTTTGTGATAATTTTTGTTACCACATCTAGCTCTAAAGGTATGAAATAACTATAAAAGGAGTTTAAAAATTGATTAACTCCATTATTATTTACAAATACATCTGTATCACTGTCCTTCAAAGGTCCTATTGTAACTTCCAAAAAGGGTTGTAAAACGTCAGAATTTTTAGATTGCGTAACTAAATTAACTCCAAGTTTATTTGTTTCTGATTGTGTTTCTAGAGACTGGTTTTTATATGCTATTTTAAATGTTACGTTTTGTTTTATTATTTTTTCTAAACTTCGTTTTGTTAGTTCTAAATCTCCAGATATAACAGCACTATAAGGTAATAATTTAATGAGTTTTAATTGGTATTCTTTAGGTATGTCTTGATTTATGTTCCAGAATTTTATTAAAAACTCATCCTCTAAATTATAAAATTCATCTAAAATGCGTCTTTCGTTTTCTTCAATATTTAATCTTTGATTAAAAAACTCGTTTTCAATAGGACTAAAAAAAAGTCTTGCATTTTTTTCTTCTTCTTTATATTGTTGACGCTTAAAAGAAAAAGATTTATTACGATCACTTAATTTTTCTATATGAAAAAAAGACTCTGGTAAGCTATCATAAATTCCGTTTCTAGATAAATCTAGAATAAAATGTTCTGCATCTTCGGATTTATTAACTTTTAATATGTCTCTTCTGTATGGTCTAGAAAAAGAACTTTTGTTTTCAATTAAAAAATCAACTTTATCTTTTTTGTTTTTATTAATTTCAGTAACAATAATCTCTGCTTTTAGATTATGGTAAGTTGTGATTAACTCTTCAAAGATAGATTTAAGTTCTGTTTCCAATATAATTAGTAGTAAGTAAGATTAGTTATTAATTCTTCTGCCACTTTCGTAATATCTTATTTTCCAGTATTTATCTGTTAAGTCACTAATTTTAACTCCGCTTTTACCTTCCGTTCTGCTACTGCTAGTTGCGTGTACAAATTTATTATTATGTAAATAGACACCTACATGAGAGATTGTTGGAGCTATATCGTCTGAGTCAGTACCAAGACCGACAAAGAAAATTAAATCGCCTTCTTTTAAATATTCTTTACCTGTAAATTTATCGGTATTTTTAGACTCGTATTGTTTTTCTGCAGTTCTTTCAATATATCTATCAAATGCTTTTACATTTAATAATTGCGTAAAAGAGGAGCAGTCGATACCATCTTTGGTTTCACCACCTAATAAATATGGTGTTCCTTCCCATTCATCGATAAATTCATATAACTCTTTATTGGTTAATTTCTCAACTTCAACATCAAGTAGTTTAGCATATTTTATTTGAGCTTCAGATATAGTTACAACGTCCTCCTCAGCAGGTTTTGCTGCAGGTGCTAATTTAGTTGTATCGTAATATACAACTTCGACAGAGTTTTTTTTCTGTAATTTTCTTTCTTGTTTTGCTAAAAGCTTTTCTTTAGCTTTTTTTTCTCGTTCTAGCTCTTTGGCTATTTTATAGTCTATTTTAGCTTGTCTATTTCTTCTTTTTGCTTCTTCTTTGGTTGTTTCAAGCTCTACCTTGTCTATTAAAATTTGCTTGTTTTCTTCGGATTTTATTAAAAAATATATTGTTTCAAATCCTTCTTTAGTAACGGTAACTACATGATCACCAATAGGGATGGAACGTGTAAATTTAAAGTTTCCGTCCGCGTTTGTTTTTACAATTAAATCAGTGTTTTCAATAGTTACTGTTGCATTATCAACAGGTACATGGCTGTCTTTTTCAACAACTAGACTTTCAAAATTAAAATTTTGAGACGTTGCCAAAGAAATAAAACCTAAAAATGCTATTAAACAGGAGAATTGTAATCTATTCATAAAATTTATTTTTTTTGATAACACTAAAATATAAAAAATATTAGTTTTAAAAATTATAATATCGAGCAATTTTAATTAATAATTGATAAAGTGCAACAAATGACCCTTAATCGGTTTTAGTTTGCATAATTTATTTATGTATTTTTGGGATTAAATACTTTTAAAATGAATAGCAATTACTTTTCACTACCCTTTGACACTAAAAGATTGATGGTAAATAAAGCCCATGATAAATGTAGTATTAAGGAGTCTATTTCTCATAGCATTCATTTACTAACCACATCTTATTTTGGTGAGTGTACGTTTGATGACACGTTTGGTTGCTCTATTTGGAATGTTGATTTTGATAATTTGTCAAGTGTTAATAAAATTAAAAGTGTCATATCAGACTCTTTATTGGAGTCGCTTAAAAATCATGAAAAGCGTTTAACCAATGTTTATATTGATGTAAGTATAAAACAAGAAGAAATTACGCAAAAAGAGAGTAGTATTGTTAAAAAGAAGGTGTCATTAAAGATTATAGGAAAAGTTAAAAAGACAAATGAAGATTTTATGTACAAGGAATATTTTTACATTGGACCTTTATCTTACTAAAACACATTTTTATCCAAAAGAATGAAAGAAAATAGTAAAGAAGAAATAAAAAATAGAATGTTAAAGCGTGCAGCTACACTTTGGGGTGTGCCTGCAAACGAAATTGACATGTCTTTTGATCCAATAGTATCACTTTTAATAACAGCATGCGCTGCTGAAATTGAAAAATTATCTAGTGATATAGATCAATCTCAAACACGAATTACCGAAAAGATAATTCAGTTAATGACTCCAGAATATATTTTTGGAGCTAGACCATCTCACGCTATTTTACATACTAAACCAACAGAGCCAATTTTAAAAATTAACCCTAATTATTTATTTAATTTTAAAAAGAAAGTGTCTTACAAAAATGTGTCAGAAAACTTTAAAGACATTTATTTTTCTCCAGTCCAAGATTTTAATCTTATTAATGCAGATGTAAAATATATTGCAACAGGTGGTAAGATTTCTGAAATAACTTCAAGCAAACAATTATTACCTATTTTTAATGCAGGTAATCATGCTGCTTTGCCAGAATCTACTATTTATCTAGGTGTAACTTCACCAGAAAAAGAGTTGTCCTTAGAGGATGTTTCATTTTATTTTGAACAACAAGATACTAAGCTAGATAAGGTGTTTTATCATCATTTAAAAAATACAGAATGGTATGTAAATGATTTTAAAATTAAAACAAATCAAGGATTATTTAATAGCGAAAAAACTAACGAATTAAAGCTTAACAGTATCTTTAATAAAACCTCTGATAAAACACATAATATAGAGGAGTTGGTAAGAAATAATTATAGCAAACATTACATAACGGTTAAAGAACCCTTAAATGGTATGACTGCTATGGAGTCCTCTTTTACAGAGCTGGATACATTAATAAAAACTAATAAAATTAAACTTGAAGAGGAGGTACGATGGATTAAAATTGTATTTCCAAGAGTTGTTAGTAATAAAATGTTAGAAACTTTATACTGTACTTGCAATGCAGTACCAGCTATTAACCGAAAAATAAATAGCTTTACGTATCAAATGAAGGAGTTTATTGATATAATCCCAATAAAAACGGAAGACTTATTTTTAGATTTAAAATCAATAACTAATACCAACAATGTTAAGTATAAGGCTAATAGTAAAGACGATTCCAATACTGATAAAGGAACATTTTCTGTAAGAACAGATAATATTGGTAAATTAGACAATAAAAAAGCAAAAGAATACATTGCACATTTGATAGAGTTGTTAAAAGATGAAAGTGCATCCTTTTCATTTTATAATAATGACTTTTTATTTAAAAATTTAAAGACACTAAATCAATTAATTTCATTATTAGAAAATAAAGTATCAGAGCTGTCACACCAAATAACAGAAACAACTTACATTACTTTAAAACCGTTTAAAAAGAAGGAGACTTTATTGGTAGATTATTGGACAACCAATGGTAAAGATGGTAATAATATAAAATCAGGAAGCGATTTAAGTGTTTATAACGGTATAGGTATAAGACAAAAAAGTAGTATGCTGCTTACTACAAGTCATGGTGGGAAAAATGATTTAAGTATGAATGAGCGTTTAAATGCTTACAGGAGGTCGTTATTGTCCAGAGATCGTATAGTATCTAAAGAAGACGTTAAAGCGTTATGTTATGAAATGTATAATGATAAAATAAAAGCAGTAAGTGTAACTAAAGGTTATACCACAGATATAGCCTTAAATAAAGGATTATTGCAATGTATAAACATAGAAATAACTCCAAATACAGACGTGCATACAGAAGCTAATGAATGGGACGTTATTAATAATAATTTATTATTATATTTAGAAAAGCACTCAGTTAGTATTTTTCCTTACAAAATAAAAATGTTAGAATAAAGTCAATTTAGTCAAACACAAATAAAACAAATAGTTTAAGACAATAAATTATAATTTTTTAAAGTAGACATGAGTAGTCAACCAACAATATCAAAACATTTAGACAAGACCGTAATCCGTCTGTTTATCGTAGTATTTTTAATTTCGGCATCTGTTTTTGCTTTTAGATATACAAAATACAAGCCTTGCGAAGAGGTGGATTTTAGAGTGCTGTCTAAAGAGTTAAGACAAGGCGAATTAATAAAATTTGCAGATTATACTGACAACGCAAATAGTTGGGAGTGGAAATTTGGAGACGACTCGGAAGTATCCACAAGTAAAGAACCACTTCATATTTATAATAAACCAGGAGAATATACAGTTAGCTTATTGGTTAATAATATTTGCGAAAAATTGGAAGTAATAACAATTAATGAAAAATTATTTGTTATTGATTCCACTAAACTTCCTAAATTTAAATTACCTAGTACAATTGATTTTGGAGAAACAATAACGGTTCAAGACGAGACAGATAATGCCTCGACTTGGGAATGGTACTTTGGTGAAACTGGAAATGCAAATTCTACTAGTAGACGAGCAGAATATAAGTACAAAGAGCCTGGATTGTATACTGTGTCATTGGTAGTAAATGGCGATATGAAACATATTTCTAAAAAGAAAATTAACGTTTTACCTACAGAAGACGAAACCAGCAAGATTGAAGGAATAGTCACCAACACCAAAACGCCTAGAGTAACAAAGCGTAAGCCCTTAGATGAAATAAATAAAAATAAAGAAGAAGATAACGCATCTAAAACAAAACCTAAAGCGGTACCTTTTATAAGTGATGGCGATTTTAGAAATAAAATAATGCTTATATCTGAAGAAAAACTAAACGCTAATGCTTTTTCAGAATATTTATGTGGTGAAATAAACAAATCCATAGTAGTTAACGGAAAAACAACAACATTTTTAGTGTTTTGTGAAACTATAAAAGGAAAAAATTTAAAAATTAGAGATTTAACAGTTTATAGAGATAAAGGGTCTAACTGCATAAAGACAGTAACTATTAACCATAGAAAATTTGGTATCTTTTAAAAATAATATATGAGTTCTATGTCAGAAAATAATTATAGAGTCAATTGGATTGATGGAATGAAAATTAATAAAAATCATTTTATTGAGTCTGAAAATGCACTTATTTCAACAATAAATAATGCAGTTAAATTAAATATTACACCTAATAATTACGGTTTATTGCCAAATTATAATGATGCCGATAATGCCATAGATGTAATAATATCTTTAGATGGTCAAGATACTATAGAGGTTGTTGTAAACAAGTGTGTTGCTGTAACTTTAGGTGGTTATCAAATTAATATTACTAATCAAACCAAAGCCTTGCTTGAACAATCAGGTTATGTATTAAAACACCAATATACTTTAAGCGAAAATGACACAGAGTGGTTTGTGGTAATAAAGGTTAATCCTTTTAAAACAATTCCTGTAGGTAATGCCGATCCAGAAGAGGAGCCACCACGTCATCCAAATACTTTACCAGAGTATACAATAGATGTTTTGCCTAAATCCGAAACCTCAAAAAAAGAGTTAGGGCTTTATCATTTAACCATTGGTAAAATTGTTTTGGTAGATGACAAACCAGTGTTATCGGAAGATTTTATTCCACCTTGTAGCTCAGTACAAAGTCATGGCGATTTAAAATTTACATATTCAGAATTAGGTGCATTTTTAAATCAAATGGAATCCTATTCCATGCATATTATTCAAAAAATATATCAAAAAAAACAAACTAATGATTTAGCACATATGGTATTGCATTTGTCTCAAAGAACATTACAATACCTAAATGATAATATTTCAAACTTTAGATTAGAAGATAAAAATAATCCACCAATTAACATGATTACTAAGCAAGTAAGCTTAGCTAGAACAATCAAAAGTAGTTTAGATGTATATGTTGGAACAGGTAAAGAAGATCTTTTAAACTATCTTACAGACTGGTGTGATTTAAACCAAGGCGCATTTGAAAACGTACTTATAGATATGATAGATTTAGAGTATGTGCATACAGATGTTAATGCAGCCTTATATAAAGTATCTTCATTTACAAGATTAATGCTATCATTATTTAAAAAATTAAACGAGTTAGACTACATAGGTAAAAAATCAGACTCTAATATTTTTGTAAAAGAAGAGGTGGTTGATAATCCAGAGGTTAAGAGTAGAAGAAGCTTTTTATTAGATTAAAATATAATGTATGAGTTTTTTAGCAAAATTGTTTATAAATGACGAAGTAAGAAACATTCTTAATGCAAAACAGGTGTTTTCTAGACTTGCAGATGTTAATGGTAAACCAACTACCAAACCGTTAGGTAAGCAACTAGAATTTAGTTTGGAATCCACCAAAGACGATAGTTTTTTATATCATAACATGTTTTCTCCTACTAGCAGTATAAAAGGAGAAATAGTGTTTTATAAACGAGATGGATTAAGTACGTTATTTAAAATAGAATTTGCTAATGCATATGTATTAAGACTTTCAGAACATTTTGATGCTTCAGGAGCAAGTCCAATGCATATGAATATTTCAATTGGTTGGGGAATCATTAAAATGAGAGGTCTTTTACATGAAGAAACCTGGAACCCAAACAATCCATTTGTAAATATTGACGAAACAAAACGAGAAGAAAAAGAGAAAAAAGTAACAAGTTACAACATAACTAATACAGATGGTCAGGAGCTTGAAAGCTATAAAATAGGCGATATAATTGTTTTAAATATCGAAACTTCTAATAGGATAGGAGATGCTATGACTATTAGTTTAGATGATAAATCTCACGATTTTAAGTATAATGGGCAAGTATTACATAACGATACCATCAAGGATTACATAATTTCTAGTGATTCAGAAAAAATTCAACTAGAAGTTATTCAACAATCAACGCAAAATTAATATGGGACAAAATACTTTTAAAATAGCGTTTGAAGACGGAGTAACTAAATCAGCTTCAATAAATATAATCAGCCCAAAAGACGTTGTAATGTTTGTGGCAGGAACTACAGACCCTGTAAATTCGACCGCAGAAAACCATCAAGCTAATAGGGATTACTGGAGAAGTGAAAAGGAAGATTTAAAAAACCTTAGAGCAAGTGTAAAAGATTTAAAGCCACAATTTCATGATTTACATATTGAGGACGAGTTTTTTAGCTGGTCTGGTGATAATAATAATACAGATAGAACTACAGGTGCTAATAGGCTTTTAGATTTAATATATAGACTATATCCTAATTGGAAAAATGAAGATGTATATTTTCATTTTATCGGACACTCTCATGGTGGAAATGTAATAAACGAATACACTAACGTGATAGCAAACGATGGTAGTTTTCCGGAAAAATGGAAAGTAAAATCTATAACCTATCTTTCCACTCCTTTTTTTAAAGAACAACATCAGCTAAATGCAAAAAACTTGCATCCAGATTGTAAAATAATTAATGTTCATAACAAATATGATATTACGCAACGTTTTGTTGCAGATTTTTCTTTAAAGAATCTTGAAATTTTACTTGCAGATTTTAATAAAGAAGATTTTAAAGATGGATTGGAAAGAATTGAAGAAACTAACTTTTCTGCGTTTGATCATTTGTCAGATCTTGTAATTAATAATCATACAGAAGGTCCTTTTCTTTGGCAACAAGCCACAATTTTATTAGATGGTATTGAGCAAGTTTTAACTGTTTTAATAAATAAAGTCAATTGTCTAGAAACAACAACAATTTTTGCTCCTCAAAAAGTAGAATTACTAGGTCATTTAAGGCAACTTTTTAATTGGGCAAGTACACAAGGTAGTGTGTTTGAAAGAAATCAAAACAATAGAGATGGAGGTTATGGTCGTTCAGAATTTTTTGATGACATCGATTTAATTGGTATTTTAGGAATTATTAATGTTTTATTAGATATAGATAAAAATGAGGATAGTAGTTATTTATTAGGATTATTAAATAGTATATCTCAGACGGACGAATCTGGTATCGTGGATAGGATAGATGATACATCATGGTCTCCTAAAAAGCAGGTCAATAATAAATTTGAAATTGTAGACATTCCAATATATACACAAGATCCATATCATTCTAAAAATAAACAATCAGATTACGATTCATTTATCAATGGTATTGAAGATGCAGTTAAAAACAATAAAAACGATATTAGAGAAGTTGCAATGCGTCTTTTAAGTCAACTGATGACTCCAAATTATTTAGGAAAATTAGATACCGTTATAGATACCTTAAATACTTTGGCTATTATTAATTTTGGAGCATTGGATACAGCATTAAAACTAGCTATGAGTAATTTTAAAAGCTATCGTAGTTTAATTAATAAATACAATAAAAACTTAGTAACTGACAAAGATCTTGCTAATAGTAAACTTGAGGTTAAACCAGGCTCTTTAGTTTATTTAGCTATTAATGCACACAGTTTAAGCCACACAAAACTATTTCCAGAAGTAGAACAAGCATTAAGGGATAGTTTTGGTTCAGGTATAAATCCAGGTTTTAAAAATTAATTACAATGTTTAAAAATAAATACGTAAACCTTTTATTTTGGTTGTTAATCAGTATTACTATTTCTATCTTATTTAGATATTTTCAAACCCTAGATTCAAAATCTGTAAAATTTGCAAAACAACTAGTCATTTTTCTAGTAGGATTAAGGGTTGGCGTCATAAGTTTTATTCCTTTTATTCTGGTAAATATCTACTTAAAAAAAGCTAATAACGTGTCAATAAATGTTATACGGTTGTCTATTTTAATTGCTATTGTTTTAGTAGTTTCATTTATACATGATTATTTGTTTTAAATAATAACTTTTAATTAAAGTTTGATATAATGAAACAGTTAGTAGTCATAATACCATTTATCGTTTTTAATATAACACTTGCACAGTCGACTAGGCAAATAACTAAAGATTTTGATGGAGACAAAAAAATGGACACTGTTTACATAGACAGTGACTTAGATAAGCTAATATGCGTGTTGTCTTCAAACAATTATAAAAAAATAGAAAGCTTAAAAATTAGAAGTCTAAATTTTGGAAACACTTTGGTGGAAACTAAAAACGGATTCCAGTTTTGGAATGATTATGGTCGCTCTGGTTGGATAAATGAGTTTGAATACAACAACAATGTAAAAAAAATGCAGCTCATTAAAATCTATCGTACAGATTATGATTTAGATAGGCATACGTATGGAGATCTAGTTAAAAACGGTAGTGGAAAATCAAGTGTTGATTTAAAATCTAATACGTATATAGGTGATTTTTATGATGTCTATAACGGTAAATTAAGAAAGTTACCAACCATAACAAAACAATTGATATTTACAGATACCTTTTTATATTGTTTTAGTGATGATATAAATTTTGAATTTGAAAAAAAGTGCCTTCAATTTTATGAGGAAGCAAAAAAAAATTAGAACTGTAGTAATCTAGTATATCGTCATTGTCTATAGTTAGTTGAAAGATTTAGGTTCTAAGTTAAAAAATAAATAGAATATTCCTCAGGAATGTTTGTAAGCAGGCTATAAACAAGCAATTAATTATGCTTATTGTTGTACAACGTTTTTTATTTTTTCTGATATTGATGAAAATTGCCTCTTGGTAAATATATCAGAGTCATGTTTTTATCAGATATATAATCAATTCCATACTTCAACGTATCAGATTTATGAGATAATACTAAGCCTCCACCAATTATTGAATTGTCCTCATTAAAAACACTTTCAGTAATCAGATAATCATAAATATCATCTGAATCTGTTTCTTCATTTGCGTATTTAAAAATCCACTTGTTATCTTTAATCTCAACAGTTGATAATGAATCAATAGTACTTATCCAAATTCCGTTACTTATTGAATATTCCTTTTGTTTTTCATCGACTTCAATTTTTGATTCAGTAGAATCAATTGCAATTTGAGCCTGTTCATTTTTAGTCACATTTTTGCAACTTATAAAAACTATAAATAATGTCGTTAAAATTCGGATTTTCATTGTTTGGTCAAAATGTTGTACAATTAATAAATATTATTAAAAATAAAATCCGTTTAAATCTAATATTAGATTTAAACGGATTTTTAATTTTTTAACCTGTAAGCCTTAGTTTAGGATAAACATAACACCAAACTGTGCAGTTTGAAAAAAGTTGTTAAGTACGTTTATATTTGCATTTAGCGTGTTTATAGGTTTGGCATCATCAGCATCTATTTTTTCCGATGTGTAGGACACAACATCTGCTAATGAGAATGAGATGATTATTTTATCGTTAACAAAGTAATTTAGACCTAAATTCAAATTGGCGTCTATAACATTAGTTTTTACTTCATTATCTATGTCACCATTAACATCTACAAATCGCTTTTTCATTCCGTAATTACCACCTAATTCTCCGTATGTAAAAAAACGTTTTCCTAGTTGTAAAAAGTAGTAACGTGCAAATATTCCTGGAGAATAATAGGTAGTTTCCACCTTTCTAACAACATCAGTATTAGTGTCTGGATCTGGATCAGGAAGTGTTGTTGTGTTAGTCTCTAATTGATAAGATCCCTGAATACCTAAAGCTAGCTCATCAAGTATAAAATAACCTACTTTTGGATTTAGTCCCAACGTTGTAATTTTATTTTGGGTTGTTTGATTATCTATAGAAGAATATTGGATGTTACCCTCAATAAAAAGCTCTTTGTGCATAAAGCCAAAAACTTCATCTTGTGCATTAACGTATAAAAAAGAAAATAATAAAATCGGAAGTAGTGTAAGTCTTTTCATATATAAAATTTGAATTGTAAATATAAAGAAAATCCATTGTTTAAAACAAGAGTAAATTCGTATTTAAGTATTAATTTTAAGTAAATAATAAAAATTACTCCACACGTTTTAGGGCTTGTTCATCTTCAATTTTGATTTGTTTTCCTTTAGTACTAATTATACCTTCCTTTTTAAATTGAGACAAAATCCTAATAGCACTTTCTGTTGCTGTACCAACAATACTAGCATAATCATCTCTAGATAGCGTTAAGGCTAAATAACCATCTCCATCATTATCAAATTTGTTTTTTACGTACAATAAAGTTTCTGCTAAACGTTGCTTTACTGTTTTTTGGGCCATATCCACAAGACTATCATCTGCATCTCTTAAATCCTGAGCCATTCGTTTTAAAAGATCCATCGAAAAACTTATGTTTTTCTGTAAATCCTCTAATATCTCTTGTTTAGGAATAAAACAAATTTGCATATCATTTAAGGCAACAGCAGTTAAGTTTGAACTTTCATTACTAACCAAGGAGCGTTGTCCCATCATACCACCTTTTACAGATAGCTTTACGACTTGATCTTTACCATTTTCACTTAATTTAGTAAGTTTACAAACGCCTTCTCTAATGCAATATATACCATTTAAAGCTTCGCCTTCTCTAAAAATTATTTCACCTTTTTTTACTATTCGTCCAGTTTTGCAAGCAGATACTCGCACCAATTCATCTCTAGTTAGTGTGTTTAAACTATTAAATTGCCTGACAATACATTGTTCACATTTACTCATACCTAATTTTGTTGCAGTATACCAAAAGTATACAATACCTGATATGACAAATATCATATAATAATTGATGTCAAAGTGTAACCTTTGTTACAGGTAAAAGAGCAAATTATGGAATCAAAAGTATGTTATCATTGTGGCGATAATTGTACAGATACAACAATACTAATAGAGGATAAACCCTTTTGTTGTCAAGGTTGTAAAACAGTTTATGAAATACTGTCGGAAAGCGACTTAACGTGTTACTACGACTTGCAATCGTCTCCAGGAGCAATACCAAAGGAGATAGAAGGGAAGTATGATTTTTTATCGCAAGATAAAATTATAGAAAAGTTAGTCGAGTTTGACGACGGTAAAACTCAAATAGCTACACTTTATATTCCGCATATTCATTGTAGTTCGTGTATATGGATTTTAGAAAATCTTAATAAACTTAATCCAGCAATTTCTTTATCTCAAGTCAGTTTTGGTAAAAAAACAGTACGAGTTTCTTATAACACCACAGCTTTTTCGCTTAAACAATTGGTCCTTCTATTAAGCTCTGTTGGGTATGAGCCTTACATTAGTTTGGACGATTATAAAACAGGACAAGAAAACGTCAATCGTAGTTTAATTTATAAATTAGGCGTTGCAGGTTTTGCTTTTGGAAATGTGATGTTTTTATCATTTCCTGAATATTTTGAGGTAAACGAGTTTTGGTTGGAGCAATATAAGCATGTCTTTAGATGGATTATGTTTGCTTTTTCATTACCAGTTGTGTTTTATGCAGCTCAAGATTATTTTATTTCAGCTTTTAAAGCCATAAAAACTAGAATATTAAACATAGATATTCCTATTGCCTTAGGTGTTGTTGTTTTGTTTTTAAGAAGTACTGCCGAAATTGTTTTTGACATAGGTTCTGGTTTTTTTGATAGTTTAACAGGATTAGTGTTCTTTTTATTATTAGGAAAGTTTTTTCAGCAAAAAACCTATTCGTTTTTGTCTTTTGAGCGCGATTACAAGTCGTATTTTCCAATAGCGGTTACTAAAATTTTTAATAATGAAGAAGTGCCAGTTCAGGTATATGACATAAAAAAAGGCGATCGATTATTAATTAGAAATCACGAGTTAATTCCTGTCGATGGTATATTAATTAATGGGAACGCAAGAATAGATTACAGCTTTGTAACAGGTGAGTCTGAAACGGTTAAGAAAATTTCTGGTGACAAGTTATTTGCTGGTGGTAAACAAACCTCTGGTGTCATAGAAATGGAGGCCATAAAATCTGTAGAACAAAGTTACCTGACACAATTATGGAGTAACGATGTTTTTAGTAAAAATAAAGAGGATGGTTTTACAACCCTAACCAATGCGATTAGTAAACGTTTTACAATTGCTGTTTTAAGTATTGCCTTTATAGCTACAGCATATTGGATGTTTGCGGATAGCAGTAAAGCTTTAAATGTCTTTACAGCAGTATTAATTATAGCTTGTCCATGTGCAATTGCTTTAGCAGCTCCTTTTACTTTTGGTAATTTGTTACGCATTTTTGGAAAAAAGAAATTTTATCTTAAAAACGCTTCTGTTTTAGAACAATTAGCACATATCGATACTGTTATTTTTGATAAAACAGGAACCATTACGTCTAATAAAAAAAGTGATGCAAAATATGAAGGTGTGCCATTAAGTTTAGATGAGGAAGTATTATTAAAAAATACCTTAAGAGGCTCAAACCATCCTTTAAGTAGAGGGTTGTATGATATTTTAAAAGATAATGATATTGTAACCTTAGATTATTTTGAAGAACATTTAGGGCAAGGTATTGAGGCGTCTCATGCGACCCAAAATATAAAAATTGGTTCGGCTAAATTTGTAGGTTTTAACAACGATAGTACAGTTTTAAATACTGCAGTACATATTAGTACAAATAAAGGTTACAAAGGAAAATATACATTTTATAATAGTTACCGTAAAGGCTTGTCTAAGTTGTTTAACAAACTTAAAAAGCACTTTGACTTAGTGATCTTGTCTGGAGATAATGAAGGTGAATTAGAAAACCTTAAAAAGCTTCTGCCTGCTAAAACAAAAATGCTATTCAATCAGAAGCCAGATGATAAGTTAGAGTATATTAAATACCATCAATCAGAAGGTGCAAAAGTATTGATGGTTGGAGACGGTTTAAACGATGCTGGTGCTTTGGCACAAAGTAATGTTGGAATAGCAATTTCAGAAAACGTTAATGTGTTTTCTCCTGCTTGTGATGCTATATTGGATGCTACAAAGTTTAACCAATTGTATCAATATATAAAGGCTTCTAAAAGTGCTATAAAGATTATAAAATGGAGTTTTTTATTATCATTATTCTACAATGTTATTGGTTTGTATTTTGCAGTAACAGGACAGCTAGCTCCTGTAATTGCAGCTATTTTAATGCCTTTAAGCTCGATTAGTATAGTCATATTTACAACACTTGCAACCAATTGGATTGGACGTAAAATAAAGTAGAGTTTATTTCAATTTTTTGCTAAATTTAATTACGTGTTGCAAGTTTTTCGCGAAAGCGAAAAAAAATCTTAAGAAAATCTTAAAAAAATTTTAAATTTAGCTTCAAAACTTGGTTAAACATGATAAATGTCATCTTTTAAACAAGCCTACTAAATTACTTTTGTAGCATAACTTCTAATAGGTATGAGTGTTATATATATTTTACTAACAGTAAGCATAATTATCGCGATTGTGTTTTTTACAGCGTTTATAATGGCTGTTAAAAATGGACAATTTGATGATGGTTACACACCATCTGTAAGAATGCTTTTTGAAGACGAATTGGTTAAAACGCCAGTCAAAACAATAAAAAAAACTAAAATCAAAAATAAGACTAATCACAATTAATTATGGAAATGCAGCAATTTTATTACGATAACAAGATTGTTAAAAAGTTTCTTTACGCTACTATACTCTGGGGAGTTGTTGGTATGCTTGTAGGACTCCTTTTAGCGTTTATGTTTTTATTCCCAAATATGACAGATGGGATTTCATGGCTTAGCTTTGGTCGTTTAAGACCATTACACACCAATGCGGTGATTTTCGCGTTTGTGGGTAACGCTATATTTGCAGGAGTGTATTACTCGACACAACGTTTACTTAAAGCTAGAATGTTTAGCGACCTGTTAAGTAATATTAATTTTTGGGGATGGCAATTAATAATTGTTGGAGCAGCCATTACGTTACCTTTAGGTTACTCGACATCTAAAGAATATGCCGAGTTAGAATGGCCTTTTGATATTGCTATTGCCTTAATTTGGGTAGCTTTTGGTGCAAACCTTATTGGTACAATGTTAAAGCGTCGTCAACGTCACTTATATGTTGCTATCTGGTTTTACATCGCTACGTTTGTAACTGTTGCAGTACTACATATTTTTAATAGTTTAGAGTTACCTGTTAGTTTAACTGGTATGAAAAGTTACTCGGTTTACGCAGGTGTACAAGATGCTTTAGTACAATGGTGGTATGGACATAATGCGGTTGCCTTTTTCTTAACAACACCTTTTTTAGGTTTGATGTATTACTTTGTACCTAAAGCTGCTAATAGACCTGTGTATTCATACAGACTATCTATTGTACACTTTTGGTCGTTAATCTTTATTTATATTTGGGCTGGACCACACCATTTATTATACACAGCTTTACCAGAATGGGCTCAAAATTTAGGAGTTGCATTTTCTGTAATGTTATTAATGCCTTCTTGGGGAGGAATGATAAATGGATTATTAACCCTTCGTGGTGCTTGGGATAAAGTACGTGTTGATCCAGTACTTAAATTTATGGTTGTTGCAATTACTGGTTATGGTATGGCAACATTTGAAGGACCAATGTTATCGCTTAAAAATGTAAATGCAATTGCACACTTTACAGATTGGATTATTGCACACGTGCACGTTGGTGCATTAGCGTGGAATGGGTTTTTAACTTTTGGTATGATATACTATTTAGTGCCAAAATTATTTAAAACTAAATTATACTCGTTACCATTAGCAAATCTTCATTTTTGGATTGGTACTTTAGGTATTATTATGTATGCCTTACCAATGTATGTAGCAGGTTTTACACAAGCTAGTATGTGGAAGCAGTTTAATCCTGATGGAAATTTAAAATATGGTAACTTTTTAGAAACTGTATCAGAGATTATACCAATGTATTGGATGCGTGCAATAGGTGGTACGCTATACTTAACAGGAATGTTAATCTTAGTATTTAACGTTATTGCAACTATTAGAAAAGGTAGTGTTGTTGAGGATGAATTAGCAGAAGCTGCTGCGTTACAACGTGTATCTAAAAAACGTGTATCTGGAGAAGGATGGCACACATGGTTAGAGCGTAAGCCAATAAGATTGACTATTGGAGCAACTATCGCTATTTTAATTGGAGGGATTGTGCAAATTGTACCAACAATTATGGTTAAATCTAATATACCAACTATTAGTAGTGTTAAACCATACTCTCCATTAGAGTTAGAAGGTCGTGATATATATATACGTGAAGGTTGTGTTGGATGCCACTCACAAATGGTTAGACCATTTAGAAGTGAAGTAGAGCGATACGGAGAATATAGTAAAGCAGGAGAGTTTGTATATGACCATCCATTTTTATGGGGAAGTAAGCGTACAGGTCCAGATTTACATCGAGTAGGTGGTAAGTATAACGATAACTGGCACTTTAACCATATGTATGATCCACAAAGTACCTCTTCAGGTTCTATTATGCCAGCTTACAAATGGCTAATTGATAATACTTTAGATAAGTCTCAAATTGAGGCTAAGATGGAAGTTATGGTAAAACTAGGTGTACCATATACAGAAGAAGATATTGCAAATGCACAAGCGCAAATGTTAGAACAAGGAACGCAAATTGAAAAAAATCTTTATAGTGATCCTGATTTTGCAAAAGCTTATGAAGATAGCAAGAAAAACGGAGGAGCAGATTTTGTTGAAATGCGCAATCGTGAAATTGTAGCTGTTATAGCTTACTTACAACGTTTAGGTACAGATATAAAAGTAGACACAGTAGAAGAAACAACAGTACAAAAATAGAACGCCATGTTAAAATTTGTAAAAAATCATTTAGACAGTATTGCAGGTGTAGAGATATATCCAATATTTTCATTACTTATATTCTTTGGTTTTTTTGTAGTCCTTTTTTGGTGGGTAATTACCGCTAAAAAAGACTACATCACCACTGTAAGTAATTTACCATTAGACTTAGATAACCAAAACGAAACCGAATTATGAGACATTTAATTCCATCATACGTCAGAGTACCAGCTGTATTCTTTATTATTTTTGGATTAGTAGAGTTTTTTGTAGACTCAGGAGACAAACCAGCTTTTTTAGAGTATCCAATAATCATGTTATTTTTATTACTAGTATTAGTGATACTAATTGCAATAGAAGGGATTGTAGGCTCTATTGAAAACGTACTATTTCAAAGTTTAGATGAAGCAGGTAAACAACGCTATTTAGCTAGTCAAACTAAAGTCCCTCAATTTACTAAGTTAAAGGCTGTTTATGCTAAACTTAAAGGTGGTGAAAAACCAATCGAGGAAGAGCACGAAATTATTTTAGACCATAACTACGATGGTATTAAAGAGCTAGATAATAACTTACCACCATGGTGGTTATACTCATGGTACGCATCTATGGTATTTGCTGTAATCTACTTGTTTAATTTTCATGTTACAGGATCATCAGACACACAATATGAAGAGTTGGATAATGAGTATGCACAAGCAAAAATTGAAATTGAAGCATACAAAAAAACTGCTAAAAACCTAGTGGATGTTAATTCAGTAGTACTATTAACAGATGCTTTAGACTTACAAAACGGTAAAAAAATATTTACAGAAAACTGTATCGCTTGTCACATGGCAGATGGTGGAGGAGGAATTGGACCAAATCTAACAGATAAGCATTGGATTTTGGGTGGAAGCATAAAAAATGTATTCCAGACAATCTCTGAAGGTGGACGTTCTGGTAAAGGTATGGTGTCTTGGAAAAAAGATTTAAAACCATTAGAAATGGCACAAGTAGCAAGTTATGTGTTGTCTTTACAAGGTACAACTCCTGCTAATCCTAAAGAGGCAGAAGGTGATCTTTGGCAACCAGAAGGTGCAGAAGATTTGCAAATACCAGCAGAAATTAAAGATACAGACGTTTTAGAAGTAGAGAAATCTGTTTCAATGAACAATTAATACATATACAATGGAAGCTCCAGATAACGAGAGTTTTAGAGACTCAATAGCAACTATAAACGAAGACGGTAAACGTGCTTGGGTATTTCCAAAAAAGCCAAGCGGAAAGTTTTATGATTATAGGAAAATAGTAAGTTATATTCTTTTAGCCTTTTTATTTGCTGCTCCATTTGTTAAAATTAATGGTAACCAGTTTTTACTATTTAATGTATTAGAAAGACGTTTTAATATTTTTGGTTTTCCGTTTTGGCCTCAAGATTTTCACCTATTTGTAATCTCAATGATTATTGGTGTTATCTTCATTACTGTATTTACAGTTGCATTTGGTCGTATATTTTGTGGATGGATTTGTCCACAAACCATTTTTTTAGAAATGGTGTTTAGACGTATCGAATACTGGATTGATGGTGATAGAGGTGCTCAAATGAAATTAAAAAGAACCAAATGGACACCAGAAAAAATCAGAAAACGTATTTTAAAACATACCATTTTTGTTATCATTTCCTTTTTAATAGCTAATGTCTTTTTAGCTTATTTAATAGGTAGTGATAAGCTGTTAAATTACATAACAGAAGGACCATTTAAGCATTTAAGTACTTTATTTCCGTTGCTAATTTTTACAGGATTATTTTACTTTGTATTTTCTTGGTTTAGAGAGCAAGTTTGTATAATCGCTTGTCCTTATGGACGTTTACAAGGTGTATTATTAGACAATCAATCTATTATTGTTGCCTATGACCATAAACGTGGAGAAGGTGAGAATGGACGTAAAAAGTTTAGAAAAAACGAAGATAGAGAAGCGCTTGGTCATGGAGATTGTATCGATTGTATGCAATGTGTACATGTGTGTCCAACAGGAATTGATATTAGAAACGGTACACAATTAGAGTGTGTAAATTGTACAGCTTGTATAGACGAGTGTGATGATATAATGGAAAAAGTAGGCTTGCCTAAAGGACTTATACGTTATGCAAGTGAAAATAATATTGAAAAGAAAGAACCTTTTAAATTTACATTAAGACTTAAAGCCTATGTTGTTGTCTTATTTATATTAACAGGTGTTTTAATTGCAATGTTACAGTTACGAAACGATGTAGAAGCACGTGTTTTAAGGCTGCCAGGTCAATTATTCGAGCACAAAGCTGATAATATAATAAGTAATGTTTTTACCTATAAACTTGTAAATAAAACAACTCAGGCTATTGATAATGTAAACTTTAAACTTAAAAAGTATAAAGGAACCATTAAGTTAGTCTCTACGGATAATAGCTTTTTAGTACCAGCACAAGGTTTGGCTGAAGGAACTTTATTTATAGAGCTTGATCAAAGTGCTTTAAAAGAGGATAAAACTAAGCTAACCATTGAGGTGTATAGTGGTACAAAATTAATCGAAACTACAACAGTTAACTTCTTAGGACCTAGAAGCTATAATTAAACAGATTAGAAAATGAAATTAAATTGGGGAACAGGAGTAGTTATAGCATTTATACTATTTATAAGCTTTATAATGTATTTTGTTATAGCCATGAATACAGATAAAAATCTGGATCATGATTTGGTTAATGATAATTACTACAAACAAGAATTAGAGTATCAAAATGATATTAATAAAGAGAAAAAATCTAAAGAGCTTGACTCTAAAATAACCTGGAAAAAAACACCAGAAGGTATGCTAATTAGTTTTCCTTCAGAGTTAGACTTCAGTAATATTAAAGGTAAAGTGTTCCTATATAGACCATCTAACAAACAACTAGACTTCGAAACCACAATTTTGTTGTCTAATCACAATTTGCTCATACCTGACAAACGTATGTTAGATGGTCGTTGGAACATTAAAATAGATTGGAATTACAAAGGTACAAATTACATGTATAAACAAGACGTCTTGTATTAATGTTAATTACAGCGCTCATATTTGGTTTATTAGGAAGTTTTCACTGCGTTGGTATGTGTGGTCCTATTGCTTTTATGCTGCCTGTAGATAGAAGTAATTCTTTTAAAAAAATAACTCAAATTACGGCTTATCATTTTGGACGTATATTAGCTTATAGCATCATTGGTTTAATATTTGGTGTCATTGGTAAAAGCTTATATATTTTTGGATTACAACAAAAACTATCTATCGTAATAGGAGTTTTAATGATAGTAGTAATCCTTTTTCCATATAAAAAATTAGGACAAAATTATATAGTTAAGCCTATTTATAAAGCAGTTGGCTTTGTAAAAAAACAAATGGGTCAAGCCTTAAAAAAGAAAACAGCAGACACCTTTTTAACCATAGGATTTTTAAATGGTTTTTTACCATGTGGTTTAGTATATATGGCAGTTTTTGGAGCCATAGCTGCAGGTAATGCTTGGCAAGGCAGTTTGTATATGGCTTTTTTTGGTTTAGGTACCATCCCATTAATGACTACAGCAATTTATTTGGGTAAATTTTTAAACGCACAAGTAAAACAACGCATTCAAAAAGCAATTCCAGTATTTGTAATAGTAATTGGCGCTTTATTTATTTTGCGTGGACTAGGATTAGGTATTCCATATATCTCTCCAAGTCCAGTGGTACAGATGGTTAATAGTGCAATTGATTGCCATTAATAAAACGTTTAAATTTATCGCTTTCGCGGAAATAAAGCCAAGCCAACTTAAACTTAAATTCATAAATAATATTTACTATTATTTTGTAAATTACAATACGCTAATTAATTTAAAATCAGTTTTATAATGCAGAATGTTTTATTACTTACGGACTTTTCAGAAAGCTCAAAAAATGCTATAGATTATACATTACAATTACTAAAATCTAAAACTGTACAGTTTCATTTAGTATATATACATAAAGCATCAGCATTTACATCTGCAGATTTAATGACTACTGGTAATGCCAACTTATATGCTTCCATAGTAAAGTCACCTAAAGAAGATTTAGAGGATTTAGCTACAGCACTTCATTTAAAATATAAAAACGATAGACATGCATTTTTAACTCATATAGATTATGATGTGTTTACAGATGCAGTCAATCAAATAATCACACAAAACGCTATAGATTTAGTCGTAATGGGAACAAATGGTGTGACTGGAGCAGATGAGGTTGTTTTTGGAAGTCATACATTACATGTTATACGTAATGTATCTTGTCCAACATTAGTTGTGCCTAAACATTTCAAGTTTTCTAAACCAGAAACAGTTTTACTTCCGTTAGATGATAAGGATATTTTAAACGAAAAAAGAGTACAACAAATCGTGAACTTAGTGGACAAGAGTACAAGTAAATATCATATTTTAAGAATAACCGAAACTGCAACTTCAGACCAAGAAGATTTAAAATTATTAAACGAACTATTACACACAAATAATTTTATTTACCATCAAGTTGTTAGTGTACCTATGCATCATGTAGTGGATACTTATTTGCAAACTAACACCATAGACTTTGAAGTGTTTATAATACAAAAAACTAGCTTTTTAGAACGTTTGTTTATGGGATCTCCAATAACAAAACATAGTAAAATAGCTAGTGTTCCTTTATTTGTACTACACGATTAATAATAGGCGTGTGTTTAAAAAGTATTTATTCTATTTCAGGAATAATACCATCGTTTTCTAAGACTAATGTTAATAGTTTAGAGTAATCATTTACTGTTTGGTCAATGTTTTCTGGATCTACAATGTCTATATATCCTTTCCATATTAGTGTGCGGTCTTTTGTAGGACATAGGCAATACACGGACGTTTCGGCATTATAAACCTGATATTCTTTATAAGCATCCGGATTAAAAACCTGATCTTGATACATTAAAAAATCGTCATTAAATTTTTTGTGATTTTTATCAAAATTAGAATAGTCTTTCTTGTATTGAATTTTGTTTTTTATTCCAGCTACTTTAGTAAAAATTACAGCATCAAAACCTTCCTCAATTAATTGATTTTCTAACACTTTTAATTCTGCGTCAGTTTTTTCTGATTCTAAAAAATCTGCGTCAAACTTATCTAAGCTAACAGAAGCATCAATCCCTCTAGCGACTAATTGTTTTTGTAGTTTTTTTTCAAATTGTGATTTAGCAGTTTGATTATTTGATAATGCCACAATAAAAACTTTTTGTAATGTGTAATCGCTGGCGTCTGGACTAATCCAACGCTCTCTTAATTGCGTGCTATCACATGCATATAGAGATATAAGTAATAATATAAGTAGTGTTTTTTTCATATTATTTATTTAATAAGTGTTCGTCTTTGTCTGTTTTCATTAGTCTTTTTACCAATTCAAAAACCTCAAATTTAACCGCTTTATAGTCGTAAAAAAAAGAACTCAATGTCTTAGTTAACGTTCTATGGTCTTCTTTATATTGTTCTTCTTTTTCAATTTCATCCTTACCGTCCACCATTAAACTTAGTTCTTTTTCGTGCTTTGTTAAGTCATTAATAAGTAGTTGATTACCTCTGGTGGTTCTTAGTAAAGCAGTGGTTACTATTTTGGCTCTATCTAATATTTCTGCCTCAATTATTTTATGTGTATAATCGGTTAGTAATTCTTCTAAAAAGATTTGTTCATCCTTTATAAAGTTAAGTTCTGATAACCATGTTTTGGACATGTTATGCATTCTTTCAGCACTATACCATTCTACAATTTTGGTTTTCTTTTCTGATTTCATAATTTAATTATTGTTTTAAAAAAAAACAGGAAGTATAACATTGTCAACTTCCTGTTTATTGATTACAACTTTATGTACCACTTTTTGGTATTACTTTGACTTAGTAAACCGTTTAACAAAAAAATAATTTTTGTTGTTGATTAATAGCGTGTCGTGGTATTAATTATTGCAATCTTTTACTACTCAGTTATTATTTTCTATAATTAAAGGTACTTATATTGTTAGTCTTAAACTATGATATTTATCATATAACTAACAGCTTACAATTTAATTTTAATCACTTCATTTAACGCTGGACAATAGCTGTCCCATCCATAAACAGTTTTTAATTTAACATGAAAGGCTTGTTGTGCAGTAGCCTCTCCATGGACTAAATAAATGGCTTTTGGTGTATTTTTAATAGCACTTAGCCAATCCAATAAACCTGATTGATCTGCATGAGCAGACAAACTATCAATATGTTTTACTTTTGCTTTAACAGGGTAGTATTTACCATAAAATTTAACCTCATGTGTGCCTTCTTTTAATAAGCGTCCTCTGGTACCTTCTGCTTGGTAACCTACCAGTAAAATGGTTGTGTTATCATGATCTATTAATTGTTGCAAATAAGTTAATACACGTCCTCCAGTTACCATACCACTTCCTGCTATAATTATTTTAGAGCGTGGATCATCTATGGTTTTCCAGGTATCTGCATAAGAGGTAATAATATTAATATGATTACACATAGCCTCATAATCTGATGCTGACAATTTATGCCATTTTGGAAATTTTTTAAAAACCTCTAACACATTGTTTCCCATTGGGCTATCTACAAATATTGGAATGTTTGGAATTTTATTTTTTTGATATAATTTAAATAAAATAAACATTAGCATCTGTAAACGTTCTACCGCAAAACTTGGGATAATTAAATTGCCTCTATCGTTTATGGTTTGTTTGATTATGTCAGTTAGTTTTTCTTCAATAGCCTCTTTAGGATGTAGTTTATCTCCATAAGTACTTTCTATAAATAAATAGTCTGCATTATCAGGACGTTTTGGGTCGCTAAGTAAATAATCATTTGTTCTACCAATGTCTCCAGAAAATACAAAACGTTTTCCATCAATATCCAATTCTATAAATGTTGAACCTATTATATGACCATTATAATTAAATCTATAGGATATGTGATTATTAATATTAATCCATTTGTCTTGGGTTTGTACTTCAAATTTGGCCACAATTTGTTCTACTTCTTTTTGCGTATAAAAAGGTAATGCTGGATTATGTTTAGTGTAGTTTTCTGCATTAGCCTTTTTGGCTTCTTCTTCGTTTATTTTTGCGCTATCTTTTAAAATAATTTCGGCTATAGCCAAAGTTGGAGCAGTACCAATTATAGTGCCTTTAAACCCTTGTTTTATTAGTCTAGGTAAATAACCAACATGGTCTAGATGTCCATGAGTTAATAATATAGTTTGTATGGAAGCTACATCTATTGGCAGTGGTTGCCAATTTAAAAGGCGTAAATCTTTTAAGCCTTGAAACAATCCACAATCTATTAATATTGAAGTATTAAAAGCTTCAATTAAATATTTGGATCCAGTTACTGTTTTTGCTCCTCCTAAAAAGGTAATGTTAACGTGATTATTCATAGCTTTATTTGGTATTACATAGTAACTTAATTTCGTTTAAAATTCTTTTTTTACGAATTTCAGAGACGCCTAAATGATCTAAATAAAAGGCGTCATTTAATAAATCTTTGCAAAGGACAACCTCTCTGTTTAATAAAAACTGTTTTTCTCTTTTAGTTAGTAATGTGGATGTTGTAATAGGGTAAAGTTTTAATTGATCGATACGCTCTTTTAACCCATTATTTAAAGGGTAATCCCAACTTAATAAGTGTAACCCAATACAATTACCATATGTTTTTGCATCCTCTGTAAATCTTGTGTTTGTGACTACCCAACCTTGTGTCATAGTTGTGTTTGAGTGATATTTGATATTCCAGTTAAGCTGAATATCCTGAAATCTAGAATAGATATACAACGGTATTTTGACATTGCAATTTAATCCAGCCTCACCATGAAATTTGCACTCGACAAGTACAGTATTATTGGCTTTTGTTGCCAAAATATCGACCTCATGCTTCACACATTTTCCATTAATAATCTCGCCAACTTTAGTTGTATAACCTGAGGCTTCTAAAATGGCTGCTACATAACGTTCAAACGGAAATCCCGTAGGGCCTAACTCATAAATAGCTTTTTTTAATTTGTATTTAGAGGCCAAGTGACTTTTGGTCGCCTTAAGCATAGCAAAAGCACGATTGTAAATTTCTTTAGTAGAAATCCCTTGGTATAACTCATCTCTAACATTTGATGTGATTTTTTGGGCTAATGCTTTATCTGCTCCAGATTTTATTAAAGAATTTTTAAGTTTATCTATAGAAAACTTAACGTGTTCTCCGGATGATTTTTTTATGTAAAGGTCCTGTGTTGTCATATTTTATTGGTTATCTGGAATAACTAAAAAAGGGATAGAGGGATTAAAACCTATTTTTTTTATAACAGGTTCGTTTAAAAACCGTTCCATTATACTGTGCTTATAATTGACCATAATAAGTAAGTCGATATTTAAATCTTGTATAAATGTATTTATGATCTCAGCTTTTTTGTTGTAATTGGGTACTGAATGGTAATGCGTTTTAAAACCTTGAAGTCCTTTTTTTAATATGGATAAATTATATTGTTGTAAAGGTGCCAAGTTATCATTAACCTGAATGTTTACAACCCTTAAGGTGGCATTGTTGTCGTAAGTAAAATCATTGATAGTTTTAATTTCTAAATCGGTATAAAACCTATTTAAATCTGTAGAGAAAACAATTTGTTTTAAGGGTTTATAATCATATTGATCAGGTATAATTAAAATTGGGCATACTTTAATAGTGTTAACTAATCGCGTTGTATTACTACCAAAAAACAGTTGTTTGTTTCTTGAAGTACCTTTTGTACCCATAATAATTAAGTCTATTGGGTTTTCTGCAATATGTGCTTTTACTGCAACTTGTAAATCAATTAATTTTAGAACAGTCTCAAAGCTGTGATTAGCATTTGCATCACTAGATTCTATTTGGTCTTTAACTTCTTCTAGTTGTCGTTTACACTGCTGTATGGTGTTTTTTAAATATACATCTGACAAATTGGATAGGGAAGAGGCAGTTAACGGATTAGCATGTAATAAGTAAAATGTACAAACTTCGTATTTATACAATTTTACAGCGTAAACTATAGCACTCCATGCATTATCAGAAAAATCAGTAGGTAGTAAGATATGTTTCATATCCTTAAGTTTTAGGTTTACTTAAAGATATTTGATATAAATCTTATAGGATATGATATATATTAGTTTTACAAAAAAAGGGTATTAAAATGATAATTCATTTTAATACCCTTAATATAACTAACTAAAAAAAAATTATTTAATACGGAAAGTGACTACAGGCAATGCAGCATGATTTGCAATGTCTTCAGAGATACTTCCTGATAAAAAGTGTGTAAATCCAGTACGACCATGTGTAGCAACAGCTATAGCGTCTGCACCAGAAACATTTGCATAATTTAAGACTCCTTTTTCTACTGAGTAATCAGATATAAACTGTACTTCTGATAATTTATCTAAATTACCATCTGCTTTTTGTAAAAAGTTAGCAACCGTTTTTTCCATTTCAGAGGTGCTACTAAAGTTATCTCCTGGAGTATTGATATATACTAAATGTAAGTTTGAACCTAATGTTTCAAATAACTTAGAAGCATTTAAATATGGAGTGACTGTTCCGTCAGAAAAATCTGAAGCAAATACTACATTATCAAAACTTAAAGTTGTTGGTTTGTTTTTAACAACCAGTACAGGTATTTCTGCGTGACGTACTACCTTTTCTGTATTTGAGCCCACAAAAATTTCTTTTAAACCACTACTACCATGAGAACCCATAACTATTAAGTCTGCATTATGCTCTTTAGCGACATCGTTTACTTCACTAAAAACTTTAAAGTGTTTAACTACAGGTGTTACTTTTACATCTTTTAAAAAGTCTTGATCTAAAAATTCTGTAAATCTATTTTCGGCTAATTTTAAAAAGAAAATAGTTTCTGATTGGATATCAGCTTCACCTTGGGTTAAGATGGTTTCAGAAATTTCTAACATGTGTAATGCAAATATTTCTGCATTATATTTTTTTGCCAATATAGCTGCTGATTCTAAAGCATATTTTGAATGTTCAGAGAAGTCTACTGGTACTATTATTTTTTTCATATTGATAGTTTTAAAGGTTGTGTTTTATGTTTTAAAGTTATCGATTGTGTTGGTAATTATCGAGCTTTTATAAATTAATTAACAGTCTAAATGGTCATGGAAAATAATTGCGTTTCTGGTTTGTTTCGCTGTAAAAGCAAATCAAAAGCCATACATATATTTCTAACAAACGGTTTTCCTTTTTCTGTAATAAAAATTTGATTTAATTCTATGTTTAATAAACCATCGTCTTGCATTTCTTTAAGCTTTAATAGGACTTCTGGTATGTCTTCAAAATATAAATTATTAGCCATCCAATTGGTTTTAAAGTGGCACATTAAATTTAAAATGTGCTGTCTAATAATTAAATCTTCAGATGATAAGATGTGTCCTCTAAAAACAGGAATACTGTTGTTTTCAATTAAATGATAATATTCTTCAATACCTTTTACGTTTTGTGCAAAAGCATACCAACTGTCACTAATAGATGAGACACCTAAACCTATCATCACTTTAGTTTTTGAGGCTGTATAACCCATAAAGTTGCGATGCATAGTTTCGGTTTGACTTGCTTGATACAAACCATCTGTTTTAAGTGCAAAATGATCCATTCCAATATCATGATATCCTGCTTGTGCTAATAGTTTTTTACCTAATTGATATTGGTTTTGTTTTATACTTGGTGTTGGTAAATCACTGTCTTTATAGCCTCTTTGTCCATTTCCTTTTATCCAAGGGACATGTGCGTAACTATAAAAAGCAATACGATCTGGCAATAATTGTTTTGTTTTTTTAATGGTGTCTTCTACATGTGCTTCCGTTTGAAAAGGTAAACCAAATATAATGTCATGGCCAATAGAGGTGTAACCTATTGTTCTAGCTAATTCTGTAACTTTTTTTACATTTTCAAAGGGTTGAAATCTGTGTATGGCTTTTTGTACAATAGGGTTATAGTCTTGCACTCCAAAACTGACACGTCTAAATCCTAAATCAAATAACGTTTGTAAATGTGTTTTTGTGGTATTGTTAGGGTGACCTTCAAAACTAAACTCATAATCATCTGCTAGTTTAGCTTTGTATTTAATACCATTGATTAAAATTTTTAAATTTTCAGAATCAAAAAAAGTAGGTGTTCCACCACCAAGGTGCAACTCTTTAATTACAGGTTTATCGCCTAATAAATCACAGTATAATTGCCATTCTTTTAAAACTGCATTTATATAAGGTAACTCTACATCATGACGTTTAGTGATACGTTTATTACAACCGCAAAACGTACAAAGACTTTCGCAAAAAGGTAAGTGTATGTATAAGCTAATACCTTCAGTACTGTTGCTTTCGTCAAAAGCTTTTTTAAGGCTTAGTTTCCATTCTTTTAATGAAAAAGTATCTAAATCCCAATAAGGAACAGTAGGATAACTAGTATATCTAGGTCCAGCAACATTATATTTATTAACTAAAGACAAGCACATATTTTAACTATTTGATAAGTCAAAGTTAATGGGCTTGTGCCTTTTAAAATATGACATATGTCATACTGGTCGTAAAGCTTTAGTTTTAGTTTAGAATATTGTATATTTTGTTATACTGTATGTCCTTAAAGTGAGAAACAACTAAATCTGCTTGTGTATAATCTTGGTTTTTAGAATGAAAACTATCATAACCAATACAATAGCTTCCCGCAGCTTTTGCAGCTTTAATACCATTGGTAGAGTCTTCAATAACTATACAGTGTTGTTGTAAATGACCAGCTAATTGTGCTGCTTTTTCAAATATTTCGGGATGTGGTTTTGAGGCTTTTAAATCTGCACCACTTATTTTAGCTTTAAAATATTGGTCTAAATCAAAACGTTTAAAAACATTATTTATAGTTAGCATAGATGCCGAAGAAGCTAAAACTAAGGTTAATCCATTACTATGATAGTCTTGTATTATATCCAACACACCATCAATAAGTTGTAGACTTGGATCACTATGAAAAAGATTTACAAATATATCACGTTTATATTGCACTAACTCCTCAGGCGCATTGTCTAGTTTAAATAGGTCACACATACGTTTACAAACATTAATTGTAGATTGTCCTGTAGTAGACTCGTACAACGTCTCTGACACTTCAATTTTAAAATGATCAAACATTTTAAAGTAGGCTTTTTTATGTAAAGGTTCAGTGTCAACAATAACACCATCCATATCAAATAACACAGCTTTTAACATACATTTTGTTTTTTGCGAAGATACTTAATATGTGGTTTTTTACCATAGATATATTTTTTAGTCTATTATAATTACAATATTTTGCGATAACACTTTTAAAATATGATTTACACCATTGTTTTTATAATTTTTATTGGGTTTATAGTTTACGCTTTTGTGCTAATGAGGCCAAGGACAGTAAAACAAATTCCAAAACATTGGCACGCCATACTATTAGAAAAGGTTTTATTTTATAAAAAGTTATCTAAAGCAAATCAAGACGTGTTTAAAAAACGGATAGCGCTTTTTTTAACCGAAATAAATATTGATGGTGTAAATACTACAATTGATGAAACTGATAAGTTACTAATCGCGTCTAGTGCTATTATTCCTGTTTTTGGATTTAAAGAATGGAGTTATAATAATCTATCAGGTATTGTAGTCTATCCAGACAGTTTTAATGAAGATTTGCAATTTTCTGATATCGATAAAAACAGAAAAATTTTAGGGATGGTAGGTACAGGTAGGTATGAAAAACAAATGATTTTATCCAAAAAAGCAATTCGTTTAGCCTTTAATAATAAAACAGATAAGCATAATACACCTGTCCATGAATTTGTCCATTTACTGGATAAAATGGATGGAGAAACGGATGGTGTACCTGAGTATTTTTTAGGCAAAGAATATATACAACCTTGGTTAGAGTTAATGCATACCGAAATGGAAAACATTAATAACGATACTTCTGATATTAGAAAGTATGGAGGTACAAGTCAAGCCGAGTTTTTTGCTGTAGCTTCCGAGTATTTTTTTGAACGTCCTAAGTTATTCAAACAAAAGCATCCTGAGTTATATAATATGTTGTCGTTATGTTTTCAACAACCAAAACAAAGTTAAATTAATTCAAATTAGTTAACTTTACAATTGAAAAAAACAAACCATGTTAGAAGAGTTACAACAGCATTACGGATATTTATTTGAAGATGAATTAATTCAAGAAATTAATAATGTTGGTACTTATAAAGATATTCCTGAAGGATTTAAATTAATTGAAATTGGTGACTATATAAAAACAATGCCACTTTTAGTTAGTGGAGCGATTAAAATTTTAAGAGAAGATGAAGATGGCGATGAATTAATCCTTTATTTTATCGAGCAAGGAGATACGTGTGCAATGACATTATCTTGTTGTTTAGGAAATTCTAAAAGCGAAATCAGAGCCATAGCAGAAACAGATACCAAGTTAATTATGATACCTGTTGCTAAAATGGAAGAGTGGTTAGGTAAATATAAGACTTGGCAAAAATTTGTCTTACAAAGTTATCATAATCGTATGTCAGAGTTGCTAGAAGCTATAGACACTATTGCTTTTTTAAAAATGGACGAGCGTTTATTTAAATACCTAAAAGACAAAGCAATGGTTAATCATAACGAGTTAATCCATGTAACACATCAACAAATTGCTAGAGATTTGCATACGTCGCGTGTAGTAATTTCAAGATTACTAAAAACACTTGAAATTGATGGTAAAATTGAATTGCACAGAAACAACATTAAGGTTTTAGATTTATAAGCGTAACAACTGTTACAAACCATCTCCTATATAAACTTTAAGTTTGTATAAGATTATTAAATTATGGATTTTATACAAGTAATAACATATTTAGCAGCTTTTTTAATTGGAGCAGTATTAGGACTAATTGGAGGAGGTGGATCTATTTTAACTGTTCCATTATTAGTTTATTTTTTGGCTTATAATCCAGTTATTGCTACAGCATATTCCTTGTTTGTCGTTGGATCGTCGTCATTAGTTGGTGTTTTTCAAAAACATCGCGAAGGATTAGTAGATTTTAAAACAGGTTTAGCGTTTTCATTTCCATCATTTATTGCTGTTTATATTTCTAGACGTTTTGTAGTACCAGCAATACCAGAAACTATACTATCTATTGGCACATTTAGTTTGACCAAGGATATGGCCATCATGATATTTTTTGCAATAATCATGTTTTTGGCAGCTTTTTCAATGATTAAAACTAAACAAAACACAAAATCAACAGCGACCTCACAACCTTATTATAAGACATTTATGCAAGGTGTGATAATTGGTGTTATTACAGGATTAATTGGTGCAGGAGGAGGATTTTTATATGTTCCAGCACTAGTATTGTGGGCTGGATTAGACATGAAAAAAGCAGTAGGTACATCCCTAATTATAGTCGCAATAAACTCGCTAATAGGTTTTTCTGGAGATATGCAAACCCTAGATATTGATTGGGTATTTCTATTATCATTTACCGCTCTAACAATAATTGGTATTTTAGTAGGAGGCTATTTTTCTAAATATATTTCTAGTAAAAAACTTAAAAAAAGTTTTGGATGGTTTGTATTGGTAATGTCCATTTATATTATATTAAAAGAGTTAGTTTTTTAATTATGTAACTTAAGTTGCTATAAAAATTTAAAAACATTAGTAAATTTGAATAATTAAATAAGATTTTTTAGCCTTACGGCGAATTTCTTTTAGTAAAAAAAAATAGAATTGAAAATGAACCGAGCCATCAAGGCGAACACATTTTACCAAAATATAAAATAGAATTGAAAATGAAGATAGAGCAGATTTATACAGGTTGCTTAGCACATGCAGCATATTATATAGAAAGTAATGGAGAAGCAGCAATTATCGATCCATTAAGGGAAGTGCAACCATACATTAAAAGAGCACAAAAAGACAACGCAAAAATAAAGTACATTTTTGAAACTCATTTTCATGCAGATTTTGTGTCTGGACATTTGGATTTAAAAGAAAAAACAGGTGCTCAAATCGTATTTGGACCTACTGCTAAACCTTCTTATGATGCATTAATTGCAACAGATGGTCAAGTATTTGAAGTTGGAGACTACAAGATTAAAGCTATCCACACTCCAGGACATACAATGGAGAGTACAACATACCTTGTTATTGATCAAAATGGTAAAGAACATGGTATAGTTACAGGAGATACGCTTTTTATAGGCGATGTTGGTCGTCCTGATTTAGCACAAAAAATAGCTTCGGATTTAACACAAGAAAAACTGGCAGGTTATTTATTCGATTCACTTCGTAATAAGATAATGCCATTAAGTGACGACTTAATAGTGTATCCTAATCATGGTGCAGGTTCTGCTTGTGGAAAAAACATGAGTAAAGAAACTACAGATACTTTAGGAAATCAGAAAAAAGTCAATTACGCTTTACGTGCAGACATGACTAAAGACGAATTTATTGCTGAATTATTAGATGGTTTATCAGAGCCACCAGCGTACTTTCCTCAAAACGTTATGATGAATATTAAAGGTTATGAAAGCTTTGATAAAGTAATGACTAAATCTCAAAAACCATTAACACCAAAGGCTTTTGAAGCAGCAGCTAACGAGACTGAAGCTATTGTTTTAGACGTACGTAATCAATCAGAATTTGTAAAAGGACATATTCCACGTTCTATATTTATTGGTATTGATGGTGGATTTGCTCCTTGGGTTGGTGCATTAATTGCAGATGTTAGTCAACCAATTTTATTGGTCATTCCAGAAGGAAGAGAAGAAGAGGTAATCACACGTTTGTCACGTGTTGGATTTGATAATGTAATTGGGTATTTAGACGGTAGTTTTGAGGCTTGGAAAAGCGCAGGAATGGACTACGACACCTTAACATCAATCTCTGCAGAAGAGTTTGCAAAACGATACGAAGACAATAAAGACGTGATTTTTGATGTTAGAAAAGATGGCGAATTTACTGCCGAACATGTCGATGGAGCTAAACATACTGCGTTAGATAATATTAATAGTCATTTAAACGAGTTTCCAGAAGATAAACCGTTTTATATTCATTGTGCTGGTGGTTACAGATCTGTAATTGCAGCATCAATATTAAAAAGCAGAGGTATCCACAATTTAATAGATGTAGCAGGTGGTTATGGTGCCATTAAAAAAACAGATATACCAAGAACAGATTTTGTTTGTCCTACAACATTAAAATAATATTATAATTAATTTTATTAGTAAAAGCGCGTATTGCATTATTGTAATACGCGCTTTTTTTGTGTAACATTAGTTACCGTTTAGGTATATATATTGTGGTAACTTTATCTATTAATATAAAAGTTTGCCTTACGGCGAAATAGTTTTACAAAACCTCAAACTTATATTAAAAATGAACCCAGCATTTTAGCGAACATATTTTACCAAAATTTAAAATAATATTATAAATGAACACTTCAATAACAGTACAAAATTTAAAATGTGGTGGTTGTGCAAACACCATAACTACAAAATTAGCAGAACTAGAAAATATCTCAGAGATTTCAATAGATGTTGACAATAGTGTAGTAGCATTTAGTCATAATAATCAAGCGGAAGTTATAGCAGTAAAAGAACGCCTTAAAACATTAGGTTATCCATCAGTAGATGATGATAATAACTTGGTGTCCAAAGCTAAATCTTTTGTAAGTTGTGCTACTGGCAAGCTTTCAAAATAAAAAAATAGATTATGAAAAAATCCTATCTACTTATTGCTTTAAGCTTGCTTATATTGAGCTGTAATAATACCAACAATAAAAAGCTTTCTGCTTTTGATTTACAAATGGAAGCCAATAAGCATCCAGGAAAAAAGTTAATGGAAATTAACTGCTATACGTGTCACAGTCCATCTGCAAGTCAGTCGGATAGGATTGGACCACCAATGGTTGCTATTAAAAGGCATTACATTGATGAAAACACTACAAAAGCACAATTTGTAGAAAATATGCAATCATGGATTAAAAATCCAAATGCACAAGATGCAAAAATGTTTGGAGCAGTAAAACGTTTTGGTGTTATGCCAAAACAATCATTTCCAGAAGAGACAATTGCTAAAATAGCAGATTATATGTTTGATTATAATATTGATCAACCTGACTGGTTTGAAAAGCATTATAATGAAGAAAAAGGACATGGTAAAGGGTTTGGAAAAAGCCAACAAGAAGAGACTAAGCAACAACAAGCAGAAATAAACTATCATGATTTACCTTATGCGGAACGTGGCCTAAAGTATGCATTAGCAACAAAAGCGGTATTAGGAAAAAATCTAATGGGTTCTATCCAAAAAAAAGGAACTTTGGGTGCTTTAGCGTTTTGTAATGAAAAGGCCTATCCGTTAACAGATAGTATGTCAGTGGTACATAATGCCTCTATTAAAAGGGTGTCTGATAAACCAAGAAATCAAAATAATTTAGCAAATAAAAAAGAATTGACGTATATTAATTCTTTTAAAAACGATATTAAAAATAATAAAGAACCTCAACCAATAGTTGATTTATTAGACGATAAAGTACAAGTATATTATCCAATTACAACCAATGCAATGTGCTTGCAATGTCATGGTAAACCTAATCAGGATATTGAAAAACCTACGTTAACTAGGCTTGCTAAATTATATCCTGAAGATAAAGCTACAGGTTATAATATAAATCAAGTAAGAGGTATTTGGACTATTGTTTTTGATAAATAAATAAAAATAAAATGAGTAAATTTTCAGAAATAATTAATCAAGATTCACCAGTTTTGGTGGATTTTTATGCAGAGTGGTGTGGACCTTGTAAAACTATGAGTCCTATTTTAAAAGACGTAAAAGATAATTTAAAAGACCGTGTGTCTATTATTAAAATTGATGTAGATAAAAATCAAGAACTAGCATCTAAATATCAAGTTAGAGGTGTGCCAACGTTATTGTTATTCAAAAAAGGTAAACAAGTTTGGAGACAATCTGGCGTGCTACAAAAAAACGAATTAATTGATGTTATTACTGCAACGTACTAATGGACTTAAGCGCAAATTTTTGGGATAATAGATACCAATCTAATGATATTGGTTGGGATTTAGGTACTATTTCTCCACCATTAAAAGCTTATTTTGATCAGTTAACCAATTTGGATTTAAAAATTTTAATTCCTGGTGGTGGTAATAGTTATGAGGCAGAATACCTTTTTGATAAAGGTTTTAAAAATGTATATGTAGTCGATTTATCTCAAACCGCTTTAGATAATTTAAAAAATAGAGTGCCCGATTTTCCGTCATCAAATTTAATTTTAAATAATTTTTTTGATTTAGATCAGACGTTTGATCTAATTATAGAGCAAACTTTTTTTTGTGCTATTAATCCTAGCTTGAGAGCTGATTATGCTAAAAAAGCTTCAGACATTTTAAATGTAGATGGTAAAGTTGCAGGTTTATTGTTTGATGCGACTTTAAATACAACACATCCACCTTTTGGAGGTAGTAAAAAGGAGTATTTAGGCTATTTTATACCTTATTTTGATATTAAGATAATGGATGCTTCGTATAACTCCATAAAGCCAAGAGCCGGAAGAGAATTGTTTTTTATTATCCAAAAAATATAAAAATTAGAAAGCTTATTTAAAACTGATAATTGTCATATTAAATATTAACCAACAACAGTAAATTTGTGTTTTACGATAAACACTAAAATTTTAAAATTATGATTTCTCAAAACATCGCATTATATAGTTGGAGTAACGGAGTAGTAATGATTGCTATTTTTGCAGTAATTTGTTTACTGCTTATTGGTTTTTTAGTAAAATCAATGTCTAGTAGTGACAGAAAAGATGACGAAGCAAAAGAAAGATAAGGTCTAGTTATATTTAAATAAAAAGAAGGAGCACATATTAAATGGGCTCCTTCTTTTTTATCTACACTTTTTTAGTTTTAAAACTTATACTGTAAAAACGCAGAAAAGTTACGTCCAGGCTCTGTTATTGGTGTACGTCCAAAATCTTCTTGATTAGTAAAAGAGAAGTTTAAATGATTATTATAAGCTTCATCTAAAGCATTAATTACAGCAACACCTAAAGTAATATTCTTAACGGGTTTAACGCCAAAACGGATGTCTAAAGTTTGATAACCATCCGTTTCGGTTTCTCCAAAACTTCTAGAAATATTATCTTGTTTGGATACGATGTTATATTGTGCATTTCCCCAAAATTTTTCTTTCTGAAATCCTAAAACTAATTTGGTATTAAAAGGAGGCGTTAAAGGCAATGACTCTGCTAAATCTTTGTTTTTAGCATAGACATAAGCAAATTCAGTTTTGAAGTAATAATCGTCTAAAAAATCGATTTCAGCCATAGCTTCAAACCCCGTTTTATAAGCTTCATTTATATTTTTAAATACTTTTACATTGGTTGGGTCTGAAGTAGGATTAAACTTTCTTGTTAATGTTGGATCAATAACACCAACAATATAGTTTTCAAAAAACGAATAATAAAATGATGTTTCGTATTTAAAGCTATTAAATCCATTTTTTAATGGTTGTTTTCCTTTAAAGCCAATTTCAAATTGATTATTTACTTCAGATTTTAAATTAGGATTTCCTACATATTCATAAGGGTCTTGACCAACAGTAAAATGGTTAATAAAACGCTCAATCATATTGGCAGATCGCACACCACGTCCATAAGCAGCTTCCAGTGTAAAATTATTGGTTACTCTTTTTTTAATTGAAATGGTTCCGCTAACATTGTGTTCTGTTCGTTTTTTTAAGTCGTATAAAGCTTCAAAATCGGCTTCTGGATCTTGTATGTCTGAAGTTACATTGTCATAACGTAAACCTGCTGTAATAATGGTTTTAGGGTTAATTGAATACTTAGCTTCTGTAAAAACACCCAAATCTGTAATGTACGAATCTTGCCAAACCTTATCGTTAAACGTTATTGGAGTAGCTAGCATATTCCCATTCATAATTTTAATAATTCTAGTTCTGCCACCATCTCTAGCAACATGCATAGCATCTAGTCCAGAAAAGATATTTAGTTTTTCAAGCGGTTTCCAATTTAATTCTAATTTACCACCAATAGTTGTTGCATCTACCGCAGACGACGCTTCCATCATCATAAAGGACGGTCTGTTATTGTTTGTCATTAAGTGATCAACATAGCTATAATATCCTTTTGCAGTAAAAGATTTAAGGACGTTACCAATGTTATCCAATTTATAGTCTAAAGATAAAATACTGCTGTTATCAAAGTCAGTATCCATTGGTAAAGCTGCGTGTAAGACATCACGACCAAAAGACTGTCTCCAATGTGCTTGTAAACGTTGGTCTTCAGTAAAATTATACCCTAATTTGATGCCGTAATCTGTACTTTTAAAGGACGAGGGGATTTCTGTTCCATTACCGTCTTCATAATTTCCAAAATCTCTGTAACCAGCATTAGCTACAATATCATATTTTTCTTGAATGTATTGTAATTGTGCTAAATTGACTAATGAGCTTCCGTTGCTTTCATAACCACCAGATACTTTTCCGTGTATGCCATAATCTTCATAATCTGGTTTTTGTGTTACTAGATTAACAACACCTCCAAATGTAGCACCATAACGCACAGTATAAGGTCCTTTTATAATTTCAATTTTAGAAATTTCTTCAGGAATAATATGTGTTGTAATGGGATCCATTCTATTTGGACAAGCATGCATTGCTTTGGTACCACCATCATATTGGATGTTTAATTGCTCATATTGAGATGCTCTAAAAGATGGGTCTATAGCATAGTTACCTCTTTTAATTACCGAAAACCCATTGATGTTGTTAAACAAATCAGCAACGTTTTTAGGTTGTACAATGTCTTTTTCATAATTATTAGAAACAATTGTTAATACAGGATCTGTGTTTAATTTTCCAGTAACAATAACTTCGTCTAATTTGTGTACTTTTTGATTTGTAGTGTCTTTTTTAGTTTCGTTTTGATCTTGACTAAAAGACATAGCTGTAATTAGCATGCATAAAAGCACACTATATATTTTTTTCATTTATAGTAGTATTATATTTAACTTCTGTGTTTGGGGTAGATCAACTACCTATACTAAAAGATAAATTATACCTGTGGAGGATGGAAACAATCGTTAATACTGCTAAACGAATACAGGTTTTTGTAAATCGAAGTATTTTGTTTTTTTAGATCGTTTTTGTGTTTGAATGCTAATTTTTCTGTGGTTAGCGTAAATAAAAGAAGCTCTTTAAAATCGACTATATTTTCTGATGTATTTTGCTCTTTATCTAATGATTTTGAAACCTTTTTTAAATGACATTTACCATTACATTGTAACTCAGGTTTATCTTTATTAACACATAAAGCTTCAATAAAACCTATAGGATCTAGTTTATAATAGGCATAAGTTAAGGAGACTCTTGTACTATTAAATAGTATAAGAGTGGTTACACTTAAAGTGAATATATAAGTACTCATTTTCATTAGTGTAAAAATAAAATAACAGTGTGTCATAAAAGGTGACATTTGTTACATTACAGCAGATTTTAGTTGATAGCTAAATCTTATTTTAATATAAGCTTAAGATATTGTTTAAGTGACAAATGTTACACATAGCCACAGCCTTCTAAAGTAATTTTACAGTATCAATAAATTAAAATATATTTACTATGAACACATTAGAAATAACACAACAAGAGGTTTTTGCAATGCCAAGAATTGGTGACAAAGCACCAGAATTTAAAGCAGTAACAACTCAAGGAGATATTAATTACCCATCGGATTATAAAGGAAAATGGTCTATACTATTTAGTCATCCAGCGGATTTCACACCAGTTTGCACATCTGAGTTTATGACATTTGCGCATTTAGAAGAAAAATTTGAAAAAGCAAATTGTAGTTTAATAGGATTGTCTATTGACGGTCTGTACAGTCATATTGCTTGGTTAAGAACCATTAAAGATAAAATTGAATTTAACGGAATGAAAAACATTGAAGTTAAGTTTCCTTTAATAGAAGATATCTCCATGGAAGTTGCTAAAAAATACGGAATGATTCAACCAGGAGAAAGTAAAACGCAAGCGGTTAGAGCAGTCTTTTTTGTAGATCCAAATGAAACTGTTAGAGCTATCATTTATTATCCATTAAGCTTAGGACGTAACTTTGATGAGCTTTACAGAGCATTAATAGCTATGCAAACCTCAGACAAGTTTAATGTAGCTACTCCTGCAGATTGGAATCCTGGAGATGATGTTATTGTATCACCAGCAGGTTCTTGTGGTGTTGCTGAAGAAAGAATGACTTCAACAGAAGATCTAGATTGTAAAGACTGGTTTTTCTGTACTAAAAAATTAGATAAAGATTTAGTATTGGATTCAATCTTAAAAAAGTAAGTCAATTACATTTAAAAAGAGCCTTTTATTAAGGCTCTTTTTTGTAATATAAGTTACATAATAATTAAGCGTTGTGTCGTATTTTTGTATTAAAATAAATAAGCTATGGATACCGAAATTTTAGCCAGAATTCAATTTGCCTTCACCATTGCCTTTCATTATATCTATCCTCCATTAAGTATTGGTATAGGTTTGATCATGGTTATTATGGAAGGACTATATCTTAAAACAGGAAATAAGCATTATGAAGTATTAACTCGCTTTTGGTTAAAAATCTTTGCTATAACTTTTGGTATTGGTGTCGCAACTGGTATTATTATGGAGTTTGAGTTTGGTACCAATTGGGCAGTATATTCAAGATATGTTGGTGATATTTTTGGAAGCGCTTTAGCAGCCGAAGGTTTATTTGCATTTGGATTAGAAAGTGCCTTTTTGGGAGTGTTAATTTTTGGATGGAATCGTGTATCTCCTAGAGTACATTTTATATCTACAATTGGTGTTTTTCTTGGTTCCATGTTTTCGGCAGTTTGGATTGTTGTAGCTAATAGTTGGCAACAAACACCAGCTGGTTATCATATAGTTGGCGAAGGATTTAATGCTAGAGCAGAAGTGACAGATTTTTGGGCAATGGTTTTTAATCCTTCTAGTGTAGATAGGATTATTCATGTTTGGCAAGGTGCATTTTTAGCAGGTGCGTTTTTAGTTTTAAGTGTGCATGCTTACTATTTACTTAAAGGTCGATATGTTGAAATTTCAAAAAAAGCATTTAAAATTGCTTTAGGTTTGGCAACTATTATATCATTAACTCAATTACTTTCAGGGCATAGTTCGGCAGATGGTGTGGCTGTAAATCAGCCAGCAAAATTAGCAGCAATGGAAGGGCATTATGACAAATCTGCACCTGCTGATTTATACTTGTTTGGTTGGGTAAATGATAAAACGCAAGAAGTGACAGGTATTGGTATACCAGGAGGTTTGTCTTTTTTGGTACATCAAGATTTTGAAGCTCCAATTACTGGATTAAATGCTTTTCCAGAAGAGGATAGACCAGGTCAAGTAAATGCAGTGTTTCAATTTTATCACATTATGATTTCTATTGGTATGTTTTTAATTGGATTAACATTGTATGCTTCGTTTTTATGGTGGAAAGGAACTTTATTTAAAAAACGATGGTTATTAAAAATCTTTGCATTTTCAGTCTTACTGCCACAAATAGCAAATCAAGTCGGATGGTTTGCTGCAGAGATGGGACGTCAACCATGGATTGTTTATGGACATTTAAGAACTAACGAAGGATTTTCGCAAGAAGTGTCTTCTAATCAAATTTTATTCTCTTTAATTTTATTTTTAGTAGTCTATACTATATTGTTTTTATTATTCCTTTATTCTGTAAATAAAAAGATAAAGCATGGTCCTTATGATGAAGCTAAAAACCCAGATGAATTTTTAAAATACGTTTAATACAAAATTATGGAAACAATATTAGGTATAGATTATCCAACACTTTGGTATTTAGTTGTGGGTTTATTATTTTCTGGTTACGCCATCTTAGAAGGCTTCGATTATGGCGCAGGAGCATGGCATTTATTTTTAAAAAAAGACTTAAGTCGTCGTATTGCAATTAATGCAATTGGTCCATTATGGGATGCAAATCAAGTCTGGTTAATTATTGGTGGAGGCGCATTATTTGCTGGTTTTCCGGTTATGTATGCTACGATGTTGTCCGCCATGTATATTCCTTTCATGTTATTTTTAATGCTATTAGTGTTAAGATCTTCTGCAATAAAATTTAGAAGTGCTGAAGACATGACTTGGTGGCGAAAAACATGGGATATTATTTATTTTGTTTCCAACACGTTAATAGCTTTTTTATTAGGTGTTGTCTTAGGTAATGTTTTGCAAGGTTTTGAATTAGGAGAAAACTTGACCTATCAAGGTGGTGTTTTCTTCTCATTTTTAAGTCCTTATGCTATTATGGTTGGATTTACAACATTATCTATTTTTATGACACAAGGTGCAATTTTTTTATTACTAAAAACGGAAGGTCGTTTGCATGCTAGATTAACGTTTTTGCTAAAAAAAGGAATGATTTTCTTTATAATAAGTTTTGCAGTAACATCATTATATACTTTGACTTTTTTACACGGAGTTACAGATAAATTTAAAGAAAACCCTGTGTTTTTTGCATTACCTATTCTAGCTTTTTTAGCGGTAGCTAATGTACCTAGATTAGTGTCTAAGAAAAAATATGCTAATGCTTTAGTTTTTTCATCTTTAACTATGGCTTTTTTATTAATGTTAGTTGCTTTTCAATTATATCCAGTATTATTACCTTCGACTATAGACCCTAAATACAGCGTAACTATATACAATGCAGCGTCTTCGCAAAAGTCACTGGGTATTATGTTAACTATTGTGGCTATTGGAGCACCATTATTAGCTGGTTATTTCTTGTTTTTATATAAAACTTTTCATGGTAAAGTAAAATTGGACGATACTAGTTACTAGTTATGTAACATAAGTAGCTGTGCAGGTTTTAAGTATATAATATCTTTATTAAAAATTCACAGATTATGTCTAAAATCGTCATTTTAGGAGCCGGAATTTCTGGTCATGTAGCAGCTTCTCATATAAGAAGAAAACTATCTAAAGATCACGAAGTTATTGTGGTATCTCCTAACAGTAATTACCAATGGATTCCTTCCAATATTTGGGTTGGAATTGGTAGAATGAAATCAAAAAAAATCTTATTCCCATTAGCACCTTTATACAAAAAGAAAGGAATAGGTTATAAACAAGCTAAAGCAATTTCGTTTTTTCCTGAAGGCGATAAAAATGAGGATAAACCATATGTTTTATCAGAGTATGTCGCAGGAGCTAATAAAGGTCAACAAGAAAAAATAACTTACGATTATTTAATTAATGCTACTGGACCAAAATTAAATTTTGAAGCGACAGAAGGCTTAATTCCTGGACAAAATAAAACCTATTCTGTTTGTACTTATACACATGCAGACCATGCTTGGGAAGGTTTAAATGAAGTTATTCAGCAAATGAAAGCTGGTAAAAAAGCTAAAATATTGATTGGTACAGGTCACGCAAAATCAACTTGCCAAGGTGCTGCGTTTGAGTATATTTTAAATGTAGAACAGGAGTTGCGTAAGCACAATGTACGCAATATGGCAGAAGTCACTTGGATTTCTAACGAATACCAATTAGGCGATTTTGGGATGGATGGTATGTTGTTAAGCTACGGAAGCATAACCATGAAATCTCATGAAATGGTCGAAATGATTTTTGAAGATAGAGGCATCAAGTGGATATTGGGAGCAGGTGTAAACAAAATTGAAGATGGCATTGCACATTATGAAAACTTGGAAGGAGAATATAAGACTGAAACTTATGATTTTGCAATGTTAATTCCATCATTTTCTGGTCATGGTTTTAAAGCTTTTGATAAAAATGAAAACGACATCACAGAAAAACTATTTAAAGGGTTTATGATTGTAGATGCGGATTATACAACAAAACCATACGAAGAATGGTCTGTAAAAGATTGGCCAGAAACGTATCAAAACCCAAGTTATAAAAATATTTTTGCTCCAGGAATTGCATTTGCGCCTCCACACGCCATTTCTAAGCCAAGAACTAGCAAAAACGGAACAGTTATTTCGCCAGCACCTCCACGTACTGGAATGCCCTCTGGTATTACTGCCAAATTGGTCGCAGATAATATTATTGACTCTATAAAAACAGGAAAAGAATCGTTAAATCATAAAGGATCTATGGGTAACATGGGGGCAGCTTGTATTGCTTCCGCTGGTTATGGTATGACAAAGGGAAGTGGTGTTAGTATTACCACGTATCCTATTGTTCCTGACTACGAAAAATATCCAAAAACACAAGGTAGACAATTAGGAAAAACCTTTGGAGAAATTGGTTTAGCAGGACATTGGTTAAAACTAGCGTTGCATTATGCGTTTATCTATAAAGCAAAAATGAAACCTTTTTGGTGGTTGATTCCGGAATAGGAATCAAATTAAAACAGGTTGATTCCGGAATAGGAATCAAATTAAAACAGGTTGATTCCAGTATAGGAATCAAATTAAAACAGGTTGATTCCGGAATAGGAATCAAATTAAAACAGGTTGATTCCGGAATAGGAATCAAATTAAAACAGGTTGATTCTAGAATAGTTGGAGTGGCCAATTTTTTAATTGCTGAATATTGCTCATTCTGAAAGATCAAAAGAAGTATTCACAATCTCATGAAAATTTTACAAGAATTTAATAAGTATCAAAATGACAGAAAGAATATCAAAATATCAAAGATTTAAAATGATGAATCCAATCATTCAGTTTTTTAAATTCATTTATTTAAGTATAAAAATAATGGTCGTGGTAGCAGGAGGACATGGAGGTACCAGAAGCTAATCAGAAGTAATAGCTGGTCTCTTTTAAATAGATTCTGAAGTTATAATATGCACACCCATAGCAACCATCTTAATTTTAATAATTTCAAATGCTTCTAGATCTAAAGGTTTAGAAGCATCTTCAATAAAATAGCATTCAAAACCTTCTTGAATAGCATCGCGAATAGAAAAGTAAACACAAATATCAGATGCTAGACCACAAAAATAGAGTTTTGTGACCTCCTTTTCTTTTAGATAACCTGTTAATCCTGTTGCTTTTAAATGGTTGTTGTCATAAAAGGCGCTATAACTATCAATATTAATATCGGTTCCTTTTCTAAAAATAGCTTCGTATTTTGTAATGTCTAATTCTGGATGTAATTCGGCTCCTTTACTGCCTTGTACACAATGTTCTGGCCACAAGGTTTGCATTTGTCCACGCCAATCAATACTCTCAAAATCAGATTTCCCTTCGTGATTTACAGCAAAGCTAGAATGCGCTTTTGGGTGCCAATCTTGTGTAGCTACAATCAAGTCGAATTTATCTTGTATGCTATTTATTACATGTACAATATTATTACCGTTGGGAACAGGAAGTGATCCTCCAGGAATAAAATCGTTTTGTACATCAATGACTAAAAGTGTTTTCATAGTTTGACTATTTTTTAATAAATTAGACTCTGATTTATCTAACCATCTGCAGTGTTACTTTAGTTTTTATGTTTGTTAATTAGATCATTTCGTTCCTTTTTAAGTTGACTACTTAATCCAATTTTATAGGTATGCGGATTTTGAAAACGTTTATATTCATCCGGAAGTTGAGCTAAACGCGATTGCGAATATTCAGCAATTTCGTTAACCGTTCTTGCAGGTATTACACGCTTACCATCTTCCATTACTAGCTCTAATAATGGCTCTTTTTTTAACGCCTTAATATTTATTTGCTTGGTAATATCAAAAGGGTGTTCCATTTGATCAATCTCACCTTCGGTATAAATCGCGACAGCATCTGCACCATAAAATTGTCCATCGTTATCAATCATGCGATACACTTGTTTTTTAAACGGTAGTGATACTTTTATAATGTTTTCAGAGAGTTTAATTCTTGGGTCACCATTGTATTCAGATAATTTATATACACCATCTAACGCAGCGTCTGGTCGTCCTGTAACCAAATTAGTACCTACACCAAAAACGTCAATAGGTGCCTGTTGTTCTTTTAAACTTTTTATAACATATTCATCTAACTGATTAGAGACTACAATTTTCACATAACTTAAATCAGCAGCATCCAAAATGGCTCTCGCTTTTTTAGATAAATAGGCTAAATCACCACTGTCCAATCGGATTCCAAAAAGTTTCTCACCTTTTTCTTCCATTTCTTTGGCAACTGTAATCGCATTTGGAAGTCCTAATTTTAGGGTATTATAAGTATCAATTAAAAGCACACAGTTTTTAGGTCGTACTTGCGCAAAATCACGAAATGCGTCTAATTCATTATCATAACTTTGGATAAACGAATGTGCCATTGTTCCTGTAGATGCGATGTTGTAATCTTCTGCAGCTTTCACATTACTAGTACTATCAAAACCTCCAATAGCAGCAGCTCTAGACGCATAATAACCACCTGTAGCATGTGCGCGACGTAATCCCATATCTAATAAAATGGCATCTTTTGCACTATAGCGTATTCTGCTGGCTTTAGTTGCAATTAAGGTTTGAAAATTAAGAATATTTAGTAAAAGGGTTTCTATAATTTGTGCTTCTATAATATTGGCTTCAACCTGTAAAATGGGACGGTTAGGAAAAACAACATCACCTTCTTTACTAGAACGAATACTTCCTTTAAAGCTAAAGTTTTTCAAATACTCTAAAAACTCGTTCTCAAATCCTTTTTGCTTTAAATAAGAAATATCAGACTCTGAGAATTTAAGCGACTCCAATATATCTAAAACATCTTCCAATCCTGCAAATATGGCATACCCATTATCAAAAGGATTACGACGGTAATAATAGTCAAATACAGCTTTACCATTTGGTTTAGTAACAAAATAGACTTGCGCCATTGTAATTTGATATAGATCCGTATATGCTGCAGTAATGTCCATAAATTTATAAGTTTAGTTTACAAGGTATTCAAAATTTGAAAGATTTCCATTCTCAAATTCTAAAGAAATTAATAGTATTTAATAATTAGTCTAGATGAAATTAAATAGTGGTTTTAAACCGAAATTAATTCCCTTTCACACGTTGCCAAAGTTCTGATAACAGCTTTTTACCGTCATTAGAATCTTTTGGAGCTTCAATAAATGAAACTTTACCAGAAGGATCAACGTCTAATTTGTATTTAAAAACAAAACTGTCTGATTTTGGTTTTAAACTTAATAATCCAAAACGTAAATCGTTAAAATAAAGGGTGTTTTCTGTTTTAGTAATTGTGTACCAACCTTCCGTAATGGTAATCATTTGCTTTACACTTTTATCTTCAACAAGACTACCTAGTAAGTCGTGGTTTTTTGGATAGCTTTCAAAAGTGATAGGTTGGCTGTCAAAAAACGAATAATTCCCCAATAAATAAGCATCATTAGTTTGCACATTAGCACTCCAAAGTATCGTGTTTAATGCAGATGGTCTAGTGTCAATATCTAAATAAGCAATGTTTTGTTCTTTTAAAGCAGATTCAAATTTTGTGTAAGCTGCCCATTTTAAAAGTAGCGTAATGGCTAAGTACGTCGTACTTATTATTAATCCCATATTGTTATAAAATCGTCGTTTTGCAGTGGTCCGTTTTTGACGCATCGCTAAAATTAAAAATATCAGAAAAGGGACTGTGTACAAAGGGTCAACTACAAATATGTTTTTAAAAGCTAATCGTAAATCAAAAGGCCAAAACAGTTGTGTTCCCCAAGTGGTGTGTGCATCTAATATAGGATGAGTTACAAAAGCTAAAAAGAATAGCCAAGTCCAGTTTTTAAAGTTTTTATAGGTTTCGTATCTCGTGACAATCCAAGCTAAAATAGGGGCAAACAGCACAGAAAACACAATAGAGTGCGTAAACCCACGATGTACATAAAGTGCTGTAACATTGTCCGTAAAAAAAGAGGCTAAAACATCTAAATCCGGAATGGTTCCTGCAATAGCACCATAAAGCATGGCCTTGTTTCCAACTTTTCTACCTAAAACAGCTTCTCCTACAGCTGCTCCTAATACTATTTGTGTTAATGAATCCATATAGCATGCAAAAGTAAGAGATACTAATTTATTTATAACAAGACTTCGGTTTTATGTTGCATTTTGCTTGGTAACTTATGTTACCGACCAAGCTATTTATGTAATGTACATTTGTATTGTAAATTAATTATTGATGAAAAAACACATTTATATACCATTATTACTGTTAGGGTTAACACTTTCGGTTCATGCGCAACAAGTGGTTCCAATTGCAAAATCTGATGTTTTGTCAAAGGTATCTGAGAATAATACTAGTATAAAAATTTCTGAACAAGATTTTAATGCAGCCAAAGCAGATTACCGACAAACCAATGCAGTGTTTTTGCCAAACATTACAGCAAGTCACACTGCAATGGCGACGACTAACCCTTTAATGGCTTTTGGTTCTAAATTAAATCAGGAGATTTTAAGCTCAAACGATTTTAATCCTGCGTTATTAAATGATCCTTCGCAGATTGAAAACTATGCTACTAAATTCGAAATTCAGCAACCATTAATTAATTTGGATGGTATTTACCAACGTAAAGCTGCTAAGTCAAAAATGGAAGCCATGTCTTTAAAGACAAAACGCACGCAAGATTACTTAGCTTTTGAAGTGGATAAAGCTTACATGCAATTACAATTAGCCTATAAAGCGGTAGACGTGTTAGAAAAAGCATTAGAAGCAGCAAATGCTAATAAAAAATTAGCAGAGGACAGTTTTAAACAAGGGTATTTACAACGTGCAGATGTGCTGAATGTTGAAGTACGTGTGACTGAAGTTCAAAATCAATTACAAACAGCTAAAAGTAATGTGCAAAATGCGTCTAATTATTTGTCTTTTTTAATGAATGATGATACTTATGTTGTGTATATGCCAAGTGATGAATTGTCCATTGCAACGTTTACTTTGGACGATAAAAAGGTTTCAGAAAATCGTTCTGACATTAAAGCCATGCAATTAGCAACCAATGCTTATGAAGCGATAAATAAAGCTGATAAAATGGCTTTTTTACCACGTCTAAATGCGTTTGGAAGTTATGAGTTGTATGACGATCAAATTTTCCAAGGAAGTGCTAATGGGTACCTTTTCGGAGCACAATTAAGTTGGGATATATTTCAAGGGTCTAAACGTATTGGTAAAGCTCAAAAAAGTAAATCAGAATTCGAAAAATCTAAATTAGAATACAAGCAATATGTATCTAAAAGTAATTTAGAATTAAACAAAGCTAAACGCGCCTTTATAGATGCTGATAATAAGTTGAAATTAACAACTTTAGCATTGCAACAGTCAGAAGAATCTTTACGTATTAGAACTAACAGATTTAAAGAAGGTCTAGAAAAAACGTCTGATTTATTAATTGCCGAAACGCAATATGCACAAAAGCAATTGGAATATTACCAAACCATTTTTGAATACAATTACACACAAGCATATTTACAATTTTTAACTAAAGAATAAAAAAGATACAAGAATATAGAACCAAGAATCAAGATTGATTTCCAAGAGTTCTTAATTATAAAAATGTCACACTAAGCGCAGTCGAAGTGTCTTAAATAAAAAATAATAACCATGAAAAAAATATATACAATCCTTACACTTTCTATAGCGCTATTTGTAGCCAGTTGTGGTAGCGAAGACAAAAAACCAGTGGTAGATAATTCACCAGAAATTAGTGTAAAAACTAGTCAGGTTGCAGCAAATACCAATAGTCCTTTTTTATCGGTTAGCGGAAAAATTCAAGCTACAAATAGTGCAGATTTAAGCACTAGAATGATGGGTTATGTTAATAAAGTACATGTCAACGTTGGCGATAAAGTACGTAAAGGACAATTATTAGTCTCTATTAATAATAGCGATTTACAAGCTAAAAGAGCTCAGGTTAATGCAGGAATTACAGAAGCTAATGCAGCTTTAAATAATGCGCAAAAAGATTACAACCGTTTTAATAACTTATTTGCAGACAATAGTGCCTCTCAAAAAGAAATGGATGATATGACTGCAAATTACGAAATGGCTAAGGCTAGAGTGGAAGGTGCCAATCAAATGAAAAACGAGATTAACGCACAGTTTGCTTACAGTAATATTACTGCACCTTTTAGCGGAACCGTAACTAGTAAAAATGTAGAAGCTGGTAATATGGCAAATCCTGGTGTGCCATTAATAAGTATAGAAACACCTGGAAATTTTGAAGTGATGGCAATGGTACCAGAAACTGAAATTTCAGAGATTAAATCAGGAACTACAGTAGATGTTTTGGTTAAATCGATTAATAAAACTTTAAAAGGAAAAGTAAAAGAAGTAAGTACATCAGCCAAAAATACTGGAGGACAGTATTTAGTAAAAATTGATTTATATAAAACAGGGGCTAATATTTTATCAGGCATGTTTACAACAGTGCAATTTCCTGTAGAGAGAAAAGCAACGTCATCAATGGTTTTAATACCTACTGAAGCTATTGTCACAAACGGACAATTATCTGGAGTTTATACAGTAAGCCAAAGCAATACAGCATTATTACGATGGTTGCGTTTAGGTAGAACTTTTGGAGATCAAGTGGAAGTGCTATCTGGTTTAAATGCAGACGAAGCATACATTGTTTCTGCTGAAGGGAAATTATTTAATGGCGCTAAAATTTCAATTCAATAACTAATAAGTCGCGTTAAGGATAGAAGTGGAAATCCTTTTTACGTCAGTTCGAGTGAATTTGCCTAAGCAAATTTGTATCGAGAACAAGTAAAAAGATTGCAACGGATAGCCTGTTAAAACGCCCAAAATAAAAATTCAAATGAAAGAAGGAATCGCAGGTAAAATTGCCAAAGTCTTTATGCAGTCGAAGCTTACAGTGCTTTTAATGATTGTATTTATGGTAGTTGGTGTGTACAGTTCGTTTTTAATTCCGCGTGAAGAAGAACCGCAAATTGATGTGCCTATGGCAGACATTTTTGTGGGGTATCCTGGAGCAAGTCCTACCGAAGTGGAGTCGCGTGTAATAAAACCTTTAGAGCAATTAATTTCGAATATTAAAGGTGTAGAATATGTGTATTCTACGTCCATGAAAGAGCAAGGAATGGTCATCGTACAGTTTTATGTTGGCGAAGATATTGAGCGTAGTTTCGTAAAATTATACAACGAAATTAACAAGCATATGGACCAAATGCCTGAAGGTGTTACGTTTCCATTAGTAAAAACGCGTGCGATTGATGATGTGCCAATGTTAGGTTTAACGTTGTGGAGCGAAAATTATGACGATTACCAGTTAAACCAGATGGCTCAAGAGTTGGAAGCTGAAATTAAGAAGATAAACGATGTGGCTATAACGCATAAAATTGGTGGTAGAGATCGTCAATTACGTGTGGTTTTAGATAAAGATAAATTGGCTGCAAGTGGTTTAGATTTCTTGTCGGTTTCGGAAATGATTAAAGCAAATAACAGCCAATTAAGTGCTGGTAGTTTTGATAAGAATGATACTGAGTTTTTAGTAAATACAGGTAAATTTTTAGCTTCGGTTACTGATGTTGAAAATCTGGTGGTTGGTGTGCAACAAAATCAGCCTATTTATTTAAAGCAAGTCGCTAAAATTATTGATGGACCAGAAGTACCACAAAATTATGTGAGTTTAGGTTACGGAAAAGGAAGTGTAAAATCGGCAGATTATAAATCGGAATATCCTGCAGTAACTATTTCTGTTGCTAAACGTAAAGGTGCAGATGCCATGAAAATTGCAGATGTGATAATTGATAAAGTAGATCACTTACGTAGCACTTTAATTCCGGATGATGTACATGTAGAAATTACTAGAAATTATGGTGAAACAGCGTCTCATAAAGTGTCAGAATTACTATGGCACCTTATTGGATCTATCTTTGCGGTTACACTTGTTGTGATGTTAGCCATGGGTTGGCGTGGTGGATTGGTCGTGTTTTTATCGGTTCCAATTACGTTTGCATTGACCTTACTAAGTTACTACATGATGGATTACACGCTAAACCGAATTACCTTATTCGCGTTAGTATTTGTAACAGGAATTGTGGTGGATGATTCCATTATTATTGCCGAAAATATGCACCGACATTTTAAGATGAAACGTTTGCCATTTAAAGAGGCTGCTTTGTATGCAATAAATGAAATTGGAAACCCAACCATTTTAGCAACATTTACTGTAATAGCATCAGTTTTACCTATGGCTTTTGTATCAGGATTAATGGGTCCATATATGGCACCAATGCCAATAGGAGCATCCATTGCTATGATATTATCCTTATTTGTAGCTTTAACTATTACACCATATTTAGGTTATATTTTCTTAAGAGAAAAAGATGAAAAAGGCGCAGAAGAGAAACCGGAAAAACCAGTTGAAGACACACTTATTTATAAGGTTTACAACAAGTTTGAACGTCCTTTATTAGAAAGTAAGAGCAAACGTTGGTTGTTTTTAGGATTGACTTTTATGGGTTTAATGTTAACAATGGTGTTGTTTTTTACCAAATCGGTTGCTGTAAAAATGTTACCTTTTGATAACAAGAATGAGTTTCAGGTGGTTATTGATATGCCTGAAGGTACCACACTAGAACGTACAGGAGTTGTAGCACAAGAAGTGTCGCAATACTTGTCAACACGACCAGAAGTGGTTAATTATCAAAATTACGTGGGTACATCTGCACCAATTACGTTTAACGGTTTGGTACGTCATTACGATTTACGTGGTGGATCTAATATGGCAGATATACAGGTAAATTTAATTGATAAAGGCGAACGTGATATTCAAAGTCACGGTATTGCTAAATTAATGCGTCCAGACATTCAAAAAATTGCTGCAAAGTATAATGCCAATATTAAATTGGTAGAAGTGCCACCAGGACCTCCAGTATTGTCAACGATTGTTGCAGAAGTGTATGGACCTGATTATAATGAGCAAATTAAAATAGCAAATGGTGTTCAAGAGATTTTAAAAAACACAACAGATGTGGTGGATATTGATTGGATGGTGGAAGCGGATCAAACCGAATATCAATTTGATATTAATAAAGAAAAAGCCATGTTGTATGGTGTTGCACCACAACAAATTGCGTATACCATGAATATGGCATTGTCAAATAGAGCTATCACTAATTTATATGATGAAGATGCGGTTACCCAAGTAGGTTTGATATTGGCTTTGGATGAAAAAGAAAAATCTACAATTACTGATATTTCGCAATTAAAGGTGAAATCTAAACAAGGTAATATGGTGCCTATTGCAGATTTGGTAACTATTACCGAAACCATAGCAGCAAAAAGCATTTACCGTAAAAATCAAAAACGTGTCGTTTATGTTATGGCAGATATGGCTGGAGAATTAGAAAGTCCTGCGTATGCTATTCTTGGAATGGAAGAAAAGTTAAAAGAGATTCCGTTGCCAAAAGGCTACGAGTTAAACGAAATGTATTTAGGTCAGCCAGACTTTGAAGACAATTATACTGTAAAATGGGATGGAGAATGGCAAATTACTTTGGAAGTTTTTAGAGATTTAGGTATTGCCTTTTTAGGAGCCATTATCTTAATATACATTTTGATTGTAGGCTGGTTTCAAAACTTTAAAGCACCAATTGTTATGATGGTGGCAATACCATTATCGTTAATCGGAATTATTTTAGGTCACTGGATTATGGGAGCATTCTTTACAGCAACTTCTTTTATTGGTATGATTGCGTTAGCAGGAATTATGGTTAGGAATTCAGTTTTACTTATTGACTTTATAAATTTAAGAACAGCGGAAGGTGTACCTCTTAAAGAAGCATGTATTGAAGCAGGAGCAGTGCGTACAACACCAATTTTATTAACAGCAGGAACGGTTGTTATTGGAGCATTTGTGATCCTGTTTGATCCGATTTTTCAAGGATTGGCAATATCATTAATGGGAGGGACTATTGTGTCTACAGTATTGACTTTACTGGTTGTACCTCTTGTTTATTATATGATAGAGAAGAAGAACTATAAATAATGGGATTCTGTGTTGTTAATAATGAGATTCTGAAATGAATTCAGAATGACGAGCGGTTTGCAGATAAGATTGGGTAATAAAAAGAAAGTTGAGTTGTGAATAAATAGGTTCTGAAATAGGTTCAGAATGACTTGAATATTAAGTATTAAATTTTAAAAAAGAAGAAAAATGTTGAATACATATTTTAGAGTAATTGTTGGTGTGATGGTATTATTAAGTGTGGTGCTTTCGGTTTATGTAAGCCCAAAATGGATGTGGTTTACTGTATTTATTGGCGTAAACTTAATACAATCAGCTTTTACAAAATGGTGTTTGTTAGAAACTATATTAGTAAAGTTAGGTGTGAGGAAAGAAAGCGCAGGTTGTAGCGTTAAATAGCATTAGTTTTATAATAGGTTAATTCCTATAAAATTAGTAGACTAAAAGTCCATAAATTGATTTGTAGCACGTATTTTTGCGCAAATTTAATTTATGGATTTTTTATTTCAACCTTGGCATTGGTTTGTCTCTGGTTTTTTGATAGCACTAACAATGCTAATTTTATTATTAATGGGAAAGCGATTTGGAATGTCTTCAAATTTAAGAACATTTTGTGCTGCTTGTGGAGCAGGAAAAGCTAGTGCTTTTTTTAGATTTGATTGGAAGTCTGACCAATGGAACCTACTGGTTGTTTTTGGAGCAATGCTTGGTGGTTTTGTGGCATCTCATTATTTATCTGCTGCAGATATGCTTGCCATTAGTGATGCTACAAAAGCATCGTTGTCTAGTATAAATATTTCGACTGAAAACCAATACTTACCTGTCGAGCTATTTTCAATTTCCGCTTTAAGCGATATAAAAACTATCGTAATTTTAGTTATTGGTGGACTTTTAGTTGGATTTGGAGCACGTTACGCAGGAGGTTGTACGTCTGGTCATGCTATTTCTGGATTAAGTAATTTACAATTACCGTCGTTAATTGCTGTTATTGGGTTCTTTGTAGGAGGATTAGTAATGGTACATTTATTATTCCCTTTAATTTTTTAATGATGAAACAAATACTTTTTATATTAATTGGGTTTTTCTTCGGAATTATTATGTTTAAATCTGAAGCTGCTTCATGGTTTAGAATTTATGAGATGTTCCGTTTTGAAGCGTTTCATATGTACGGAATTATAGGTACTGCTTTAGCTTTTGGAATTTTGTTTGTTCAGATTATTAAAAGGTATAACGTAAAATCGTTTGATTGTCATCCAATTATAATAGAACCAAAAGAAAAATCGTTTTCTAAATACTTGCTTGGAGGTATTATTTTCGGGTTAGGTTGGGCATTAGTTGGCGCATGTCCAGGACCTATATTTGTACTGGTAGGTGCAGGTTATTTGCCTATAGTTATAGTGTTTTTATCTGCTGCTTTAGGGACGTTTTTATATGGTGTATTAAAAGATAAATTACCACATTAATTACATTTTATTTTTAAAATCTGTAACATTTTTACAAATTATACGTCATATAAGTATAAATCTTAAAGCGAATTAAAGTAAAAATGAAAACAGACAGACAGTTATTAGTATTAACCCATTTAAGTCAATTAGTGTCTTTAATTATAGGTTGTGGTAGCTTAATTTTACCACTAATAATATGGTTAACACAAAAAGATAAAATATATCAAATGGACGCTCATGGTAAAACCATTGTTAACTTTCAATTAAGTATAGTGGTTTTATATATTGTATGTGTACCTTTAATTTTACTTTTTGGTTTAGGACTATTAGGCTGGTTTGTTTTAGGATTAGTATCTATAATTTACCCAGTAATAAATGCCATTAAGGTTAGTAATGGCGAAGAACCGCATTACCCTTTATCTTTTAATTTTATTAGTTAGTTTACATTACATTGATAAAGAAGAAAAACGCAACCTGTAAGGGTTGCGTTTTTTGTTATGTGATTACATGAAAGGTGTTTAGAATTATTGTTTTGTAAATTCTAAGTCAGAAAAACCTTCAATTTTTAGATGACCTTCATCAGTATATTCTACGGTCGTGTTATGCTCAAAATCTTCATTATCAATAATAGTAAGTATTTCATTATGAATAGTCCATTCAAAAGGATTTGCACTTGATATTACATTGTCCTCTGTTATTACCATAGTTACTATTTTACCAAAGTTTTCACTTTCAAAGTGAATGTGATATTCAAAAGAGTCAGTAGCATCTTCGCGAAGCCAATCACCAATAATGGGATTGGTAGTGGTATTATTTACGTTAGAAGCATCGTCATTATTATTACAAGATAATAGAGCGATACTAGTTATTAATAAAAAGAATAATTTAAAACTGTACTTCATATTCTAGATTAATTGTTTAATCAATTGCTAAGTTATTTAATATTGAGGGTAACTTAGATTATTGCGTTGTAAAAGTATTAAAATTAAGGGAATATAATATTTATTATAACAAAAAAAGCAACTCAATAGAGTTGCTTTTTTTATGATATAGGTTTAAGTTATTAGCTGTTTAACATTACAGGCATCACTAACATAGTTACTTGTTCTCCAACCTCTAAATCATCAATAGGCGTTAAGATACCTGCTCTGTTAGGCATGCTTAGCTCTAATTGTACGTCGTTAGATCCTAAGTTGTTTAACATCTCTGTTAAAAAACGAGAGTTAAAACCAATTTGCATGTCGTCTCCTTGATAATCACAAGTCAAACGTTCTTCTGCTTTGTTAGAGTAGTCAATATCTTCTGCAGATATATTTAATTCTGCTCCAGCAATTTTTAATCTAATTTGGTGTGTTGTTTTGTTAGAGAAAATACTAACACGACGTACAGAGTTTAAAAACTGTGTTCTGTCTATTGTTAGTTTGTTTGGATTTTCTTTTGGTATTACCGCTTCGTAATTAGGATATTTACCGTCAATTAAACGACAGATTAATATTGTGTTTTCAAAAGTAAACTTAGCGTTAGAGTCATTATATTCAATAGTAATTTCCTCGTCACTTGCACCAAGTATTCCTTTTAATAAGTTTAAAGGCTTTTTAGGCATAATAAACTCAGCTACCTGAGAGGCTTTAACATCTTCTCTAGAGTATTTAACTAATTTATGAGCATCTGTAGCAACAAAGGTTAAACCTTCAGTAGAAAACTGAAAGAATACACCACTCATAACAGGTCTTAAATCGTCATTTCCTGCTGCAAAAATAGTTTTGTTAATAGCTGTTGCTAAAATATGACCTGGCATTTTTGTACTGCTTGGATCCTCTAGGCTAATGGCTTTTGGAAACTCGTTTCCGTCTGCATAAGCTAAAGCATATTTACCATGATTTGAGCTAATTTCAACGGTATTATTTTCTTCAATAACAAACGTTAATGGTTGTTCTGGAAATGTTTTTAAAGTATCTAAAAGTAAACGTGCAGGAATAGCTACGCTTCCTTCATTGTCACTATCTACATCTAAAACAGCAGACATGGTTGTTTCTAAATCGCTTGCAGATACAGTTAATTTAGATTCATTTAATTCAAATAAAAAATTATCTAAAATAGGTAATGTATTTGAACTGTTAATTACACCTCCTAAAACCTGTAATTGTTTTAGTAAGTATGTGCTTGATACGATAAATTTCATCTATATGTGTAAATTAATACTATTAATAATTTGTCTTACAAATATATTGCTAATGTGTTAAAATAAGAAACAAACTTATTAACACTTACTTGGCATATTTTTTCTTACGAAGGTAGTTAAATATTAAACCAAAAACACCTAATAAAACCAATGGTAATAAGAGGTTTAGTAGTTGCCATTTTGTTTTTTCTTCTGTAATTTTTTCAGGATTTAAAAAGGCAACTGCAATTTCTTTGGATCTAATGTTTATAAGTCCTGTGTCATCTAAAAGATAATTAGCCACATTTGACAAAAATTCTTTATTACCAAAGGTTTGTCCTGTGTATTTGTCAAAACCTAGTTCTTCGGGACCTAATCTTCCAACTTCGTTTTTAATGACGTCACCATCAGATATGACTACCATTTTGGTTGGTATACTGCTGTTTTTAGAGTTTGAAATAGCAAAAGGTTTTACTCGGTTATTATATGCCGACGTAAAGGTGCCTTCTAGTAACACAGCTAATGTTTGTGGACCTTTATTAAAGGTTTTAGGCTCTAACTTATTATTGACCATATCCAAGCTGATTTCGCGAGGCGTGCCTTCTAATTTAGTTAAAGGCGCAGTTTGGAGCAATATTGTTTTTTTGGTACTACTTTTAATAGTATCCATAGGATTGGCAAAATCAAATTTTAAGAAATCTAAATTATTGACAATAGGATGATTGCTGTTTCCTTTTGCTAAAGGCGAATAGGTCCAAGGATAGCTTTGAAATTGACTATCACTACCTTCTCCTGACGCTAAAGTTATAGGTGCAGAGTACATAGAGCTTACTATAAGTGGATTAATACGTATACCATATTTAAAGAAAAAATCGGTTAAATTTAAATCTAAAGGGATAGCAATATTTTTACCATAATCGTTATAAAGACTATCTTTATCCATTGCAACTTGCTCTAGTAACCATAGGCTTTTACCACCATTCATGGTATACTGATCTAAAACAAATTTTTCTTTTTCTGAAAATGCTTCTGTTGGCTTAGCCGAAATAATTAAATCGTATTCCTGTAATTTTTTTAGAGTACTTTCTGCGTAATTAGAAACGCTATCTAATGTAAATGGAGCAATAAAATAATAGTCTCTTATACTTTTAATATAGTCTGCAATGTATTTGTTTTCTAGCTGTCCATTACCTTTTAAAACTGCTATTTTACGTCGTTTAGGATTAACTAATTTGCTAATACCATCTGCAAAAGCATATTCCAATTGTTGTACAGAATTATTAACTAATTGTTGTTGAGTCGCTCCAAGGGTGTTTTTTACTAACGGGATTTTTACCGTTTGATCATTATAACTTGCCAAAGCCCATGGAAAAATAACAGCTTGACTAGTTTTTCCGTTTTCTTGAACGTTTAATTGCATTGGTGTTAACCCTCTTGCATTTAATTGCTGGATATTTTGATCTCTAGTAGCTTCGTCCTCTATTGGATTTATAAAATTGAAACTAATGTTATTATTATAAGCCACTAACTCTTCTAATAATTGTCTGGTTTCAGATTGTAATTTTCTAAATTCTGAAGGAAAATCATCACCTTCTAAAAATACATCAACCAAAATAGGAGATTCTACCTTTTCTAATATGGTTAAAACCGAAGGATTTAAAGTGTAGCGTTGATCTGTCGTTAAATCAAATCGTTTATAAAAAGTATTGGCTATTACATTAATTACAATTAACCCAATAACTACAAATGCGATATTTTTGATAGACTTATTCAAATTTTTTCTCAAGTTGATAGGTTTTTACTGCAACAACAGTATCGTTTTTAAATTGAAGTTCAATACATTCTTGGTCTTTAGTAAAAGCACCAGGTTTAAAGCCCATATTATAATTCCATTGATCTTTAGAGTTGGCTTTAATACTATCATCCCAACCATACCATTCTGCTGTACCAAAATCTGTTTTAATTTCAGCTTTAGTTTTGCCAATTAATTGGTTATTATCATTTAATTGATCCATCATTTCAAACCTAAGTTCTGGGTATTCAGCCCAATTATCAGCATTAAAATGTTTTTGGTGATGGTAACTAGAAAAGATATTAACTATTGGATAAAATAAGTAAAAATAGAGTAGAGGTGTTGCTATTACTGTAAGTAATAAGCTTATCCATTTATTGTCTCCAATGGTTTTTATAAATAGCCATGCTAAGATAAATACAACTATAAACGATATTATTAAAATGGGTGTAATTACCATACTATTGTTTTTTAATGTTGAATTTGGTTAGCGCAATAAACAAAATAGTAATACTTAAAAAGTATATTAGGTCTCTAGTATCCAGAACACCGCGACTCATACTTTTATAATGTGCATTCATACCCAATTGCTCCACAGTATTACTAGATATTACATCTGCAATGCCTTCAAAACCAATATAAAAAAATAGACATAAAAACACAGCAATTATAAAAGCAACTATTTGATTGTCTGATATGGTTGATGCAAAAATACCAATTGCAGTATAGGCTGCTACTAAAAATAGTAAGCCAAAATAGGATCCTAATGTGCTTCCAAAATCTAAATTACCTAATGGGTTACCTAATTGATAAACGGTATAAACGTATAATAGCGTTGGTATTAGCGCTATTATTATTAGTAATAAGGCTCCAAAATATTTACCTAATACTAATTGTAATGTGGTTATTGGTTTAGTTAAAAGTAGCTCTAAAGTGCCTTGTTTTTTCTCGTCGCTAAAACTACGCATGGTAACCGCTGGAATTAAGAATATTAAAATCCATGGTGCCAATAAAAAAAACGTTGACAGATCTGCAAATCCGTTATCAAGGATATTAAACTCGCCTTTAAATACCCATAAAAAAAGACCGTTTAATAATAAAAATATAGCAATAACTAAGTAGCCTATTGGCGAAGCAAAAAATGAGTTTATTTCTTTTTTAAGTATGGCTAGCATGCTTTATTTATTAATGTTATTTATAATTTATTTTAACGAAGCTAATTTGTCAACACTCCAAGCTTCTGGTTTTGCATTAAACAGTGGTTTAGTTTTAGCCCAAACGCCTTTAAAAAGGTCTGAATTGCGATAGTTTTCTAAATCACTTTCATTATCCCAATAACTGTAAGTAAAAAATATATTGGGATTGGTTTTGTCCTGATACAATTCTAACAATTGGTTGCCTTTAAAGTTTCTTATTTTAAATTTTACGGTTTCAAAATTAGCTAAAAAGGTGGCTATATTTTCTTCGGCAAAACTTAATTTAACAATTCTTACAAACATGACTTGGGTTTTAATGAGTTTCCGCGAAAGCGATACTTTTATTTATTTAAAAAAATTAATGGTTACTGTATCTCGCAGTCCTAATCCCATTAGGCTACTTGCACTACCAACCGTTTGGTTATTACTTTTATATATGGCTATTTCTAGATAGTTGGAACTGTTAAAGACGACTAAACCACGTCCTTCGTCATTACGTTTGTCTTCTGGTGTGTCAAAGTTAACAATATCGCTATATTTGGATTGTATTTTTTTGAACTTATAATTTCTTGCAGACACTTCGTAAGAACGTCCTTTTTGCAGCGTTTCAAAAAAGTTTTTTCTAATATTAGTAACGACATTACCATAATTGTCAATGTAGATTATGCTGCCAATTATTTGCGTTTGCTCCTCATTAACGTAAGGCACTAGATTTTTAATTGGTTTTATTTTATCAATAGCTTTGCCTATAACTTCTAATGTTCCACCACGTGCTATGTGGCATGCTACTTTTACAAAGACATCTAAAACAGGAAAACTGGTTTCTATTTTATCATGTATATTAATTTCTACTAATTTAGAATGTGCAATCTCATTAGCTATCATGCTCATAATTCCGTTATTGGCACAGATAAAGTAATGATCGTCTAACTCTACCGCAATATGCTTGTTTTCTGGATTAATTTCGGAGTCAATACCAATGACATGGATTGTACCTTTAGGAAAACTACTATAGGCATTTTGTATAATATAGGCTGCCTCAGCAATATTAAAAGGAGAGATACTATGAGAGATATCAACAATTTTAACTTCTGGCAATTCGCTGTAAATAGCGCCTTTTATTGCGCCAGCAAAGTGATCTTTCTCTCCAAAATCTGTGGTAAGCGTTATAATTGGCATGAATTATTGTTGATATTTTTTTAACCTAGAACACACAAAAAATGTGTAAATTTGTTAGATACACAAAACTAATAAAATTGTACAGATTAATTTAATAAATCAGCGCTTTTGAACGAAATAATTATTGAACTACAGGAGATCTCTCCAAAAGAGTTTTTTGGAACCGGAAATGAGAATATTACGCTACTAAAAAAATACTTTCCAAAACTCAAGATTGTAGCTAGAGGAAATACCATTAAGGCTTTTGGAGACGAAGAATTATTGGATGAGTTTGATCGCAGAATGACCATGCTATTAAAGCATTTTTCTAAATACAATAAATTAGACGAAAATGTAATCGAGCGTGTTTTAACTAGCCAAAGTAGTGATGATTACAGCACTTCTGAAAAAAGTGGCGAAGTCTTAGTACATGGTGCCAATGGTAAACCTATTAAGGCTATTACTGCTAACCAACGTAAAATGGTCGAGCTAATGCGTAAAAACGATATGGTATTTGCTATTGGACCAGCAGGAACAGGTAAAACGTATACAGGAGTAGCGTTAGCAGTTAAAGCATTAAAAAATAAAGAGGTAAAACGTATTATTTTGACACGTCCAGCAGTGGAAGCAGGTGAAAATCTAGGTTTTTTACCTGGAGATTTAAAAGAAAAATTAGATCCTTATATGCAACCATTATATGACGCATTAAGAGATATGATTCCTGCGGAAAAATTAGCGCAGTATATTGAAAATGGTACCATACAAATTGCACCTTTAGCATTTATGCGTGGTCGTACATTAGATCATGCTTTTGTTATTTTAGATGAAGGTCAAAATACAACGCATGCACAAATGAAGATGTTTTTAACCAGAATGGGTAAAAGCGCTAAATTTTTATTAACAGGTGATCCAGGTCAAATTGATTTGCCTCGTCGTACTATTTCTGGTTTAAAAGAAGCTTTACTTATTTTAAAAGGAGTAGAAGGTGTAGGAATGATTTTTCTGGATGACAAGGATGTTGTTAGACATAAACTAGTCAAAAAAATTATCGAAGCTTATAAAAACATTGAAAACAGAGAGTAAATTTATATTACAACAACAACAACAACAACAACAACAACAACAACAACAACAATACAACTAATGAGTAATACTATTATAGACACTAATTTTAAATTTCCTAATCAAAAAAGTCTATACAAAGGAAAAGTAAGAGCAGTTTACAATATTAATGATGAAGAATTGGTAATGATTGCAACAGACCGTTTAAGCGCTTTTGATGTGGTTATGCCAAAAGGAATCCCATATAAAGGACAAATCCTTAATCAGATTGCCACTAGCATGATGAAAGCTACCGAAGATGTTGTGCCAAATTGGTTAACAGCAACTCCAGATCCAAACGTTGCGGTTGGACATTTATGCGAGCCTTTTAAAGTAGAAATGGTTATACGTGGTTACATGTCTGGTCATGCAGCGCGTGAGTATAAAGCTGGAAAACGCATGCTTTGTGGTGTTGTAATGCCAGAAGGGATGAAGGAAAACGATAAGTTTCCGGAGCCTATTATTACGCCTGCAACTAAAGCAGAAATGGGTGATCATGACGAAGATATCTCAAGAGAAGACATCCTTAAAAAAGGAATAGTTAGCGAAGCAGACTACATTGTTTTAGAAGACTATACGCGTAAATTATTTAAAAGAGGGACAGAAATAGCTGCTTCACGTGGCTTAATTTTGGTGGATACTAAATATGAATTTGGTAAAACTAAGGATGGGAAAATTGTTTTAATTGACGAAATCCATACACCAGATTCTTCGCGATATTTTTATGCTGAAGGCTATCAAGACCGTCAAGATAATAACGAAGCACAAAAACAATTGTCTAAAGAGTTTGTAAGACAGTGGTTAATTGCTAATAATTTTCAAGGTTTAGAGGGACAAACTGTACCAGTTATGTCTGACGACTATATTGAAACCGTATCAGAACGTTATATTGAATTATACGAGAATATTATGGGAGAACCATTTGTAAAAGCAGATGTGTCAAACATTCAAGAACGTATTGAAGCTAATGTTTTAGCATATTTAAAATAAAATATAATTTATTTTTGAAATAATAAAAGAGCTTGCAATTGCAAGCTCTTTTATTTATAAAATAGTTGAATTAATTTTTAAGATACTTATCTTCCAACGCTAGTAAAGCTAAGTATGGATTGCCTTTTAAACCAAGTAGTTTAGCAAAAGCAGGTTCGGTTTTAAAACCTTTTAATTTTAACGAAATGATATCTTTTTTAAACTGATGTCCTTTTTGTTTTAAAATTTCATTTTCAATAAGCATATGTCTGTATGCATTTTGTTGTTTTGAAGGAATAGCTTGACCAAAAATTTCATATAAAAACTGATCAGTTTTGAAAGTAGCAATGGTTGACGGTATTGTATTTTGTATGGTTTGGTAGACTTTAAAGTCTTGATATCCTGAAAATTGCTGTTTTAAAAATAAAGGAAAGGTATCATGGTTTTTACACTCGCAAATAATATCTAAATCACTATTAGGTATATCTATATCAATTGGTATAGTGCCTGTTAAAATGGGATTAAAAGGTAATAACTTGTCTAAAACAGTATGTTTTTTTAAGTCTAAATACGCAATTTTCTGTTTCTTATTTCCGTGTTTTAAGTATTCAATAGTTGTAAAATCTACGTTCAAAATGTTAATTTATAGTTGGTTTTAAAAATCACTACTTATAAGTCACCAAAATATCTGCTACTTTTTGTAAATCACTTTCATTAATCTCCGTTTTTGGTGCTAACGGAAATGTCTGTTGTCCTGGCCTACCAACAAAAGCAGCACGCCAACCAGCCCAAAGTGCACCAGCAACATCCCAACCATGCGCAGCAATAAGCATACAGTCTTCTGGTTTTATGTTCATTTTATTAGAAGCCCAATTATAAACATCATTAAAAGGTTTAAATTTTCCAACCGATTCAATACTTAACAAATCATCAAAATATTGGGTCAAACCAGCATTTTCAATTTTAATTTTAAGGCTTTCATCGTTAGAATTGGTTAAAGCTACAAGAGTAAAACCTTCAGTTTTTAACGTGTTTAAAGCGTCTTTTACTTCCGGATGAGGCGGTAAATTTTGCATCGATTTTACAACAATATCTCTAGCTTCTTCTTCAGAAATTACAATGTTATTATTGGCTGCAACCATTTGTAAAGCAGCAGCACCAATGTGTCCAAACGGTTTATATTGTCCACTTGCAGATACCACTAATGAATACTGTAACATTGTAGTAAACCATAAAGACAATAAATCGGATTTACCGCCTAAAGCATCTCCAACCTGTTTTTTCATTACGGTTAGATCTAAAAGTGTTTCGTTTACATCAAAGAATAATACTTTAGGTTTAGTTGTCATTAGTGTCGTTTTTTATTTCAATTGTTTTAAAGCTGATAATATTTCCGATGGTTCTGCACGCTGTGTATAATCTGCGTCTAAAAAGGCATAAGTAATTATTCCGTTGGTATCTATAACATAAGTTGCAGCTAAAGGTAAGGTATTACTAATATCTCCATTAACTTTGTTTAGTCCAAAACCAGCGTTATAAATAGTAGCAACATCATCTGTTAGAGTGTAAACCACACCATATGCTTTACCAATAGTGTTTTCTAAATCACTTAAAACGGTAAATTCAAGATTGTTTTTTTCTGAAGTACTTAAAGAATTATCTGGCAATTCTGGAGTCAAAGCCAAAAGTGTAGCACCTTCTTTTTTAAATTCAGGTAATTTTTCTTGTAAAGCGTGCAAAGTAATATTGCAATATGGACACCAACCACCTCTGTACCATGTTAAAACTACTGGTCCGTTTTTTAATTCGTTGTATAAAGTAACCGATTCGTTTAAGGCATTTTTTAAAGTGAAATTATGCGCTTTGTCTCCAACTTTTAAAGCAGAATCTAATACTCCAGAGTTTGCTACACTAGAAATTCCATCTGCATATATTTTTTTCTTTTCGTCTGTAAATTTAGATGCACTTGCTTGACGGACTTCATCTAACAATACATCTAAGTCACCTTTATTATTTGAACTCATATGTTTCTTTTAAAAAAATATAAAATTAAACCGCTTATTGTTCAGCAATTAACTCCGTTAATACTTGTTTAAAAGTATCTACAGGTTGTGCTCCTGTTACTGCACTTTTACGATTAAAAACAATAGTTGGCACAGAATTTACACCCATGTTTTTCCAATAGTTTTGTTTGTTTCTTACTTCCAATTTTGCTTCATCGCTATCTAATTTCGCTAAAGCTTTATCTGCATTTAAACCAACTTCTAAAAGGGCTTCTTTTAAAACATCTCTTTTAGATACATCTTTTCTATCGCTAAAAAAGGCTTTAGTTAAAGTCATTTTTAATTCGGTTTGCTTTCCGAAGTCTTTAGCATATTCTAATAAAACATGAGCATCAAAGGTGTTAGCCATTCGCATCTCATCAAAATAATCGAATTTAAACCCTAGTTCTTCACCAGCATCAGTCATCATTTGTTGCGATTCTCTTTGTTGGTCTAATGTAGAACCATACTTTTCGGCTATATGTTCAATAACATTTTGACCTTCGGCTGGCATATTTGGATTTAATTCAAATGGCTGCCATTCAATTTCTAATTGATCTTCAACACCAAGTTCTTTTATTGCTTTTTCTAAACGCTTGTATCCAATGGTACACCAAGGACATACAACGTCAGATACGATATCTATTTTTAATTTATTTGCCATAATTAAAATGTTATTAGTTCACTAATTTGAAGTTCAGCCTGAATATTAGTATAATTTTTTACATCTGCAGCAAAAGTTTCTGCATGAGGTCCAAAGGACTCTTGAAAAGCCTTCACACTGTCAAACTTTAAATGCGCAATAGCTACGTAAGGCGCAAGTTCTCCAGGAACTCTGCTAGCTATGCCTAAGTCTAATTCTAAATCTTTTAAAGCGCTACCAACTAATTTTGACACCATTGGTAAGTGCGTGTTTTTATAATAGTCTGCATCAAACTGTACATCTTTACTGTTTGGATACATTACGGATACTTTTATCATATTCTGTTTTTTATAAAATTAATAAACCTTCCTCAAAAAAGGAGGAAGGTTTACAGTTATTAATCAACCTATAGTTTTTTAATTTTAAAACTAGATTATTTTTTTGACCAAGCAAATTTTTGAAAAGCCTCATCAACAGGTGTATTTGCAATGTGGTTTGTGTAATTACTAATTACTTTTTGAGATAATCCTAAAATTATTTCTAATACTTGTTGCTCACCATATCCAGCTGCGTAAAAAGCTTCTAAATCTGCTTGCGACACATTTCCACGATTACGTGTTATAGATAATGTTAGAGTACGTAGTGCTTCTAATTTTGCATCTGCAAGAGGCGTTTCATTACGTAAAGCGTCAATAATTGCATCATCAACTTTCATCATTTTAGCAATACCTGTATGTGCTGGCACACAGTAATGACAAGCATGTTCTACGTTAATGGTTTGCCATACCACAGTAAGCTCGTCGTTATTAAAAGATGTTTCTGTAAATAATTGGTGTAACTCTTGGTATGCTTTTAATAATTCAGGAGAAGCTGCTAAAACACCATGTAAACCAGGAATCATTCCGTATGCTTTTTGAGAGTTTTCTAATAAAGCTTTGCTACCTTCTGGAGCAGTTTCGATGTTGTGAATTTTTAAAGTTGTCATAAATTTTTGTTTTTATTTTAATATTCTGTTAATCTTTTCTAAACGTTCGTTTAGTTATTGTGTAAAAAAAATGTTTATAAATTTTTGAAGACCATTTCTATATAATCCTCAATTTCTTCTTTTGTGTTAACTCTAGATGCTGCTGCTAACCCGTGTTTAGCTAGTAATAAATAGTTAGCTTGTTTTGCTATAGTTTCTTCGTTTTTTGAAGTATCCAACTTAAGTTTTTGAATAATAATGGATTTTAAGCTATCCATAAAACTATTCATTTGCTTCTGAATGCATTCATCTTCTTTTTCAGAAAACTCATTATAAGTATTAGTCACAAAACAACCTTTAATGTTGTCGCTTTTAAAACTAGAACTTACAGAGTCGTAAAAAAATTGTTTAATATCTTCAACGCCTTGTGTTCCTTTTTTAAGTTTATCCAAAACCTGACTGACATTAGAACGGTATAGCTTTAAACTTTCCAGAAACAAACCATGTTTATTACCAAAACTAGAATATATTGAAAACTTGTTGATGCCCATTTCTTTCTCAAGCATTTGCATAGAAGTAGTTTCATAGCCATTTTTCCAAAAAAGATGCATTGCTTTTTCGACTACTTCAGTTTCGTTATATTGTTTTGTTCTTGCCATTTTTAATTTCCGTGTAAACGGTAACTTCTAATTACAGGACAAAACTAAACGATTGGTTAGTAATAAAAAAACTTTTAACATTTTTTTAGTTTTTAAGCTTTAAATAAAGCTTACGAATCTTATGATACAAATAGGTATTAGTTTGCACATAATAAAAAGAAATAAAGCACACAACCACCATAAAAACAATAGCACCAAGGATAGCTTGGGTTGGATTTAAACTTTTATAAAAAAAGTGTTTTAAGCTTAAACCTGTAAAACTACCATAAATAATCATAAAATGAATCACATAAATAGACAACGTTTTCTGTCCAATTTTAGTAATTATAGCTTGTTTAAGATAAGTTTCAAAAGTGTAAAATATCCCAAAGATTACTAATACATTTCCAAGTCTACTAAACAAATAATTGTAGTTAGCACTTCTGGTAAATAAAGGTAAATTAAATAGGTTATCTAGTAGTTTTAAAGTTGGACTAGAATAATAAATCATAAACACACCAATAATTAAAAAGGCAGCAATTTTAATAGGTTTGTAGTTGTTTTTATGTCCAAATTTAGCAAATAGTACAGCAATAAAACCACCAAAAGCAACGTAGCCAAACCATGGGATTATAGTAAATACCGATCCATGTTGTATGCTCAAGTAATTAGAGAATAATATTGGAGCGTTTTCAATTTTTAAGGTTCGGTATAATGGCTCTGATACAAAAATACTAAAGCCTATTATTAAAAATAATGCGGCTAAAACCCATTCATTTTTAAAACTTATTTTAAATAAAAAAATTAAAATTAATAAGGATAAACCTATGCATTGTAAGACATCTACTTGTAAAAAATTCATGTTAACTTGCCCATACATTAAACTAATAAACGAAAAGCGCAAGGCATAACCTAGTACAATTAGCAGTAAGCCTCGATTTATTCCTTTTTTAATTCGCTCTTGTTCTGTACCTTTTTCTTTAGCTTTTAATAATAAAAATACAAATACTAAACCTGTAATGGTAAAAAAGGTTGGAGCTGTAATCCCTCTAAAATAAGCCCAAATATTATAAATAGTATTGGAAGTGTCCCGATAAATTGGGTTTAAAAGCGAGTCTATAAAATGACCTTGTAACATCATTAGTATAGCAAAAGCTCTGACAGCATCAAGAAAAAAAAGTCTGGTTGGTTTCAAATGGTATTTTTGTTAGGGTTGTAAAGATAATAGTTATATTTAAAGTCTAAAACTTTGTAGTTATATGTATGATAAAATAAATGACTTTATAGCAGATTTTGCCTCTTTTGTTTGGGGTTTACCACTACTAATTTTATTAATTGGAGGTGGATTATACCTGCTAATTTTGTCTAAGTTTTTACCGTTTAGATATTTAGGTCATGCCATACAAATATTACGTGGTAAGTATGATAATCAGGATGACGAAGGCGAAATCACACATTTTCAAGCCTTAACCACAGCATTGTCATCTACCATTGGTATGGGAAATATTGCAGGCGTTGCAGTAGCCATCTCAATTGGAGGACCAGGAGCAGTATTTTGGATGTGGATTAGTGCAGTTGTAGGTATGTCTACCAAATTTTTCACCTCTAGTTTAGCCATAATGTACAGAGGTAAAGACAGTGCAGGTAATACACAAGGTGGTCCAATGTATTTTATAATGGAAGGTCTTGGTAAACACTGGAAGCCATTAGCAATTTTATTTAGTTTTTGTGGTTTAATTGGAGCATTACCAGTATTTAACGTTAACCAATTAACGCAAGCAATAAATGATATTGTATTAAAACCCAATGGAATTACAGTAGATTTTACCTCTAATTTAATTATTGGTGTGATTTTAGTAATCATAACATCTATCGTAATTTTAGGCGGTTTAAACCGAATAAGTAAAGTTGCATCCAAATTAGTACCAAGTATGGTGTTGTTATATTTTGTGTTGATACTTATTATTTTGTTCGCTAATGCGGAAGTCGTGCCAACTTATTTTAAATTAATATTTACAGATGCTTTTGCAGCAGAAAATTATAAAGGAGACGCCTTTTTAGGAGGTCTTTTAGGAGGATTGATAGTTTTAGGAATCCGACGTGGAGCATTTTCAAACGAAGCTGGTATAGGTACAGCACCTTTAGCACATGGAGCTGCAAAAACCAACGAGCCTATTCGTGAAGGTTTAGTTGCTATGTTAGGACCAGCAATAGATACTTTAATAGTTTGTACGCTTACTGCTTTGGCAATTTTAGTAACAGGTGTTTGGCAAACTACAGAAGCTAATGGTGTTAGCCTAACAGCTAATGCTTTTGGAGCAGCAATGCCAACTTTTGGACGCTATTTACTATTGCTTTGTATTGTAATATTTAGTGTGTCATCATTGTTTTCTTATGCCTATTATGGCGGAAAATGTCTATCGTTTTTAATAGGAGATAAACACAAACATTATTACAACTATTTTTACATTTTAAGTATAATTCTCGGAGCAACAACATCACTTGCGCTAATGATTAATTTGATTGATGGTGTTTTTGCTTTAATGGCAATTCCAACTATGACAGCAACTTTAATATTGGCTCCTAAAGTTTTAAAAGAAGCTAAATCATATTTTAAAAGGATGAAAGAGATTTAGATTACAAATTAAAATAAATAAATATAAATTACGTTTTAACTTTTATAACCACAAGATTAATACGCATATAAAGCAAAACTACTTTCTAACTTTAACCAAAATTAAATTTTATGAAACGTTTGCTATTATGTACATGCTTTTTTACACTTATTTTTTCTTGTTCTACATCAGATGATGTTCAAGAGAATAATCTAGAACTTAATTTTTACGGACTAACAGTAGGTAATTCTTATACATATAAATTTTATAAGTATAACTCAGATACAGAAGATTACGATGAAACTTTAATTGTCCAAAATGTTATCATAGAGGATACAGAAGAGGTTTCTGGACAGCAATACTTTAAGATTAAAACAACTACAAGTGGAGTAGATGGTTTTAATTTATTTTATCTTCAAAATGGTGAAGAAATTGACTATTTACGAGAAGTAGACGGAACTTTAATTAATGATAATAACGATGTTCTTTTTGTTAATAACGAATTTTCAGAGCATTTAGTTAATAGTGATAATACGTCCTTAAATTTATACAGAAAAACAATTGAGGAACCAGTAATAATTAACTCTAACACAGGAAGTTTTAATTGTATTGAGATGCAAAATTATATTGTAACTGAAGATGGTACTACACTTGATGGTGTTAGTAAAATTCATTATTCCGAAGGGGTAGGGTTGGTACAACAAACTTGTGTTTATGCTAGTTCATCTACACCAGTGATGATAAAAAAATTAAATTCTTACAATATCCAAAACTAAAACAAAATCTAGTTATTTATTAAAGTAGAGAATTTATATACTCATATTTTATTAATTAATACGAACTATGAAATTAAAAATTCACCTAGGATAGTATTCAATACATCCTAGGTTTTTATATACTTAAACATTTAGATTTTATTTACTGAAGCCTTAAATTGCTGTGGCGTCATTAGTTCCATTTTTTTAAACTGTCGGTTAAAATAACTGGTGTTATTAAATCCAGATTTAAATGCAATTTCGGACATTCTAAAATCTTTAGATTCTTTAATCAGTTTTTTAGAAAATTTAATTTTTTCTGAATTTATATAATCAATAGGAGAGATGCCTAAGGTGTTTTTAAACTGTTTATGGAAGTGAGACGTACTCATGTATGCTTTTTTTGCCAATAAGTCTACGCTGATATCTTTATTGGTTAAATTGTCTTTAATAAATTTAATAACCGTTCCAATTCTAGTATCGTTAAAAATCTGATTAGGATCGTTTATAATTAAAGATTTTGCTTTAGTTTGAAGTAGCCTAACAATCAATTCTTGTATCATTAAATCTAATAAAACATCTTTAGATTTGTTGTTGTTAGTAAACGTGTAGGTTAGTCTTTCAATTAAATGATTAACATCTGTATTGTTTATTAAATGCGAAGTGGTTTCATTTAAATCCCAACTATTATTTTCATTTTCAATAGCCACTTGTTGGTTAAATTTTTCTACAACCTCATTAATTTTAAAAGCATCAATACCTAAGGCTAAACATTGTGTTGGTTGTTCTTTTGTGGCAATCGGAAAATCAATTATCATTTCTTTATTGGTTGGCATCACTACAGATTCACCTGGAAAAAAATCAAAAGCTTCAAAACCATCTAAATGCATAATTTTCTGTCCAGTTAGCATACTTGCAATAATCGGGAAGTTAAACGTCAACGAGACTTTTTCCGCGAAGGCGTGAGTTTCAAAAATATTAAGCTCGGCATAATCTGCATTATACGTTGTTCTGTTTTCCACTAAAGTGGTCAGTTTTCTGTTGCTTTTATGGTTATTTAATAAGGACTGCATATTCAATACTACAATAAAATTTGAACATAAATTTGTTAATAATAGATATGTTCAAGATTATGATAATTCTGTTCAATTAAATTAGAATATGATAAAATAACTTTATCAAAACTAAAGATAATCTATTTTTTAAACTAATAAATTATCTATTTACTAATTTAACATGAAATTATATGAGTTATTCTAAACCTGAATTTAAAGAGAAATATGGCAATTTTATAAACGGAAAATTTGTAGAACCGTTAGATGGTCAATATTTTGAAAACACGTCTCCAATAGATAATAGTTTAATTGCTAAATATCCAAGATCTCAAAAAGAAGATGTCGAAATGGCTTTGGATGCAGCTAATGCAGCAAAAGAAGCTTGGGGAAATACTTCAGCTACAGAAAGAGCAACTATGTTAAATAAAGTAGCAGATATTATTGAAGCCAATTTAGAAGAATTTGCTTTAGTTGAAACTTGCGATAACGGAAAACCAATAAGAGAAACTTTAAATGCAGACATACCTTTGGCAGCAGACCATTGGCGTTATTTTGCAGCGTGTATTAGATCGGAAGAAGGAAGTGCAACCGAGTTAGACCAACACACACTATCCATGAATATTAAAGAACCATTAGGTGTGGTTGGACAAATTATACCATGGAACTTTCCATTATTAATGCTATCCTGGAAGTTACCTCCAGCTTTAGTAACTGGTAACTGTGTGGTTTTAAAACCAGCCGAACAAACACCATCTTCTGCAACTTTATTAATGGAGAAAATTGCAGATGTATTTCCTCCAGGAGTTGTAAATATTGTACATGGTTTTGGACCAGAAGCTGGTAAACCTTTAGCATCAAGCCCTAAAGTAGATAAGGTTGCTTTTACAGGAGAAACCACAACAGGTCAATTAATTATGCAATACGCCTCTAAAAACTTAAACCCTGTAACTATGGAATTAGGAGGTAAATCACCAAATGTATTTTTTAATTCTGTAATGGACGCAGACGATGCGTATTTAGACAAAGCTATTGAAGGTGCAGTTTTGTTTGCCTTTAATCAAGGTGAAGTTTGTACTTGTCCTTCTAGAATTTTAGTACAAGAAGATATTTATGATGCGTTTATGGAGCGTGTTATTGAGCGCACAAATGCAATTGTACAAGATAATCCTTACGATGTTAATACAATGGTTGGTGCACAAGCATCTAACGATCAATACCAAAAAATACAATCTTATTTTAAAATTGGTAAAGACGAAGGAGCAAAAGTATTAACAGGAGGTGACGCCAAAAAATTAGAAGGAGATTTGGCAAATGGATTTTATATTCAGCCAACTATTTTAGAAGGACATAATAAAATGAGAGTTTTTCAAGAAGAAATTTTTGGTCCTGTAGCTTGCGTTACAAAATTTAAAGATGAAGCAGAAGCAATAGAAATTGCTAACGATACACTTTATGGGCTGGGAGCAGGAGTGTGGACTAGAGATGCACACCAATTATACCAAATACCAAGAGCGATTAAAGCTGGTCGTGTTTGGGTAAATTGTTACCACGCCTACCCAGCACATGCACCATTTGGAGGTTATAAAAAATCTGGATTTGGTAGAGAAAACCATGTGATGATGCTTAATTACTATCGTCAAACTAAAAATATGTTAATCTCTTACGATAAAAACAAATTAGGTTTCTTTTAGTAGAAATAAATTAATAGCATAAAGGCTGATTTATATTATAATTCAGCCTTTTTTAATAACTTTAAATTATGGAAAGAGTAGTAATCACAGAAGAGGCAGCAAAAGTATTAGAACAATTGAAAACAAAACATGGTGATTTAATTTTTCATCAAAGTGGAGGCTGTTGTGATGGTTCTGCACCTATGTTATTCGAAAAAGGCGATTTGTATTTAGATGAAAGCGATATCCTTTTAGGAACTTTAAATGGTGTTAATTTTTATATGAATCAAGACCAATTTGAATATTGGAAACACACGCATTTAACGGTGGATATAACAGAAGGTCGAGGAGCTAGTTTCTCTTTGGAGATTCCGTTAGGTTTACGATTTTTAATTCATTCAAGATTATTAACTAAAACTGAAGACGCGTTTTTTAATAAGTAATACTGTAAATTAGTTCTATTATCATTTTAATATTTTAAGCTTTAAAAATTAGTGTTATTCGCTATTTTAAAGCTTTTTTTATGGGTAATATTTAAATAATTAACGAATGCGTGTATATTATATTGCTAAATTGATATATTTATGCTAAATTAATATATATGACAGTAGATTTGTGCCCAAATTGTGGATCAGACCATTACATTAAAAGCGGAATTGTTAATGATAGGCAACGTTATAAGTGCAAAAAATGTAACTATTTCTTCTCTGTTAATAAAATAGGTAAGAAGATAGACGACTACTACGTTAATAAATCGTTACAGTTATACTTAGAAGGCTTAACCTATCGGGAAATTGAACGCATTTTAGGAATTTCTCATGTAAGCATCATGAATTGGGTAAAAAAGTACAACATAAAACGCCCATACAATTCCAATTACCACCCAACATATAAGATTTTAAACGCATCAGAGTTAGCTATTTATTTTAGTGATTCAAAAAATATAAAAGGTGCAGGCGTTGTAGTTACTGAGTTAGGAGATAAATTCATGTTGATTAAATGGGAACGCTTTAAAGATTAGTATAATAAATTAACAAAAAAATATATTAATTTTTTGTTAACACATTGTTTTTAAGAGCTTAGTAGTGCACACAAAACCAATTAACTACTAATTAATCCTTAAAACAATGAAAAAAACAACCGTATTATTGGTAGGACTCTTTTTAATGTCCTTTCAATTAATGACAGCTCAAGGCTCTCCCGATTACGATGGAGGTCTTAAGTTTAAGTTTAACGAAGATGGTTCTAAATATCTTCGGCTTATTTCTTGGGCGCAAGTCCAAGCTAATTATAACACAGATGACACTTTTGATGCTAACGGAAACGAGAACAGTAAATTAAATTTTAATTTGCGTCGTGCTCGTATTTTAATGTTTGCACAAATTAATAAAGACTTTTTAATCGTAACACACTTCGGATTAAACAGTTTAACAAGTTCTACATTAAGTCCTACTGGAAAAGGAGATGGTTCTCAACTCTTTTTTCATGATGTTTGGGCACAATACAATTTAGGCAAAGACCATACAGTTGGTGGAGGTTTACACTATTTTAATGGGATTTCTAGATTAAATAATCAAAGCACGCTTAACATGATGACCTTGGATAACAACCGACAATCATGGGCAACTATTGGCTTGTCAGATCAATTTGCACGTCATTTGGGTGTTTTTGCAAAAGGTAAATTTGATAAACTTCAATATCGCGTAGCTATTAATGATGCTTCTGTATCATCGTTAGATGCGCGTACTGCTGTTGCAGGTGGCGAAGCAGTTTATAATGGTCGTGCTACTTTAGGTTCTAAAGATGCAGGTAAAACATATGCAGGTTATTTTGATTATAATTTCTTAGATCAAGAGTCTAATTTTCTGCCTTATAAAGTGGGAAGTTATTTAGGCGGAAAAAAGATTTTTAATGTCGGAGCAGGGTTTTTCTTGCATCCAAAAGGATCAGTAATAGACACAGGTACAGCATTAACACCTAACTTAGAAGGTGAGGATGTTTCCATCTTTGCAGTAGATGCTTTTTATGATGCGCCTCTTGGTGATAACGGAAGCGCAATTACTGCTTATGCAGTATATCAAAACAGTGATTATGGTAAAGATTATTTATACAGTGCTTATGGTACAGGAAGCATGATTTACGGTCATGTTGGTTATGTATTTAAAGGTGATGTTGCAAAAACAAGGTTTCAACCTTATGTAAGTTACGGTACACATAGTTATGATGCTGTAAGTGATAATAGATCTACTTTAGGTATTGGTGTAAATGCGTATATGAGTGGACATAATTCAAAATTAACTTTAGAATATACAAATCAAGAATTTGGAGCATTAGATGCAAATACTATTTCGCTTCAAGCAATGATTTATCTATAAAAACTAACAACTATGAGTGATAAACAAAAACACGCGTCAGCGTACTGGAAAGAAAACATTAAATACCTAGCAATATTGCTTGTCATATGGTTTGTAGTGTCCTTTGGATGTGGCATTTTATTTAGAGAAGAATTAGACCAATTTAGACTAGGAGGCTTTAAACTAGGCTTTTGGTTTGCCCAACAAGGATCCATTTATGTATTCGTAATTTTAATTTTCGTGTATGTAAGATTAATGAATAAACTAGATAAAAAATACGGTTTTGACGAGTAGTCTAAACTAATAACTTAAAACTATAATATTATGAGTGTACAATTTTGGACATGGTTATTAGTAGGACTTACTTTTGCCTTATATTTTGGAATCGCAATTTGGGCAAGAGCAGGCTCAACTAAAGAATTTTATGTTGCTGGTGGAGGTGTTTCTCCGTTAGCAAATGGTATGGCAACAGCAGCCGATTGGATGAGTGCAGCCTCTTTTATTAGTATGGCTGGTATTATTTCCTTTTCAGGTTATGATGGTTCTGTTTACTTAATGGGTTGGACAGGTGGATATGTGCTTTTAGCTTTATTATTAGCACCATATTTGCGTAAGTTTGGTAAGTTTACAGTGCCAGATTTTATTGGAGATAGATATTACTCAAACACAGCAAGAACGGTAGCGGTAATTTGTGCATTAATTGTATCATTTACTTACGTTGCAGGACAAATGCGAGGTGTTGGTATTGTATTTTCTCAGTTTTTACAAGTGGATATTAATATTGGAGTTGCTATTGGTATGGCAGTGGTTTTAACCTTTGCTTTATTAGGAGGAATGAAAGGTATAACCTATACACAAGTCGCACAATATTGTGTGTTAATATTTGCTTTTATGGTGCCTGCCTTTTTTATATCAATGCAAATGACCGGAAATATTATTCCGCAAATAGGTATGGGAAGTAAGGTAGAAGGTGGTGCATTTTTATTAGATAAATTAGACACTTTACACACACAACTAGGTTTTAACGAATACACCAGCGGAACAAAATCTACTTGGGATGTGTTTGCAATTACACTGGCATTAATGACAGGTACTGCAGGATTACCACACGTAATTGTGCGTTTTTTTACAGTACCAAAAGTAAAAGATGCACGTAAATCTGCAGGTTATGCATTATTTTTAATCGCTATTTTATATACTACAGCACCTGCAATTGCAGTGTTTTCTAGAACTAATTTAATAGAAACGGTTAGTAATAAAGAATATAAAGAAATCCCAGAATGGTTTAAAAATTGGGAGAATACAGGATTGATAGCATGGTCTGATAAAAATGGAGATGGAAAAATTCAATATGTTGCTGGAGATGCTTTATCAGGTAAAAAACCAGAATATACAGATGCACGAGGCGCAAGTGGAGAGCGTATAGTAGCTAATGTAAGTGATGCTTCAAACGAGCTATATGTAGATAGAGATATTATGGTATTGGCAAACCCAGAGATTGCAAACCTGCCTAATTGGGTTATTGGTTTAGTGGCAGCAGGAGGTTTGGCAGCAGCATTATCTACAGCAGCAGGATTATTACTGGTAATTTCTACATCTGTGTCTCATGATTTAGTTAAAAAGCAATTAAAACCAGATATTTCTGATAAAGACGAATTAAAAGTGGCTAGAATAGCTATTTTTATAGCTATTTTAATTGCAGGTTACTTTGGTATTAATCCGCCAGGCTTTGTAGCTGCAGTCGTCGCGCTGGCATTTGGTCTTGCAGCAGCCTCCTTTTTTCCTGCTATTATTTTAGGAATATTTGATAAACGTATGAATAGTCAAGGTGCCATTTCCGGTATGGTTGTAGGTATTGTTTTAATGCTATTTTATATGATGAAATTTAAACTAAATATGTTTGGTGGTGGTACAAGTGCAGATTGGTGGTTTGATACATCTCCAGAAGGATTTGGTACAATTGCAATGTGTGTAAATGTAGTAATATCATTAGTGGTTTCTAGATTAACACCTGCACCACCTCAAGATGTACAAGATATGGTTGAAAGTATTAGAATCCCTTCAGGAGCTGGAGAAGCTCAAGATCATTAAAATGTTGAGTTCTGTCTGAGTATTTTTCCGCGAAAGCGAAAATATATTGAGCTTAATTTTAATTTAGTTAGTTAGAAAGTCAGCATTACAAATTGTAGTGCTGATTTTCTTATATTAGTAACATCATAATTTTTTCGCTTTCGCGGAAAGCAAAACCAATTAACCAAATGAAAAAAAGACACGAACAAAAGCTAGTGGTATTATCAATAGCATTGTGTTTAATTTTTAATATTCCGTTTATTTTAGTTTTCAATTTTGAAGGTGCCCTTTTTGGAATCCCAACCTTATATTTTTCAATATTTTCAATTTGGTTAGTATCTATTGTTATTTCATATATCGTATTAAAACGTCACTATGAATAATTACGCATTAATAGCCATAATTATCATCTATTTAGCAGTGTTATTTTACATTGCTTTTCTTGCTGAAAAAAAACGACAGAGCAAATGGGTTAATAATCCCTATGTGTATACGTTATCATTAGCAGTCTATTGTTCGGCATGGACGTATTACGGAAGTGTTGGTATCGCAGCAAATTCAGGAATCAATTTTTTACCAATTTATTTAGGACCTGTTATAGCAGCACCTTTGTGGATTGTAGTGCTTAGAAAGATTATTAGGATTTCTAAACAACATAAAATATCATCTATTGCAGATTTTATTTCATTACGTTATGGTAATAGTCGATTTCTTGGTGCTTTAGTAACTATTATTTGCTTATTCGGAACCTTGCCATACATTTCACTACAATTAAAAGCAGTTTCAGAAACGTTTGAAATCATGTCTGATGATACCAGTTATGTATCAACCGCAGTAATTGACGATTCTACTTTTTACGTCGCTTTATTATTAGCAATATTCGCTACTTTTTTTGGGACTCAAAATGCGGATGCTTCCGAAAAACATAAAGGTATTATTGCTACAGTAGCTTTTGAGTCGGTTTTAAAACTAGTCTTCTTTTTAGCAATCGGTGTTTATGTCACGTTTTATCTATTTGATGGAACAACAGATATTTACGAGAAAATTTCAGTAACCGAAAACTTTAAACAGCTCACCACACTTAGTGGAATAGAAGATGGTTTTAATTGGTTTTTCTTGATAGGCTTATCCTTTATGGCTATATTTTTATTACCAAGACAATTTCAGGTTTCAGTTTTAGAAAACAATAGAGAAAAACATCTTAAAAAAGCGATTTGGCTGTTTCCATTGTATTTATTGTTATTTAATCTGTTTGTTGTTTTTATTGCTTGGGCAGGAAAATTAACTTTTGGTGATACTCAAAATGCAGAGTATTACTCACTGTTAATACCATTAGAAAACGGAAATTCTTTTCTAGCAACACTAGTTTTTTTAGGTGGTTTTTCGGCTGTAATATCAATGGTTATTGTATCAACCTTGGCATTGTCTACAATGGTGAGTAACAACTTGATTATTCCTTATGGTTTTTTAGATAAGTTTATTAAAAATCAACCGGAACGAAATTCCAAATACATTAAGAACATTCGTCGTATTTCTATTTTTACTATTATAATTTCGGCTTATTTCTTTTATGTTTCTTTTTCAAAAGAATTATCGTTGTACTCCATAGGGTTAATTTCATTTGTAATAATATCACAGTTAGCACCTTCATTTTTTATAGGATTATATTGGAATAGAGGAGCATCTAAAGCAGCAATTACAGGTATACTTCTTGGTTTTTTTATAGCAATTTATACTTTAGTCTTACCGTTTACATTACAAGCGTATACAGGTACGGATGATTTTACTCAGTTAGGTTTATTCGGTATTTCAGCTTTAAAACCTTATGCTTTATTTGGTATCGATTTTTTAAGTCCACCAGCACATGCGTTTTTCTGGAGTATGACATTTAATATTATGAGTTACTTGGTGTTTTCATTAACGTCTAAAGGAAATTATAGAGAACGTAATTATGCTGAGATGTTTGTGGATAGTAATAATTTTACAACACTTCAGGATAGTGCTTTGGTCTGGAAAGGTGAAGCACATGTCGCAGATATTAAAAATGTATTAATTCGTTTTTTAGGTGAAAAAAGAGCCACTCGAGCATTAAACATTTTCTTCACAAAATATAAGTTGCCTCAAGACACCCAATTGGCAGATGCAAGATTAATTAATTTTTCAGAAAAACTGTTAACAGGAAGTATTGGTTCGGCTTCAGCTAAAATATTAATTGCCAGCGTTGTAAAAGAAGAACAAATTAGCTTAGTAGAAGTATTGAAGATTTTGGAAGAGTCTAAAGAAAACATTGTTAGCAACAAGGTACTTCTAGAAAAATCTAACGAATTGTCTCAACTGTCTTCAAAATTAAAAGATGCAAATCAAGAATTAATTAGCAAAGACAAACAAAAAGACGAGTTTTTAGATACAGTTGCACATGAGCTTAAAACTCCAATTACAGGTATTAGAGCTGCAACCGAACTATTAATGGATGATGACGATGATATGCCAAAAGACATTAAAGCTCAGTTTTTAAAAAACATCTTGCAAGATACCGACCGTTTAGGACGGTTAATACATAATATATTAGATTTTGAAAAGCTTGAAACTGGTCGTTTACATTTAGACTTACAATATCACGATATTCAAAAAACAATCCACCAAGCTATTAGCAGTATCTCTCAGATTGCAGCCAAAAAAGAGGTTAAAATAATTAATAATAATCCACATACATTTAGTACTAGATATGACGAGGATCGCATTCTTCAGGTTTTAATTAATTTATTATCTAATGCAATCAAATTTTGCAATCAAAAAACAGGCATTATTGAAATAGATTATAAGCTAGGAAATCAAATGGTAGAAATCTCTGTAACAGACAATGGTAAAGGGATTCCGGAAGAAGATCATAAGTTTATTTTTGATAAATTTTACCAGTCAAAACACCAAAATACCATCAAACCACAAGGTAGTGGATTAGGTTTAGCAATTACAAAACAAATTGTAGAAAAGCATAACGGAAAAATTTGGGCAAAAAAGGACGTTAAAAATGGCGCAACGCTTGTTTTTACCATACCTTTTAAGTAAATTGTTGTCATAAAGTATGAAGAAGAAAATTTTAATTGTAGACGACGAACCTAATATTGTAATGTCGTTAGAATATACCTTCAAAAAACAAGGTTTTGAAGTGTTTATTGCAAGAGATGGAAGTGAGGCTTTAGAGATATTAAAATATCATATTCCTAATGTAGTTTTGTTAGATATTATGATGCCAAATGTAGATGGTTATCAAACATTAACACATATTAAAAATACAGACAGTTTAAAGAATACTAAAGTGGTGTTTTTAACTGCTAAAAATAAGGCTTCAGATATTGAAAAAGGTTTAAAACTTGGAGCAGATAAGTATTTAACAAAACCTTTTTCTGTAAAAAAAATAGTTTCAGAAATATTGGAACTAGTGACTTAAAACAGTTTTTTAAGTTTATTTAAAATTGGTTTTGTGTGCAAACAAACTAAGTTTAATTAAAGTTTAAAGACATGAAATTTCACATCAACCCATTAGCGTCAGATATTATAATTAGTATTTATATTATCGCTACGCTTTATCTTAGGTTTAAATTTGAAAGTCAAACCTATACAAGCCCAATGCTCTCAATTGTTTTGGGACTTTGTTTTGTGCTTATAATCTATGCACTTGTCAAGTTAAAAGTACTTAATCCTAATTGGTTCGGCTTATTTAATTCTAAAAAAGTCTAGCTATGTATTATCAAGAATTTTATAGAAAAAGTATAGACCAACCAGAGCAGTTTTGGCAAGAACAAGCCATGCAATTGGAGTGGTTTAAAGCACCAAAAACCATATTATCTAAAGATAAATATGATTATGATCAATGGTTTCAGGATGGAGAGCTTAATCTAAGTTATTTGTGTATTGACAAACATATCAAAGAAGGATTTGGAAATCAAAATGCTATTATTTACGACTCTCCTGTAACTAATGTAAAACAACACATTACTTTTAGTCAATTACACCACGAAGTGTCCAAACTTGCAGGTGGATTACAAGGTTTAGGATTGCAAAAAGGCGATACGTGTATTATTTACATGCCTATGATTCCGCAAGCGTTATACGCTATGTTGGCATGTGTTAGGATAGGAGTAATACACTCGGTTGTGTTTGGTGGTTTTGCACCACACGAATTAGCAATTAGAATTAATGACTGTAAGCCAAAAGCAATTATTACTGCATCAAACGGAGTCGAAATCCAGAAAATTATTCCTTATAAACCTTTTGTAGATCAAGCAATCGCTAAAGCGGAAGTAAAGCCAGAACATGTTATAGTTTTTGATAGACAATTAGGTGTTGAGATTCCGAAGAAAAACTACGATGTTGATTATCAAACGTTAGTCGACGAGGCTCCATCAATGAATGCCATTGCAGTTCAATCCACACATCCTTCTTATATATTATATACTTCAGGAACCACCGGAACTCCAAAAGGAATTATTAGAGATACAGGTGGTTATGCAACTGCTTTAAAATTCGCTATGAAATATATTTATGGAGTAGATGAAGGTGAAACATTTTGGGCAGCAAGTGACGTTGGGTGGGTTGTAGGGCATAGTTTTATAGCTTACGGACCATTATTAAACAGAAATACAACTATAGTTTTTGAAGGAAAACCTATTAAAACACCAGATGCATCTACGTTTTGGCGCGTAATTAATGAGCATAATGTAAAAGCAATGTTTACTGCTCCAACAGCAATTAGAGCTATTAGAAAAGAAGATCCTAATGGTCAGATGTTAAAACGTTTCGATTTGTCTTGTTTAAAATATTTGTTTTTAGCAGGAGAGCGTTGTGATGTGGCAACTCTAAGTTGGACTGAAGAAAAACTTCAAATTCCTGTAATTGACCACTGGTGGCAAACCGAAAGTGGATGGCCAATGATTGCAAATATGGTTGGTGTTGCTTTGCAAGACATAAAACCAGGTTCGGCTGGATTACCTGTATCAGGTTACGATGTTAGAATATTAAACGAAGAAGGAGAGGAAGTAGAATCTAGTGTAGAAGGCTACGTTGCTATTAAATTACCATTACCACCAGGAACATTAAGTAACCTTTGGGGGAATCCACAACGTTTTAAATCGGGCTATTTAGACCGATTTCCTGGATATTATTTCTCTGGAGATGGTGGTTACAAAGACGAAGATGGCTATGTGTTTATTACAGGTCGCGTAGACGATATTATAAACGTTGCTGGACATCGATTATCTACTGCAGAAATGGAAGAAATTGTATCCTCACATAAATCTGTAGCAGAATGCGCTGTATTTGGTGTGCATTGCCAACTTAAAGGACAAAAGCCATTAGGCTTAGTGGTTTTAAAAACAGAAACAACTTTAAATAACGATGCCATTCAAAATGAAATTATACAAGATGTACGTCGCGAAATTGGTGCTGTCGCTTCTTTTAGAGAGGTGTTAGTTGTAAACCGATTGCCAAAGACACGAAGTGGAAAAATTCTTCGTAAATTGTTGCGTAATATCGCGGACGAACAACAGTATAATATACCATCAACCATTGATGATGTTACTATTATAGACGAAATAAAAATAGTATATAAAACCCATAGTATTGGGATTCATAAATAAGATATAGATACAATGCGCTTTAAATTATACGTCACATCGCGTGATTTTTGAAGTACGAAAAAATTGAATCGAGATGTAAAAAGATAAATAGCTATTTGTCAAACTTAGCACAGTCAAAGTGTCTCGAAAAAACAGAAATAAAAACTAAATTAATAATATAAATATCCCAATAAACACAAGTAAAGTGTTTAATAAATTAAACTAATTATGAGTAATTATCACATAAAACATTTAGAAGAGTACTACCAAGTTTACCGTAAATCCGTCAGAAACCCAGAGAGTTTTTGGGAAGAAATAGCCGAAGAGCATTTTATGTGGCGTAAAAAATGGGACAACGTTTTAAGCTGGGATTTTGATAAACCTGAAGTTAAATGGTTTGAAGGTGCAAAATTAAATATAACCGAAAACTGTATAGACAGACATTTATATACAAGAGGTGATAAAACAGCTATTATTTTTGAACCCAACAGTCCAGACGAAAAAGCACTTCATATAACCTACAGAGAATTGCACGATCGTGTTTGTAGATTTGCAAACGTATTAAAAGAAAACGGAGTTGCTAAAGGAGACAGAGTTTGTATTTATTTACCAATGATTCCTGAATTGGCAGTTTCTGTATTAGCATGTGCACGTATAGGCGCAATTCATTCTGTTGTATTTGCAGGATTTTCGTCAACAGCCTTAGCAACCAGAATAAATGATAGTGATTGTAAAATGGTAATTACAAGTGATGGATCTTATCGTGGTGCAAAAACAATAGATTTAAAAGGTATTGTGGACGAGGCACTTCAGGATTGTCCTGGTGTAAATACTGTTTTAGTAGCAAAACGTATTAACTCAGACATAAATATGCAACAAGGTCGTGACCAATGGTTACAACCACTTTTGGACGAAGCCTATCATGACTGCGTACCAGAAATAATGGATGCAGAAGATCCGTTATTTATTCTATACACATCAGGATCCACAGGTACACCAAAAGGAATGGTGCATACCACGGGAGGTTACATGGTGTATTCTGCATATACGTTTAAAAACGTATTTCAATACAGAGAGCAAGACGTGTATTGGTGTACAGCTGATATTGGTTGGATTACTGGACACAGTTATATTGTATATGGACCATTATGTAATGGAGCGACAACCGTAATGTTTGAAGGTGTTCCTAGTTATCCAGATTTTGGACGTTTCTGGGAAATTGTCGAAAAACATAAAGTCAATCAGTTTTACACAGCACCAACAGCAATACGTGCCTTAGCAAAAGAAGGCGTAGAGCATCTAGAAAAACACGATTTATCCTCACTAAAAGTATTGGGTACAGTTGGCGAGCCAATTAACGAAGAGGCTTGGCATTGGTACGATGATAACGTTGGAAAACGTAAAGCTCCAATTGTAGATACCTGGTGGCAGACAGAAACTGGAGGGATAATGATTACTCCAATCGCATTTGCAACACCAACAAAACCAACCTATGCAACCTTACCATTTATTGGTATTCAGCCAGCATTAATGGATGAGCATGGACAAGAAATAAAAGGAAATCAAGTCGATGGACGTTTGTGCATAAAATTCCCTTGGCCAAGTATGGCAAGAACTATTTGGGGTAATCACCAACGTTATAAAGACACTTATTTCTCTGCCTACGAGGGTAAATATTTTACAGGAGATGGCGCATTGCGTGATGAGGTTGGCTACTACAGGATAACTGGTCGTGTGGATGATGTTATTATTGTTTCAGGACACAACCTTGGAACTGCACCAATAGAAGATGCTATTAACGAGCATCCAGCTGTGTCAGAAAGTGCAATTGTCGGCTTTCCACACGATATTAAAGGAAACGCTTTATACGGTTACGTAACCCTTAAAGAAACAGGAGAAAGTAGGGATCAAGATAATTTACGTAAAGAGATTAATCAGTTAATTACTGAGCAAATAGGACCAATCGCTAAGTTGGATAAAATACAGTTTACCAATGGATTACCTAAAACACGAAGTGGTAAAATTATGCGTCGTATTTTACGTAAAATAGCAAGTAATGAGACAGAAAATTTAGGAGATACAAGTACATTATTAAACCCAGAATGTGTGCAAGAAATCATGGATAATGTACTGTAGTATCATTGTAAAAAAGTAGGACAAAGCAAACTTAAATAGTAATATATAATTATTTATTTGGGCATTACACTTTTCCGCTTAAGCTACAAAATGTCGGGCTTTCCGTTATATCTTTTGCAAAAAAAAGCAAAAGGATACCACTGCAATCCCTAATGCAAAAAACGCAACCTTTTTAGGTTGCGTTTTTTTATTAAAACGTAATAATTGAGTCTGCATAATTTATTAAAAAATTACTTTTTTGTAACAAAAACAGATTAAAAACGTCTTATTTTTAGGATAAATTAACCATTAGCCTATATTCAAGTTAATTATTAGCATAAATCAAAACCATTACCAAAATGAAAAAACTAATAGTAATTATTATCGTATTTATCGTCAGCTTTCAAGCTAAATCACAAGACATTCTAATTCCAGATGAAGTTAAAACATACATTCAATCAAGAGTTAATAATCAAGTTAATGTTGGTATTGTAGTTGGATATATTGATGGTCAAAATATAGACTATTATAGCTTTGGTAACACTGCAATAAAGGATGGAACACCTGTAAATAAAAATTCAGTGTTTGAGATTGGATCTATTTCAAAAACATTTACAACGACCATTTTAGCATTAAAGGTTAATAGTGGCGAAATGAGTTTAAACGACCCAATTTCAAAATACTTACCAGAAACAGTTAAAGTACCTACAAAAAATGGCAAAGAGATTACATTGCAACATTTAGCAACACACACGTCAGCTTTACCACGTATGCCAGATAATATGGCTCCAAAAGATGTAAACAATCCGTTTGCAGATTATACCTATAAACAATTATATAGCTTTATTTCTAATTACGAGTTAACTAGAGATATTGGTGTTTTTAGTGAGTATTCAAATTTAGGAATGGGATTATTAGGTCACATTTTAGAGCTTCAAAGTGGTCAAACTTTTGAGGAATTAGTAATACAACATATTGCTAATCCCTTACAAATGGATGATACCAGAATAGTATTAACACAGCAAATGCAAAATCGTTTAGCAAAAGGACATGCAGGATTATCAGAAACTAATAATTGGGATATTATCACCTTAGCTGGAGCAGGAGGAATAAGGTCAACTACCAGTGATATGGTAAAATATATCCAAGCAAATTTAAACTGTGCTTCTGGAAACACGCCATTAGATAAAGCGATGCAGCTAGCACATCAGTCTACTTTTAAAAGTGAAGAACAGCGTATAGAAATGGCATTAGCTTGGCATATTGAAAATGGTAAATTTTTAATGCATAATGGTGCAACAGGTGGTTATTGTGCAATGTCAGCTATTGATAAAGCGGATAAAAAAGGCGTAATAGTTTTGACAAATAGTAACGAAAACGTGGATGCTATTGCTATTAAATTAATGGTTCCAACATATCCATTACAACCTGTCAAACCATCGATAGCAAAGATGATGGCTAAAAAAATTAAGGATAGTAATATAGATGAGGCTATCATGTTTTATAAAGATGCTAAAGTAAGTCAAGCTAATACTTTTAATTTTGATATAGACCAGCTTAATACTTTAGGTTATCAGTTTTTAGAAGAAGACCAAAAAGAAATTGCTTTAGCATTATTTAAATTAAATGTAGCACAATTTCCGGAGGCTTCAAACCCATATGACTCATTAGGTGAAGCATATTTAAAATCAGGAGAACAAACATTAGCTATCACTAACTACAAAAAGTCTTTAGCATTAAATCCAGCAAATGACAATGCAAGAGACGTTTTAAAATCGTTAGATGTGGTATTGGAAGAGGTTGTTATATCTCCAGAAATACTAAAAACGTATGTTGGTAAATATCAATTAGCACCAGATTTTTTTATTACTATTTCAACAAACGATGGACGTTTATTTTTACAAGCAACTAACCAATCAAAATTCGAAATTTATCCGTCAGAAGTAAATCAATTTTATTTAAAAGTTGTGGAGGCTAAAGTGGAATTTAAAGCAAATAAAGACGGTCAAATAGATGGTATGATTTTATTTCAAAATGGTCAAGTATTACCAGGTCAGCGCGTAGAATAATAAAATTAATTCGCGATATTTGCAGTGTACATGCAAATATGATTAATATTAGAGAATATATAGAAAAAACAGTGGTAATATCTGATCAAGATTGGCAACTGTTTTCGTCTAAATTAGAGAATAGAACTTTTAAAAAGAAAACGACTATTCTTGGGGTAGGAGAGACTGAAAACTATATTTCGTTTATAGAAAAAGGTATCGCTCGTTTTTTAATTCCGAAGGAAGAAAAAGAAATAGATTTGACCTTTGGATTTTGTTTTAAAAATGAGTTTGTAAGTGCTTACGATTCTTTTTTGACCAGAAAACCTTCATTATATAAGTTACAAGCGTTAACGGATATTACCATGTGGAGCATATCTTATGACGATCTGCAGGAAGTGTACGAAAAAAGTTTTGCAGGTAATGTAATTGGTCGTTTATCCTCAGAACGTTTGTTTTTAATTAAATCAAAACGCGAGCAATCGCTTTTAAACGAAACTGCTGAAGAGCGTTATTTAAATTTGTTTACGGAGCGTCCAAACTTAATAAAAGAGATTCCGTTAAAATATATAGCATCTTATATTGGTGTTACTCCTCAGGCTTTAAGTAGGATTAGAAAGCGAATTTCTTAACTTAGGTTCATTGTATGAGCATAATAGTATGTAGACCTTTGTAAATAAAGCAAAGTCTATGGCTATTTTAATATTTATCATAATTTTATGGTATACAGGTTTGTTCTTTCAGACCTTCTTTTTACATCGTTACGCAGCACATCAAACCTTTACAATGTCCAAAGTGACAGAGCGTGTTTGCTTTGTATTAACATGGGTTTTTCAAGGATCAAATTATTTAAGTGCCTATGGCTACGGAGTAATGCATAGGATGCATCATGCTTATGCAGATACTGAAAAAGATCCGCACTCACCTAAATACGATAGTAATTTGTTTACTATGATGTGGCGCACAAAAAATATTTATCAGGATATTAATAAAAAACGAATTGCAGTAGCAGATAAGTTTACTAAAAATGTACCACAATGGAAGGCATTTGATAAGATAGCAAGTTCTAGAATTTCAAGATTATCATGGGCTGCAGCCTATATTGTGTTTTTTAGTGTCTTTGCAACTGCTTGGTGGCAATGGTTATTACTACCTATCGCCTTTTTTATGGCACCAATCCACGGAGTTATTATAAATTGGTTTGCGCATATTTATGGCTATCGTAATTTTAAAGTTAGTGACACGTCTAAAAATTTACTGCCTGTAGATATTTTGATGATGGGAGAAGGATACCATAATAATCACCACTCGCATAGTGGACGTGCTAATTTTGGTGTACGTTGGTTTGAAATTGATTTTACATACTGCATAATGTATGTTTTAGATAAACTACATATTATAAAAATAAAAAAAACTGCTAATTAATTAGCAGTTTTTTTTGCATAAATATTTAATCCAAAATGATTAATTTTTATATAGAGCTGTTTTTTAATGTTTTACAAATGGCTTGGGTTTAGCTAAATTAAAAGTAAAATAGGCTATTAAGCTTTAGTGACTAAAAAGTAAATTTAGTACTAAAATAACTAAATATAAGTTTCTATTTTAGAGGTATGAAAACCAACCTAAAATTATTTCTTCTTATATATATATGCGTTACTTGTCTTTTTAGTAATAAGGCTTTTTCGCAGCATCAAACAGATAGCTTATCATACTATACAAATGCTATAGAGAAAGTAACTTCTGAAGAAACGCTAGCTAAGGCGTATCAATATTTAATTGAGCATTTAGAAATTAAAAAGAAAAAAAACAGCAAATTAGGTATAGCTTATGATTTATACTTTTTAGCAAGAATAGACTACAAAGTAGGTTTTTATGATGATAGTGAAGTAAGTGCTGTTGAAGCTTTAAAGATATTAGATGGTCTAAAAGTTAATAATTATAATACTAAACTAACAACAGGAGTTTTAAACCTTTTGGGACAAGTCTATAATCAAAAAAACATGTTTGATAAAGCTAATGAGACGTATTTAAAAGCGTTATCTATTACTTCGACTTCAAGAGATAGTTTGGTGTTGTATAATAACATTTCTAATATTTATAAAAATCAAAAATTATATAATAAAGCTCAGAGCACATTAATAAAAGCAACTAATTTATTTAATAGGGTAGAAGACTCAATAGAAAAGGCCAGAGTTATTGATAATTTAGGGTTTATAAAATTTAAATTAAATAATCATGGTGCGTTTGACGATTTTAAGACAGCCTACACCATACGTCAAAATGTTGATAATTTAGCCGAGTTATATCCAAGTTATAAAAATTTATCCGAATATTACTTAAGTAAAAAGGATACAGTCCAAGCTTTATCCTTTGCAATAAAAGCCTATGACGTTGCTAATAAGGTAAACAGTTTGTCCTACAAATTAGATGCAGTTAAAACAAGGTATAATTTAGGAGATAATACGGTATTTAAGGAGTATTCATTTTTAAACGATAGCTTATTAAAAGCGACAAAACTAAGTCAAAATAAGTTTGCTTTGCTAAAATATAACGTTAGTAAAAGTCAATTACAGTCTCAAATAGAGAAAGCTCAAAAACAAATCTACCAATTATTAGCAGTTGTAATATTGATTTTAGCTTTGGGATTGCTCTATTTTTTTAGAGCAAAACATAAAAAAGAAAAATTAAAAGAGGTTTATACAACAGAAACTAGAATATCTAAAAAAGTACATGATGAGGTAGCAAATGATGTCTATCAAATAATGACAAAATTACAGAGTAAAGCCACTATAAATGAAGACTTTTTAGACGATCTGGAAAAAATTTACATTAAAACTAGAGATATTTCTAAAGAAAATAGCACAATAAATGTTAATCAAGATTTTGAAATCCTACTTACAGACTTATTAGCTAATTATAGTAGTAATCAGGTTAATGTGATTACAAAGGACATTGCAAAGGTAGATTGGAAAAAGGTGTCAGATGTTAAAAAGACTGCACTTTACAGAGTGTTACAGGAGTTAATGACCAATATGAAAAAACATAGCCAAGCTAATATTGTAGTCGTAGTTTTTAGTCAAAACAATAAAAAAGTGACTATTAATTACAACGATAATGGTGTAGGAACATTATTAAAAAAGAATAATGGTTTGCAAAATGTGGAAAACCGTATTCAATCTGTTAATGGAACAATTACTTTTACATCCACAGTCAATAAAGGGTTTAAAGCAAACATTATATTATAAAGTATGTTTAGTAAAGTAATTATATCAGATGATTTAGGTAGTATTAGTCAAGGTGTTTTATCTGTCTTAAGTAAATTATCCATAACTAATGTCACACAAGTACAATATTGTGATGATGCTTATCTTAAAATATCTAAAGCAATTCTCGACCAACAACCATTTGAATTGTTAATTACAGATTTATCGTTTATTGCAGATCATAGAGACCAGAAATATAAATCAGGAGAAGAGCTTGTTGCTGCTTTAAAGCAACAGAATCCTGATTTAAAAATTATTGTTTATTCGGTAGAAGATAGATTACAAAAAGTAAGAGTATTGGTTAATAAACATAACATTGATGGTTATGTTTGTAAAGGTAGACGTGGTTTGATAGAACTTGATCAAGCTATTGTAACTACATATCAAAATGGTCAATATTTATCACCTCAAGTGCAACAAGCTTTAAGTCCAAAGTCTAATTTAGAGATTGATGATTATGACATTTTATTAATTAAATTATTATCTAATGGTTTGTCGCAAGAACAAATTAGAGAACAACTAAAAATAGATAATATTTCGCCTAATAGCTTGAGTACTATCGAAAAAAAGCTAAACAAACTACGTATACAATTTAAAGCTAACAATGCCATACATCTTGTTGCAATCGTAAAAGATTTAGGTTTAATTTAAAAAAAAAACAAGTCTTTACGGGAAACCGTAAAATACATAAGCTAACAAGTCTTAAAATTGTATGCTAATTAATTAATAATGTTTTTTCTAAGGGAAAAAACTTTAGGCAATCCTTAGTGATTGCCTTTTTTATAATTTACTATAACCAAGTAAATTGATTAGAGTTTACAGGAATAATTATAGCTAATTGACTTTATGTATTCTCGATTAAAGCCTTGCAAATTTTTTGTAGGGCTTTTTTATTTTGTATTAATCTTGTAATTAAAAATAAAATTCAATTAATGGTTTTAATTTTAATTTGTATGCTACTTTTCATTACATTTAATTAATATGTAATTCATTATTAAAAACAATAATTATGGCTAAATCACAAGACGCAAAAAAAAATGTAAAAAAGGAAGCGACCTTATCGCCTAAAGAAAAAAAGGCTGCTAAACTAGCTAAAAAAGCAACACGAAAATAATAGCTTATCCATAGACTGTTAAAACCACTCAAAAATGAGTGGTTTTTTAATTTAAAGCTATTACCTTTAGCTACGTTATAAATTTTAACTTAGCACTTATGGATATAAAATTAGCAGTACTTATTGATGGAGACAATATTCCCTCAGCATATGTAAAGGAGATGATGGAAGAAATTGCTAAATATGGTAATCCAACAATTAAACGTATTTATGGAGATTGGACCAAACCAAATCTTAATAAATGGAAAAGTTTGCTATTAGAAAATGCTATAACTCCAATCCAACAATATGGCTATACTACTGGTAAAAATGCTACAGATTCTGCCATGATTATTGATGCAATGGATATTTTATATTCAGAGAAAGTAGATGGCTTTTGCTTAGTATCTAGTGATAGCGATTTTACACGTCTTGCAACGCGTTTACGTGAAGCTGGAATGAAAGTCTATGGTATTGGAGAAAAGAAGACGCCAAACCCTTTTATAGTCGCTTGTGATAAGTTTATTTACATAGAAATACTTAAAAACCTAACCGAAGACAGTACATTAGAACCTTCAACCAAATCTTCTAAGTCCAAAAATAATTATGACACCATCACACAAAAAGAAATTAAGCTTATTGCTACAACTATTGACGATGTTGCAGATGACGATGGTTGGGCATTTTTAGGTGATGTTGGAAGTTTATTACAAAAAAAGCAACCTAATTTTGATTCTAGAAATTATGGTTTTCAAAAACTAACACCTTTAATTAATAGTATTCCAGCGTTTGAAATAGATAGTCGTGAGGACACTAGAGGTCGCATGAAGCTAATTTATGTCAGAATTAAAGAGGTAAAACCTAAAGGTCGAAAGCGATAATTAATCACACAATTATTACTACTATAATTTAAGGTAATTGCGATACTTTATATCGCGCAGCTAATAAATCTTGTACTTCTTTAACAGGTTTAAAGCAACCTTTAAGTTTTAACTTGTTGTTTTTACTAAGGTTTTTTACATCAATAAACTGACCAGAATCATTATTTTTCAATCCTTGTTTTGTTCTAAAGCGTAGCAATACTCTAAATGCGTTTATGCACGAGTCAAACAAATCTTTGTGCTGAGGTTCGATTTCAACTAGTTTTTGGTAGCGTGCTATAGTATTGTTTATATCCTTAATATCATGCGACAAAATTAAAACACGTGCAGCATCAACAAGTGGCATAATAGCTCTGGATTTAATATCAAATTGATCTTTATGTTCTCCAGAATGCTCTACTAAAAAGCTTCTAAAAAAGCTTAAAGGTGCAGGTTTTTTTAAAGCATTTCTACCCATAAAAGTTAAGAAGATTTCATGACTATGTATGGCTCTAAAAATATTGTCGGACATACCACTAACTAAACTTTGGTTTCCATAAACAAAGTTATAATCAAAAAAAATGTTGCACAACATCATTTTATCCTCGTCAGAGTGGGTAATCCAATTGGTAAATTGAGATTTCCAATCAGAGACTGTTAAACACCATTTTGGGTTACTTGCCATCATGTTATCAGGACAAAACTTAAAGCCAACAATAGCTAGTTTTTTATTTACAGCCGTTGCTAATTTTAAAAAGTAAGCTTTAGTTTTATAGTCTTCTGTACTATCTTCATACACCAAAGCATTGTCTTGATCTGTATATAATAGTTGCTCTTTTCTTCCTTGGCTTCCAATAGCTAACCAAGCAAAAGATACAGGTGGTTCTTGGTTAAATTCAGTAATAGTTAACTCTAAAATACGCGATGTAATTGCATTATTTATTGCAGAAATTATTTTGGTTATAAAACTAATTGGGATACTTTGTTTAAGATACCCTTTTAATAAATCTTGCGCTTTTTCTCTAATATATTTTAATGACTCAGCAGAATTTGCTCGTTTTATTTCTTTAATTAAAACCGAAGGATTATTACCATAAATTACAATGATATCATGCTCTGATAGGATACCAATTAACTCAGAATATGGTGTCCCATCTTTGGTAATACATAGGTGTGAAATATCATTTTTTAGCATTGCAATTTGTGCTTCGGCAACAGATATACTGTCAGGAAACGTGATAACTGGAGAAGACATAATGGCTTCCACAGTGTCTGTTATGGTGTGTAATCCAGTAGCCACTTTATTACGCAAATCTTTGTCTGTAATAATACCAATTGGCTGTTTGTTATTAGTTATTACAATAGATCCCACTTTATTAGTGCTCATTATTTGCGAAGCTTCTTGTATGCTAATTAATGGATTGCATACCACAGGGTTTTTAGAAAACTTTGCCGATTGCATTTCGGTAAAACTAGAGGCTTCAGGTTTTAAAACACCAATGTTAGCAAATAATGTACCCTTGTCTTCATCACTATAAGGGTTACGCGTATTAGTAGCAAAACTTGCAATTAAAAACTGATTGGCTTTTGGGTTATTTATTATAATGTCTTCAATAACCTTAGCAGGAATACTATAAATAATACTTTGCTCAATAGCTCTTGCATCCAATAAATAATGATCTTTACGTATTAATGCTCGTAATCCAAAAATATCTCCAGCATCACATTTATCAACTAATTTATCATCTTTAAAAATACCAATTGCACCTGCCTTTACCACGTAAAACACCTCTTGTAAAGCTTCATTTTGTTTAAAAATAAAATTATCCTTTTCAATGTAAATTACCTCAATCTCAGATGCAATAGCTAACAATTGCTCATGACTTAAAGCATCAAAAGGAGGAAAGTCTTTTATGAAATCTAAAATACGTTCTGTAATGGCGTTTTTCATCTTACTAATTTATGCAAAATTAATAGGTTAAAATTGGACTATTACTATCATTTTGTTAAAATAATTAGCAAGATAAAAAGACATTTTATTTGATTAACTTAGTGTTCTAATTATCAAGTTTATGAAAACCAAACTATTTATTTTAAGTGTCTTGTCTTTATTATGTTTTAATTGTAAAAAGATAGAAGAAACAAAAAAGGTTGAGACTACTAATACTGCAGAAAATTATTTAAAACCCAATACTGAAGATCAATTTTTAGGAGGTATAAAAATGATACCAATTACAACACCTAAAGGCGAATTTAAGGTTTGGACTAAACGCGTTGGAAATAACCCAACAATGAAGGTGCTTTTATTACATGGTGGTCCAGGAATGACGCATGAAATTTATGAATGTTTTGATGGCTACTTTCCGCAGGAAAATATAGAGTATTACTACTACGATCAATTAGGATCGTATTACAGCGATCAACCCAAAGATTTAAGTTTATGGGATTTAGATAGATTTGTAGAAGAGGTGGAACAAGTTAGAATTGCTTTAGGTTTAAATAAAGATAATTTTTACTTGTATGGTCAATCTTGGGGAGGAATTTTGGGCATGCAATATGCCTTAAAATATCAAGACAATTTAAAAGGATTAATTATATCTAATATGGTAGCTTCAATACCTGACTATCAAAAATATTCTGACCAGGTGTTAGCACCAAAATTAGATCCTGAAGTTTTAAAAGAAATTATGAGCTATGAGGATAAAGAAGATTACACAAATCAAAGATATTTAGATTTAATTGTCGAAAATTATTACACCAAGCATGTTATAAGAATGCCAGTCAAAGATTGGCCAGAACCAATTAACAGAAGCTTTAAGCATTTAAATCCTGATGTGTATGTAACAATGCAAGGACCAAGTGAGTTTGGTATAAAAGGTAATGCTACGCTTAAAAATTGGGATGTAAAAGACCGATTAAAAGAAATTAAAACACCAACCCTTACCATTGGAGCAACGCATGATACCATGGACCCAGAACACATGAAATGGATTAGTACCGAAGTCCAAAATGGACGTTTTTTGCTTTGCCCAAATGGCAGTCATTTATCTCAATTTGATGATCAAAAGGTGTTTTTTAAAGGGTTAATTAGTTTTATTAAAGATGTAGATTCTGGTGCGTTTTAATACGTGTCAGGTACATCAGTTAAGGTTTTTAGATAAGCTATAATGGCTTGCTGCTCGGTTTCTGTAAGGTTTAAATTATCAAAAGGAAGCGTTTGATGGTCCAAATCAAAACCCAATCCACCACCTCCACCAAGGTTGTAAAAATTAAGGACTTCCTCTAAAGTAGTATAGACGCCATTATGCATATATGGACCTGTTATAGCTACGTTTCTAACCGTTGGCGTTTTAAACATACCTTTATGTAAGGCTTCTTTATATTTATAATAAAAACCAGAATCGTCATCTAGTTTTTTGTTTTGGGCTGTTTTTGGAACACCAATAACTTCTTTTTCTGTTTCAGTAAAAAAAGGTGGTACAGTTCCGCTAGTTAATGGCATAAAATGGCATGTGGCACATAAGGCTTTGCCCATAAATAGGTTATAACCTAAGGTTTCTTCATCTGTAAAATTATTAAGTTCTCCTCTAATATTTTTATCAAATTTAGAGTCAAAACCGTTTAAAGTAGAAATATAAGCAGACAATGCTTTAATAACATTGGTATTGTTTTTTGGAACTTGTCCATAGGCTTCTTTAAATAATGTAACGTAAGTTGAGTCTTGTAAAATAGCTTCAGAAAAGGTGTGAACATTAGTATTAAATTCTTTATCATTTAAAAATACAGATGAAATTTGTTCAATCATTGTTTCAGATCTACCATCCCAAAAAAAACTTTTTTGAAAGGCACTATTTATTAAAGTTGGTGTATTGCGCTGTAATGGCTTACCGTTATTATCTAAGTTTACAGTCATAGCATCCGCATATCCTAAAGCAGGACTATGACAGGTAACACAAGCCATACTGTTGTTAGCAGAAAGTTGTGTGTCAAAAAACAATTTTTCGCCTAAAGCTATTTGTTTGTCGCTTGGGTTACGGTTAGTTGTTGGTGTAAAATAGTTTAAGTTGAAACTATTACTTTCAAAAAAAGTAGGTGCATCAAAATTAAAAGCTTCTGTATTAGTAGGTTCCCAAATGTTAGCTGTTTTCCTGATAGAAACCCATTGACGCGTGATTGGATTTAAGTAATCTCTGGTAAACGTAAACCTATCAAAAGCATCAAAATCCTGATGTTGATTAATGTAATTAATTGCTTTTATAATCGAGTTGTTAAACGCATCATCTAAGGATTTGTCTTTTTTTATAATCGAAGATTTTAAGGTGTTATTATATACGTTTTGAAGACTTTTTAATGAAACAGCACTTTCTTTTATACCTAAATGACTAACAGGAGTATCAAATCCTGACATACCCAAACTTACAATGCGCAAAAGCTGTTGGTGTGTAGCTATAAAAAAACGTTGTGGTGTTAATGCTCTGTTTTCCATATTTGCTTTTAATATGGCAAACAACCCTTGTGTAACATAGATTTCTTGATTAAAATCTGTGACGGACGTCTCTTGCTCATAAATACTTTCTTCTATTTTTTGAAGACCAATAGGTTTTAATATCTTGCCAGTATCTTCTTTATAAACAGGAAGCGCAGGACCATTAGCTCTGTGTCCTACTTCAGGGTTTAGATATGAGGCAAAAGGCTCTGCTTTTTTAAAAGCCTCTCGTGCTAATGTAAAATAGTGTTTGGTGTTTTTACCAGTAAGACCTTCGGTTTTTAAACTATCTAAGTAATTAGAAGCAAGATCTATATTGTTTATATAATACTTTTGAGCAATGTCCCAATTTATGACGTCTACGGTTTCGGTTTTATCCGATTTGCAAGCTGATAATGTTACTAATAATACTATTATAATTAAAAATGAATGGTGTGATTTCATGTTGAGATTGTAATAAACAAAATGAATCTCCATTGTAAAATGGAGATTCATTATTAATAATAAAAGACGTCGTTTTATCTAGGTAATCCTTGTAGTAATACGATTTGGCCACCTTGGTTGTGTGGTAAGTTTGTAGATATAAAATCGTCACTTTTCCAGTAGTGTGGTTGTAAGTTTAGAATAAACGTGTCTGGCACACCAACTTTGTCAGAAATGTCAATTAAAGCACCAAACTCTCCAGATAAAGAAGAGCTTCCAGTAGGAGATAAGTTGCTTTCAATTTTTAAATCTAATACGTCTGTTGGATTATTTCCGTTTAAGTCTGTTTGGTAGATTCTAGCTGCATGACCTCTATCAAAAGAGTTAGGATCTTCTTGAATGTACACATAGTTTTCTGTTACACAAATATTGTCCGGACTTTGTAAGCTAGATAAGTTACCATCTTGGTTGTTTGTGTCTGTGTTACCACTTACAATTTGTGTTAATTGACCTTGCAATGGGTTGTTGGCATCTAGGTTTAATTTGTAAATGGTTCCCCAATCATTATAAGTTCCTGCTCCAGGACCTCTTCCTGTTACTGCAAAATAAACGTTTCTAGCGTTTTCATCACTTCCTTTTTGGTAGTCAACATCTTCAACACGCATAAACTGTGAAGCAAAAACACCAGTACAAGCTGTTTCCATTTCTGTTTTGGTCATTGACGCACCATTTTCTATTTCAACAAATTCAACATTATAGGTTGCTCCAAAATCTAAGCTTCCTTCGTTGTACACTGTATTTGGAGCAACATTTTGGATACCATTGGCACCATCAGATACTTCTTTTAAACGTAATACATATATTTTACCGTTAGTTAAATCTGCATCTCCATTTTCTGATAAATACATGATTACTTGACCTTCAGAGCCACTAGAATCGTCATCTCCACCAATAATCACAGTTTTTCCTGCATATGAATTTTGAGGTAATGGCACTGCATTTTCCCAAGAAAATTCACCTAAAGCATCCAAACCAAAATCGGCATTTGGAGTAGGTGTTTCTATCCAAGGATCTATTGCTTTAACATCGTATGCGATACTTTCTGAAGCAGATAAAAAGAAATCTTGAGAGCCACCATGTATTGCAGCTTCCCACATTGTACCAGAACATTGTCTTGCAAAATCTGCAACTCCAGCGTTTAACAACCATTCTCCTTTTATAGGTCTCATGTTTTCGTCAAATCTAATTCTAGAGACACTATAATCGTCTTCTGCATTGACAACATAAATATATTCGTTACCATCTTTTAATAAACCTGCACCATCTTGTGCACCAACTAAACGGAATCCATTTGGTAAATAATCTGTCGAGCTAATTAATGAGTAAGCTTTTACATTGTTAAAGTTAGCGCTAATATCTACTAAAGGATCTAAAGCCGATTTGTTACTAAAAAGCTCATCGGTAGGCGTAAAATCTTGACCATCCTGACCGTTTGTTCCATCTAATCCATTTTCTCCTTCACAGCCTACTAATCCAAATCCTAGACTGGTAATTATGCATATTTGAAAAAAATGTTGTTTAAATAATTTCATTGTATTTGATTGTTTAAGTGGTTAATTTTGAACAAAACTAAGGTCAAGAGATTTAAAGAGTATTAACTTAAAATGATTGAAGTTTTAAGAAAACTTTACGCTAATGTTACTATGTAAACTTTATGTTAAGCGGTGTTTTTTAGGTGTTAATGTGTTGTTTTACAATGCTTTATTTGTGGTTTGTATGCTTTTTTTGTTTTACGTTTTATTTAAGATTAGTTAATCTAGCGATAACTTTTAAACGTCAAAAAAGAACGGAATTTGCAGAAAAAACAATGGAATTATTTTTAGCAGTATTTGGAGCATTATTTTCAATTATGAATCCTTTAGGAACCGTTCCTGTATTTGTAGGCTTAACAGGAGAGCACAGTAAAAAAGAACGATCAGTCACAGCATTTTGGACAGCAATAGATGTTTTGGTTATTTTATTGCTTTCGTTTTTTGCAGGTCAGTATATCTTATCTTTTTTTGGAATTAGTCTTAATGCTTTAAAAATAGCAGGAGGATTAATAATTACATCCTCTGGTTTTGCGTTGTTGACCGGAAAATTTAGAGAACATAAAGGGATGAAACGTAAAAAGGTACAAGAAGATATACATACTAGAGATGGAATAAGTTTAACACCATTAGCAATACCTATGTTAGCTGGTCCTGGTACAATTTCGTTATTAATTACTTATAATCAAGAGTTTGTTTTAACTGCAGAAAAATTTACCATAGTTGGTGCTATGTTTTTAGCAGCAATTACTATTTATATAATACTTAAAAGTGCTTATTTTATTGTTAAGTTTTTAGGAGCTTCAGGTATTAATGCACTGTCCAGAATTATCGGTTTTATAGTAATAGCTATAGGTGTGGAGTATATAATATCTTCGGTAGTAGATATACTTTCAACAATTAAAATATAATAACGTTTATAAAATGATATTTCGTTTTCTTGTTCTTTTAATAAATAAAAATAAAAATAGAGACATAAAACCAAAAACCGTAAACCCTATAAATAATGGTAAAGCTGTTGTGTCAACAAAACTACCAATGTAATTTGCAATTGGTACAGCCATTATTGTAGATATAAATCCTGTTATAGCAGCTCCAATACCAGCAATGTGTCCAATTGGCTCCATAGCAATAGCTCGTAGGTTTCCAAAGATAAAGCCTATGGTAAAAAATTGAATAGCCATAAATATTAATATAATAGGTAATGCAGGATTAGTTGTAGCATTCCAAAATAATAAGACATACAGTAACGCATTAACGCTAAAAACAATGATAGCTAAATAGGATAAACGCCACATACCAAGACGCATAACAAAGCTTCCGTTTAAAAAAGTGGATAAACCAACACCACATGCCAATCCAGCAAAGATGTATGGAAACTCGTCTATTAAGCCATATTGATTTTCAAAAATGACTTGAGAAGCACTTAAATAAACAATAAATGCACCAGAGATAAAACCAGAAATAATGGTAAATCCTATAGTTTCTTTATATTTTAATAATTCTTTTAAACCATCAATAAAAACATGTCTAGTAAACTTTATTTTATATTCAGGCTTTAAGGTTTCAGGCTGACGTTTCCAAAACCAAATAGCAACAACTAAAGCCATTATTAATTGAACATAAAAGATTCCTGTCCAATCGTAATGGTTTAAAATAAATTTACCCATTACAGGAGCAATAACAGGAACCAAAATAAAGAAGGTCGTAACAAACGACATTATTTTGGCCATATAATCTCCTTTAAACATGTCTCTAATAACAGCAATAGCGATAGTTCTTGGAGCTGCTAATCCAATACCTTGAATGATACGACCAACAACCATCATTTCTAAACTATGTGATAAAACACAAACTATACCTCCTATTGCAAATACAGTAAAACCAATATAAACAATGGGTTTTCTACCAAAACTATCCGATAAAGGTCCAAATAGTAGCTGTCCACATCCTAAACCTAGAAAAATCATGGTTATTAGTAATTGGTTGTTACTAGTGTCTAAACTATTAACTGTGATACCTATAGCTGACATTGCTGGTAAAATAGCATCAATCGCTAAGGCAACAATAGACATTAAAGATGCCATTAGTAATATAAACTCTAACTTAACAGGTGGATTTTTTTGCATGCTGCAAAAGTAGTTTAAAAAAGAATTATCATTGGTTTTATTAGTGTGAAATAGGTGTTAAAATAGACCCAATTAATTTGATAATTATCAAACTTTTATAACAACTTTGCAAAACAATTATATATTGAATAAATAGTTATATTCGTATGTTGTATCTTGTAACAAACCTTTGATTTTCAATGAGAAATAGTGTAATAATTAGCCTGATTTTTGTGATGATTTCTAATCAATTATCAGCGCAACAAATTGCTTCGGATGTAATAAAGGAGCAAATTACTAAGTATAAAAACGATTTACGTGGTCCTTACAAGGATATTCGTTGGTTTTGTACTGATGGTAGCGTAAGGCAACCCAAAGATCCTTGTCCAGATAATGTTGGACCAGGAAATCAACATGCTAGATATAAAGATGAAGTCGAAAAATTAGCCTTAAGTAATCATATTTTTTTAGGTCAAATTTTGTCATTTTCTAAAACTGAAGCGTTTTGGGATGCATCAGCAAGCCATTCAAGATTAAAACAATACCAATTAGATAAATATTTAAGAGGCGTTGACGATGGTTGGATTAACAGAAAAAGTCAATTTTATAGAGGTGCCATTCAGTCGGAAGATGAAGAGGCTTGGGGAATTGATTTTTACAAATGGTTGCTATCAAAAGACGATGTTATAAAGCAAAATTTCTTTTTAGTTAGACAATCCTTAAAGGATATTCCGCATAATGGAGACGATAATTTAGCGCAATTAATGCGTAGTCAATCCAAAGTGCTATCGGATGCTTATTTACCATTTATGGATTTACGTGTAAAAATTCACGCACAACCAGAAATTAGTGATATTGAAAAAGTGAAAACTTTTAAGGCAAAACACGTAACAAAATTATCGGTTAATCAAATCAAGATGATTGACGATTTAATAGTTACAATGACCACCTTTTTTAAACCCATAGATTTAACTGCTTTATTGCAAAAGGCGAGCTTATTAAAAGAGACTACTTTTGGTAAAGCATTTAAGGATTATGTATCTGTACAGAATGAAACAAGTAACACTTCGGATTTAATCCAAAATACAGCAGAGGTATTAACGCTTTTAAAAACCTCTGTTTTGGAGGAAAAACGTCCTTTAGCACGTTTACAATTACTAGATATATCGTTAAAATTAGAGGAGATGATTTTTAAAAATGCACCTCTTTGGCAACCACAAACCGTAGCACAATTAGTGGATAAAATATGCTATTTAGGTATGGCAACTGCTGCAACTGGTTATATAGAACAGCATGAGTGGGAAGCGCTAAATCTAACATTATCTGGCAACACAACAAACGATACTACTTTAGGCGAATTAACCACTGTTTTACAAAACGGAAGAAGTTTGGTGGAATGGAGTTCTGGAATGGTTAAAGCTATTTATCAAGAAACTGTAAACACCTATACTGCTTTTGAGCCTCTAGCATACGGTTTTATTGATGATAAAATTAGAGGGTCCATTGCATTGCATTTAGGGAAAGCGGTTGGAGAATTAGGTGATTTTATAGCCAATGAGTCTTCATTGACAAATAAAGTATTAAGTATTCCAAATCAAAGTACAATACGTGGTTTAAATCCTGGTTATGCGTTTGGTGAATTAGTAGTTATAGCAGGATCTCCCGATGATATTGAGGTGTCTTCAAATAAAATATATATTTTCCAGCGTCCACCAGCAGATTTAAAACCTGTTGCAGGAATTGCAACAGTATCTGAAGGTAATATGGTGTCTCATGTACAATTATTAGCACGTAATTTAGGCATACCAAATGCAGCTTTATCTGATCAAAATCTAGAGGATTTAATTGCTTTTAGCGGTCAAAAAGTGTTTTATGCAGTATCTAATAAAGGCAATGTAATTATTAAAGTAGAACAAGACATGTCTGAAGAAGAGCGTGCTTTATTTCCTAAAAAAGAACGTCGTGATGAAAAAATAGAAGTCCCTGTTGAAACCATTATTTTAAACGAACATAACGTTTTAAATCTGCGAAGTGTCGATGCCAGTAATTCGGGTAAGATTTGTGGTCCAAAAGCAGCTAATTTAGGACAATTAAAAAAAATGTTTCCAGAGCAAGTTGTGGAAGGTTTAGTAATTCCGTTTGGAATATTTAGAGATCATATGAATCAAGATATGCCAGACCAAAGTAAAACTTACTGGCAGTTTTTAGAAGCAATGTTTAAAGAAGCAATTGCTATGGAATCTAAAGGTATTACAGAAGCAGAAATTGAACACTACCAGTTAAGACAATTAGAAACATTACGTGCTGCTATTAAAAAAATGCCTTTAAAAACAGAGTTTATAACCCAAATGGAAAATGATTTTAAAACTGTTTTAGGACAAGATTTAGGTGCCATTCCTGTGTTTTTAAGAAGTGATACTAATATGGAAGATTTAAAAGAGTTTACAGGAGCAGGATTAAACCTAACACTGTTTAATGTGGTTGATAAATCCAAAATATTAGAGGGTATTAAAGATGTTTGGGCATCACCTTACACAGAACGTAGTTTTAAATGGAGACAAAAATATTTATTAAATCCAGAAAATGTATTTCCATCAATTTTAGTAATTCCTAGTGTGGATGTTGATTACTCTGGAGTGCTAATAACAAAAGGATTAACGTCTGGAAACGATCAAGATTTAACTATTGCTTTTAGTAGAGGAGCAGGTGGAGCTGTAGATGGACAATCGTCTGAAACCTATTTGCTAAAGGATGTTGGTGGTTATCAATTTTTAGCACCTTCGCGAGAGCGTTATTACAATAGTTTACCAACCACAGGTGGCACGCTTAAACAGTCTGCAACCTTTGAGCAGCCTATTTTAAACGCTCAAAATATGGCAGATATTAAAGCGTTAGCTAAAACTATTAGACAAACTATGCCAAGTGCTACAGATGTAGACTATCAAGGTGCATATGACGTTGAATTAGGCTTTAAGAATGACAAACTATGGTTGTTTCAAATTAGACCTTTTGTAGAAAATAAAAAAGCATTAAGTTCTACGTATTTACAATCCATTACACCAACAGTAAACACTAATAAAGCGATTGCGCTTTCAAAAAAAATATAAATGAAAAAAGTATTAATTGTTCTAGTTTTAGTACTAATATGTTCTGCTTTTACAACAGCAACGTTATATCCAATTGATGGATATGAGTACACAGGTATTAAGCGTTTAAAACGTTTAGAATTAATTAAAAGTGGCGAAATAGTGGAGAAACAAACCTTACCTGAAGGAGCGTTTAAATCCTATTTGGATATTAAATTAAATTTAAAAGAAAAAGCAGCAGACAGTTTACATTGTTTTTTTAAAGAGAATGAAGCTTTTCAAAAAGACATTAATAATTTGTTTAGAGGATTAGATAAAAGTTACTCGTTAACTGTAATGGATATCTCAGATTTAAACGATATTAAATATGCACATCGTAATGAAACTTCTGGTTATCAGCCTGGAAGCGTAGGTAAACTAGCTGTATTATTAGGGTTATTTGATCAATTATCTAAAATTTATCCAGATAATTTTGAAAAACGCATTGCATTATTAAAAACTAAAGTAGTTAAAGCAGGAGTTTGGGGATTAACAGATGAGCATACTATACCTATTTATAACATTGAAACTAAAAAATTAGTAAAACGTCAGGTTATAGCTAGTGACGAGTTTTCTTTATTTGAGTGGGCTGACCATATGTTATCTGTTAGTAATAATGGAGCAGCAAGTATTGTTTGGCGCGAAGTGTTATTAATGCAAGCTTTTGGCGAAAAATATCCAGAATTAACTGAAGCAGATGCCTTAACTTATTTTAAAACCACAGAAAAAAAGGTGCTAACAGACCTTGGTAACGATGTAGTAAATTTACCGTTACGAAACCTGGGAATAACTGCAGAGGAATGGCGTTTAGGGAGTTTTTTTACTAGAGGAGCAAATACTTACGTTGGTGATAAAGGAGGAAGTATTGGAACGCCATTTGGTGTTATGAAATTTTTAGTACAATTAGAGCAAGGTAATGTTATTGATGCGCAGTCTAGTCTAGAGATGAAACGTTTGATGTACATGACAGACAGACGTATTAGATATGCACAAGCACCTGCTTTAAAGGAAGCAGCAGTCTATTTTAAATCTGGAAGTTTATATAAATGTGATAGAAGTAATGGTCAGGTTTGTGGAAAGTATATGGGTAATATTCAAAATTTTATGAACTCTGTAGCAATTGTAGAGCATCCTGATAACACAACTTATATGGTTGTATTAATGACTAATGTATTGCGTAAAAACTCGGCAACAGACCATATGACTTTAGCAGCAAATATTGATAAATTAATCAGGAAGTAAGGCCTAAAAGACTTTCGGTTTTTGCTCTAATTTTTTTATTAGTTTCATTAATTAACACCAATTCTAAAAGCGGTTTAAAGTTGGTGTTATTTGATTTTTCAATAAGATATAAAACAGCAAATTTTAGTTTTACGTCTTTTCGTTTTAAAAGCTCGTTATAACATTCAATTTCGCTAAAAACTTTAAGGTTTAATTTTTTTAATTTTTCTTCTTGATTAGAATCTAATAATACAGATTCGGCTACTGGAATTAATTCTTTTTTAAGCTGACTGTTTAGAATGTTATCTAAAAACTCGATTGCATGAATGCGCTGCTCTTCTTTACCATGCATGATGGTGTTTAAGATTGGGTCAACATCATTTGGAGGATATTTAATGCCTAAAAACCTAAAAATGCGTTGCAGTTGTCTGTCCAATCGTTGTTCTAGCAAATGGATAAGTCCGTTTCTGGCTTCGTTTTCATCTTTAGACTCCATGGTTACCGATTTCATTTTATATTGTAACACAATTTGAGTGTGTATAACAGCTAATGTATTTTGATATAATTGACATTCGTCTAAAATTTTATCCACTATAAAGCGATCTTTAATTTTTAGATGTGGATATTTCCATTTTAATCGTTTTAAGGCTTCAATAGCCTCAATTTTAACTGTATGTTCTGTATCACCAGTTAGCAACATTAATGTGTTAATGGCTTTTTGAGATTTAAACTTTTCGATAACCAATATTACATAAGCAGCATCTTCAAAATCTATTGTTTCTTTTATAACCTTTTGATATAGGACGTCTATAACAGGATCGTTATAAAAAAACAAGGCGTCTACAGCAATTTGTCTGGTTTCTTTTATTGATAAATGCGAAATAATATGGTCGATAAATTCAGGATCTAAAGTTTTGGAAGCACTGATTATTGCAGTCTTTACAACATCTAAATCTTTGGAAAGTAGTTGCGTTTTAAGCACATTGTAGTAGGTACTGATTTTTGCGTTACCAATACTTTCTAAAACAGATTTAATAGTATTGTTTTTTAAATTGGCATCAGTAAGCTCTAAATATTTATTTAAAGCAGATTCTATTTTTTGTTCTAAGTTAAAACGATTTTGTAATAGTTGGTTGTTTCTTAACTCCAAGGATAAGCCTACTAAAGCTGCATTAGCAATGGTGTTGTCTGTACTATTAATATGGTTTTCAAATAAAACGATTGTATTTTGCTTATAATTTTTTAAAAGATATCTAAAGGCAGACGTTGTAACTTGCTGGTTATCGTCATAAATCATAGCTTCAATTTGTGTTGATAAATTTTCCGTTTTCAAAAAATATAAATTATCAATAGCTAAGGCTTTTACTTTAGGAGAGTCGTGGTTTAATAGTGTTTTAATGGCTGTAAAAAAACGTTCGTCTTTAACTTCAAGTGTCTTTTCAAGCATGTTAATTATTTGGTTTTCTTTACCAGTATTTAAAACGCGTAAAACGGAACCAATGATTGAGGTGACTTTAAGTTCCTCTTTATGGACTTTGCTTTTTTTGACTTCAGCATTATCTAAAAGTTGTTTAAATGCGATGACATATTGCTGTCTTAAAAAATAGATTAAAACCAACCATATAATAATCAAGACGATAATAATAATACTAATAGATGTAGATGAAATATCTAAACCGTTAATAAAAAATATTAAAATAAAACCTGCTATTCCTGTAGCTATACTGTCCACAACAACATCTGTAAAGGTTTTAGTTTTCTTTTTTATATCCATTGGAATAGGTATGGACAACAACTCTGTAGAGGCTTTGTTTACAGACTGTTTTAAACTACCATCCACTACTTTTATAAATACAATAACCCATAACTCTGGAATAAAAAGTAGTAAAATAGAGCCTATTAAAATACCAGCAGGAAGCCATAAAAGGGATTTACCAACACCAAAAGTACCTACAATGCGTTTGGTTAAAAAAAGTTGAATTAATAATGAAATAACACTTAAAGTAGAAAACCAAAAACCAAAAAAGGAAGTTAACTCATCTTCCGTAGCTATAAATCTAGAGGCATAATCACTATATTGATAATCAATTAACTTGGCAATTAAAACACTCATCCCAATGACTAATGCAATTAAGCTTAATAATTTGGATTGTCTTATTAGTTTAAAAGGCGATTTAGTATTCGTCTCATTTTTTATAGATAACTGAAACTCGTTTAAACTTTTAACCTCATTTTTCCAGATATATCTAGATAATGGTACACATATTGAAACTAGTATTGCAGCTATAAAAAGTAAGTCTTCTGTGTATAAAATTTTAGTTAAAAAGGAAGTAAGGTAACCTCCAAAAATACCACCAGCAATAGCACCTGCACCAATAAATCCAAACACACGTTTAGCTTCTCTAACATTGTAAACCACATTAGCTAATAACCAAAATTGAGACGCAGTAAGTAAACCGTAAATAGCGACCCATACATACGGAATGTATAAGAAAACGCCTGAAATGACATTAAATTTTAGTAAAATACCAAACGCTATTAACGAGGTTATAGAAGCTATTAACGTCCTATCTATTATGATGTTTAAAGTGTATTTTTCTAGAGCTTTGGTATAAAAAAAAGATCCAATTATAGCCATTAAGGCTGTTAGTACGTAACCTAAAGGTAAAGCGCTAGAGGTAAGCTCTGATAAAAACAGCGAATTTATTGTAGGCTTAATAACCAACAATGTTGTTATTAAAATAAAGATATTGAGTTGAAGTAGGAGCGTTTTGTTTAACTCTTCTTCTTTAATATCAAATGCTTTTAAAATAAATGTTTTAAGCTTTTTATTAATAGGAAGTTTGATTTTCAAGATGGTGTTTATTGGTCAAAAATTATTGTCAAATAACACTATAAAGGTATTGCTTTTTAAGTTTTATATAGGCAATAATTTGTCTAATTTAAAGGCTAGCTATTGTGTTCTTAAAACTTTTTCAATAGGTTTTATTAAGTCTCTAATAATTTGCTCTCCAGCTGAATCTTCGATTAAAGCGACTAAAATATAGCGTCTATTGTCGTCTTTTCCCCAAACTAAAACAGAGTCTGAATGGTAATTTTTCCATGAGCCAGATTTTCTAAATATTCTAGCTTCAGGTGCAATTTTATCTAAAGTGTTTACAAATTTATGGTGTAACTCTGGGTTTTCCATAATATCTAACATTTGTTTAGATCGTTTTCTGTTTACTAATTTACCATTGGCTAGTAAGTAATAATATCTGCATACTTGTGTAACTGTAGCAGCATGACTAAGGTTTTTTAAAGGTTCTCTGTTAGTATTTCCGCCACCACCATAACGTTTTCCAACCCAAAGACCACCTCCAAAGTTTTCGTCATAAAACTTATATTTTGGACTTCTCATAACCGCTTCAATCTTATCGTATCCTAAGCGATCAATCATTCTGGTTGTTGCTTGATTGTTGGATTTGCTAATCATTAGTCGCATATCCTTTCTAATATCTTTAGTTTCTATTAATTCTTTTTTATCAATAGCATCCATTGCAGCAAGTAAAACAGCAATTTTTGGTAAACTTGCAGCATACATCATGTGGTTGCCATTAAGTCGTGCAAATTTTACATTATTAGTGTCTCTTAAGTCCACTAAACCAATTGCCATTTTTTTCTGATTAATTAAGGTTTTCCATAACGGATTAGAATTAATTTCTTTTTCTAATGTTTTTTGAAGATTATTATCAACCAAAGAAGTCAGTAATGCAATTCTGCCATCACTTGTAGGTAAAGGCAACTCATCTTGAGCAAAACTATTGGTTACTAACAAAGTAACTAAGGCAAGAAAAAAAAGTTTTGTTTTCATCTTAAAATAACACAGTAATTATAATATAGCAAATGTATATAAATAACTAGTAGTTAAAGTGTTAATTTTTAATATTGAGCATTTTTATATTTATCAGCATTTGCAGTACTTGTCTGATAATTATTATAATTATTTAGTTAATTTATTATAATTGAAGATGAAAAATAATCCTTACAAGGCTTAAATTTTAAATATTTTTTTTAAAGTAATCAATCCATTTTTTATGAATTTTAATTTGCTTAAATTTGTTTGAAACACGATATCAAAGTTAGATTTTAATGATTTTTAAGCAGTTCAGAATTAATTCCTTTTTCACTTTATTTATAACGTTAATTCTATTTTGTGGTTTTGCAATTGGTCAATCTAAAAAGCAGCAAAATTATTACAGCTTATTAGACTCTGCACAAACATATTTAGATGTAAACCCAAAAATATCAGCTCAGTTTTTAGATAGTATTCCTAATCCGATTACTTCTAATATAACAGGACGTTTAGCGTATTATTATCAATTAAAGGGACTTTTAAATGATAAAAATGAAGAACCTATCAAGCAGTTTCAAAATTTTGCTTTAGCTTTAAAACATGCTAAATTAGAGAAGGATTACGATATTGCAGGCATGGTATCTGTTGAGCTTTTTTATAATTCGTACCTAATTAATAAGGACTCTACTGCATTTAAATATTTAGAGGATGCTAAATCATTTTATACTAAAACTAATAATGTAAATGGCTTAGCAGAAGTGAGTCAAATGTACGCTTACATTCCGTTTGATCAAGGTGATTACGCCAAAAGTAACGCCTTATTATTATCTAATTTACAGCAATATAAAAATATTATAGAGGATCAATATTATTACATGTATGCCTTATTTATGTTGACCTCTAATTACGCTCATTTAGATAATTTAAATACAGCACATTATTATTTTAATTTACTTAAAAATTTAGAAAATGACAATACAATAGCAAGTGCATTGTACAAATCACATATAGTAACAATTAATAATTGTTTTGCACACATTCAGTTCAAACAAAAAGCAATGGATTCGGTAGCATTTTATCTTGATGCATCTACTAAAATGCGTCAATCAATGAATAGCTATGATGTTAAGGAGTATTTTAAACTATATGCTGACTATTATGGACAATTGGATAACGACGTTGCTAAAAATAACTATTTAGACTCTTTAAGTGTTTTTAACGACCAGTTATTACAAAAAGTATCTAACGCAAGTTTAGAATTAAATAATGCATTGGTTAACACTGATGAAGCATTGCTAGAGGTTACCAAAAAAAGAAATACAAACAGAATATGGATTGCAATACTTATTGGTGCTATAATTGTGTTTGGTACTTTTATAGCATTACGCTACAAGAAAATTAAACTTAAATTTATCGAGTTTACTAAACGCAAAGACGAATATCAGTTTATGCAAACCAATCATGAAAAACTGAAAGTTAAAGTTAGAGGATTAGAGGATTATATTACTGAACTTAAAAGAGAGTTGAGAACCATTTCTTCTATAGATAATTCTTCGGAACAAAAAGAAAAAACTAAAGCATTATATAAAAACATACATCATCAATCGTCAACATTTTTAGCAAAAGAAGAAAATTATTTAGAGCTAATTAATGATGTTAATATCGAGTTTTTTACTCAAATAAAAGCGATGCATCCTAATTTAAATGATTCTGAAATCATCATCTGTTATTATTTGTTTTTAGGTTTTAAAAATAAAGAAATCGCAGCTTTTTTAAATACCTCTACTCGTGCTGTAGAAAGTAAACGCTATCGTATTTCCAAAAAAATTGAGGAATTAGACAGCACACTTACGCTAATAGATTACTTAAATGACACGTTTAAGGATTCTAAAATTAGTGTACTTTAACCTAGTAAAACCTTGTTTTTTAGTGTTTTTAAGATGTGCGTAGTTAATGCGTAGTTTATAATTTTATTAATGCAATTAGCCTTTAGTTATTTGTAGATATATAAATTATAACTCTAAATTACTAATGAAAAAAATCTACCTAATTTTATTACTATTATCAACGGGATCATTGTTTTCGCAATCCAATGATTATAGTGAAATGATTAATAAAGGAACTTATACAGTCCAAGAAATCCAGATAGCAGCTCAAGCCCATTTTGAAAATAAAGGCAAAGGAAGAGGTACTGGTTACAAACAATATAAACGATGGGAATATCAGGCTTTAAGATCCATTAAACAAAATGGAGTTTTAAGATCTAATAAATTTTATTATAATGAATTAGAGCGTTATAATAATTATATTAATCAAAAAGCAATTAACAGCAGAAGCGCATCTTCTGACAACGGAAACTGGGAGCAATTAGGACCATATTCTTGGAATGCAACTTCGGGTTGGAATCCTGGAACAGGTAGAATTACTTCTATAGCTTTTGAAACAGGTAACCAAAACCATATTATTGTAGGTGCCGAAACAGGAGGTGTTTGGAAAACAATAGATGGAGGAACCAACTGGACGCCTTTATGTGATAATTTTTCTAACATGAAGGTTTATGCCTTAGCTATGCATCCATCAGACCCTTCAACTTATTTTTGGGGATCAGATAACGGAACAATCTTTAAATCTACAGATGCTGGAGCAACCTGGAATTTAGTAGCTAGTACAATAGGTAGTGGAGAAGTAAACCGAATTTTGATTGATCCAACTACACCTTCAAAAATGTATTGTAGTATTGAGCATGGTGGGCTTTTTAAGTCTACTAACTCTGGCAGTTCGTGGTCATTAATTCATCCTGAAGCAGAATCTAGAGGTTATGATTTTGAGTTTAAACCCTTTGATTCTAATACAATTTATGCTTCTGGAGTCTTTTTATTTAAATCTACAGATGGAGGTGTAACTTTTACTAAAGTTGAAGCACCAACAGGCGTAACTAATTACGACACTGAGTATGTAAATGGGACTTTAAATTGGAAATCCATAAATCAAGGTTCGCAACATTTTGGTGTCACGTTAATTACGCCAAAAACAGGTTCTGGATTAGGATTATTTGAAAAAGGTACATCTGGAGCTACTGGTAATAAGACTAAATTAGTGATACCAGCTTTAAATTTAGGGACAGCAAATAATCCAGTTTTAAAATTCTCATATGCGCAACCGGATTATTTTGGAGATGTTGATGCTTTAAAAGTGTATTACAAAACAACCTCAGCAAGTTCTTGGATTGAGTTAGCTAGTTATACAACCGCTCAAGAAGCATGGTCTGATATTACTTTAAGTTTACCAAATACTTCTGCCGATTATCATATTGCTTTTGAAGGAGCTGTTACAAACGCAGGAGGTGGAGGTGTTACATTAGATGACATTAAGGTCGAAACTTCCAATTTAGGAACGGTGTTTAATGATGGCTTTGAGTCTGCAACACCTAATGTGTTTAGTGTTGGAGCAAAAATGCTTGCAGTTACAAATGCTGATCCATCTGCTGTTTATATGGTAGAGGCAAGTGGGACGTCAGGAGCTTATTTTAAAGCATTATATAAATCTTCTAACAGCGGAAATACGTTTACTACATTAGAGCATTCTGGTAAAAATTATTTTGGCTATAATCTTGTGGCTACAGATTTAAGTGATGCAACAAGTGGTCAAGCACCAAGAGATATGGATATTGCAGTAAGTCATACTAATGCTAACGAAGTGCATATTGCAGGTGTTAATACTTGGCGATCTATAGATGGTGGTGTTACCTTTAATCCAACAACTAACTGGAATATTTCTGATACGGAATCAAATAATTTAGGTTATTCTCATGCAGATGTCGATTTACTGACGTTTGTTGGAAGTACATTGTATACAACAACTGATGGAGGTGTGTTTAAAGCTACAAACAGTGCAGGACCAATAAGTACAACCTATTTTACAGACATAACAGCAGGATTAGGGATTAGACAGTTTTACGCTTTTGGTATTAGCCAAACTAATCCTGTCGTAGTTACAGGAGGTGCTCAAGATAATGGAAGTGCTACATTAACTGCAACAGGTGTTTGGAGAGATTGGATTGGTGGAGATGGTATGGAAGGTTTTGTAGACAAAACTAACAGTCAAATTATTTATGGTACAGCTCAAGATGGAAGCTTAAATAAATCTATTGATGGTGGTCAAACATTAGCAGCAATCACTATTCCGGATAATAAAACAGGAAATTGGATTACACCTTTTGAGCAAGATCCAATTGCTGTAAACGTTATTTATGCTGGTTACGATCAAGTATATAAATCTTTAGATGGTGGCTCAAATTGGACCGCTATTTCTCAGGTTTTTGCTTCTAAATTAAACCATCTTAAAATTTCAGAGTCCACACCAAATACAATGTATGCTGCTTATTTAAATAAGCTTTATAAAACAACAACAGGATCAGGTACTTGGACAGAAGTAACTAGTTACTCTGGAGACTATATCAATTCTATAGCTATACATCCAACTAATCCTAATAAAGTTGCAATAGCAACGGTAGGTACAGAAAAGGTATATGTTACAAATGATGGAGGTACAACATGGACCTCCTACAAATATGATTTACCAGATTTTAGCGCTTTAGCATTAGTATGGGATAACAATGGTAACGACGGATTATATTTAGGTATGGATTATGGTGTGTATTACATTGATAATACAACAAGTAACTCATGGAAACCATTTATTAATAATCTACCTAATGTAAAAATTAGCGAGTTAGAAATTAATTATGCTGACAATAAGTTATATACAGCTACCTATGGTCGTGGTGTTTGGCGCACGCCTAGATATGATATTACAACATTAGGAATATCAGAAAGCCCAACAGAAATATCTGGTATAAAAATGTATCCAAATCCAGCATCACAAACGTTTAATTTGGTATCTAATTCAAATGAAACAGTAGATGTTAGAGTATTTAATGCTTTAGGAAAATTAATGTTCTTTAAAAAGAATCTTAACCTAATCGAAAATTATAAAATTGATATTTCGCAGTATCAAACGGGATTTTATTTTGTTAGAATCAATAATCAAAACGGAATATTTACATATAAGTTGATAGTTAAATAATAGCAATAATTAACTATGTTAGGAATCCTCAAGAGCAGCTGCTTTTGGGGATTTTTTTGTTTAAAATAGAACTGCGTAGTTATTGCGTAGTCTTTCTTAACGCAACTATGTAAAGGATATAGCATATTTGTGTTGTTCTAACCATTAAATAGAAAAACATGAAAAAAACAATTACGTTTTTATTATTGGTCTTCACGATTGTATCCTATGCTCAATCTATAGACTATAAATCGACACCTTATATAAAAGGGAGTAATTATTATCAAATTATTAAACAAGTCCGAGAGGAATTAGGAGCATTTAATAAAAATGCATCTAAAACTGAAATTAAAAAGCATAAACAATTTGAACGTTGGGCTTATTTTTGGAAAGATAGAGTAGATATTAACGGTAATTTCCCTAACGCTTTCTCAGGGTATTATAATGCAGGTATTATTGATGCCAATGGAAAAGTAGAAAACAACACAAATGTATTTAATCAAAGTAGCAGATCTTTAAATACTGGTCAAACCTGGACTAATATTGGACCACAACAAGTCCCAGATGCTAATGGTTATCCTAATTATCCGCAGCTTGGAAGGTTAACTAATTTTTTAAGATATAAACACGCTACAGATCCAAATCAAAACGTATTATTTGTAAGTGCTCCAGTTGGTGGTGTTTGGAAATCTACAGATAATGGTACATCATGGACGCCTAAATTAGATCATTTAGCAGGTATTGGTGTTACTGATATTAAAAGTAGTGCTACAGATATTAATAATCCTGGAACTATATACATATCTACAGGAGATTATGACGCTAAGCATATTAAATCAATAGGGATTTATAAATCAACTGATTTTGGCGAAACCTATCTACCAACAAATTTGACATTTAGTTTAGACCAACAAGAGTCAACCTCTAATTTAATAGTTATTGATGCAAATACAGTAATTGTTGGAACTAATAAACACATTAAAAAAACAACAGATGGAGGTATCACTTGGACCAATGTTTATACTCATAATTATGACGATGCTGTAATAGGTAAGTTTCATAGAAATGGTAATAATATTATGTGTTCGGATAGTTGGGGTGGATTGTTTTTCTCTTCAAATAATGGAAGTACATGGAGTGTTTTAATACCAGAAGGTAACAATAGTCAACGTCATGCTATTACATCAGATCAATTAGGCGTGTTTTATGTACAAAGCGAAAATGGACAGATTTCTACTTATAATACCACTTTAGCGTCACCAGTTTTAACTACCATTGGTGTGCCAGCAGTAGGATATAATACCCAAGGTTCTTATAACCAATGTTTAACTGTAAAAGATGGATTGATTATTAGTGGAGTAGTCGATGGAATAAATTCTGATGACTTAGGTAATACTTGGTATGTAACTTTAAACAATTCATGGTCTGATAATAGTTCTGCAGGTTCTTATGGACATGCAGATATACATGAAATTGGACCTTTAGATGATGGCTATTCTTTTTGGAATGTAAACGATGGTGGTTTAAATTTTGTAACCTATAGCAATATTGCAGATGAAAAACCTACGGTAGAATATAAGTCAAACGGAGTAATAGTAACGCAGCTTTATTCAGTAGCAATAACACCACAAACCACAACAGATAACATGATTATGGGAAACCAAGATAATGATGGTTACAGTTTAGAGTTAGTTGGAGGTGTACCAACATGGGTAACAGCAGGAGCAGGAGATGGTACTTGTACAGCTGTAGATTATACAAATCCTCAAATTAGATATTTAGGGTCACAAAATGGTGGGTTAACAAGAGCAAATAATGGCTTTTTAGGCGATGTTTGGGGAACAAGTTTAACAACACCAACTGCAGGAGCTCCTTTTGTTTGGACGCTAAAAATGCACTCCACAAATTCTTCAATATTATATGGTGGTTTTGCAGATGTTTATAAATCGGCTAATAAAGGAGACACTTGGACTAACTTAAACTCTGGAGCAGGAGCTATAGAGTATATCGAAACTTTTGGAAATAATTTAATTGTTATTGGCGAAACTTCTGCTAGAAAATCTATTAATGATGGAAGTACATGGACGACAATTAATCAACCTGAAGCTAGTGCTAAAATGAATTCTGTTTCATTAAATCAAAACAATACTAATATTTTATATGCAACAGTAAATGGTTATGTAGACGGATCAAAGGTTTTTAAATCTATCGATGGTGGATCAACTTGGACTAATATTTCAGCAGGATTACCAAACATAGTTGCAAAGCAAGTGGTTTTAAAACAAAATCAAGGTCAAGAGATTTTATTTTTAGGAACCGAAATTGGCGTGTATTTTAAAACAGGAACGGAAGATTGGGCTAAGTTAGGCGAAGGGTTGCCAAATGTGGTTATTAATGATTTAGAAATTAACTACACACAAGATAAATTGGTAGTTGGAACATATGGAAGAGGACTTTGGGAAATTAGTATTTTTAATGAAACCTTAGGTGTAGAAGAAGTACAATTATCTAATGAAGCTGCACCTGTAGTGTATCCAAATCCAGTAAATGCAGGACTTATAAATATTAAATTAAACACTGCTAATAGTAATTATGAGTACCAAATGTACAATGTGATTGGAGGTTTAGTCAAAAAAGGAAGCTTAACAACAGGATTAAATACTTTAGATGTTAGCACAATAGCGTCAGGGATTTATGTAGTAAGAATGACCGATGGTACAATAGTATCTTCTCAAAAAGTGATTATAGAATAAATAATAGCTAGTAATCTCTAATTTTTTAGGGAAACTAAAAAGAGCCTCAATTGAGGCTCTTTTTTTATATGAAATAGTCGTTTTTATAAAGGAATATTACCATGTTTTCTATTTGGTAATACTTCTTCTTTATGTTCTAACATTTTAAACGCTTTAATTAATTTACGTCTTGTGTTTTCAGGAAGAATAACTTCATCTATAAAACCACGTTCTGCAGCTTTATAAGGGTTAGCAAACAGTTCAGCATATTCGGCTTCTTTTTCTAAAAGTTTTTCTTCAGGATTGTCTGATTCTTTTATTTCTTTTCTAAAAATAATTTCGCTGGCACCTTTTGCTCCCATAACTGCAATCTCAGCACTAGGCCAAGCGTAATTTAGGTCTGCTCCAATGTGTTTAGAGTTCATGACATCATAAGCACCACCATAAGCTTTTCTTGTAATTACAGTTACTTTAGGCACTGTAGCTTCGCTTAAAGCGTATAATAGTTTTGCACCATGTACTATAATTCCGTTCCATTCTTGATCTGTTCCTGGTAAAAATCCTGGAACATCCACTAAAACTAATAACGGAATATTAAACGCATCACAAAAACGTGTAAAACGTGCTGCTTTACGCGAACTATTTACATCTAAAACACCTGCTAAAAATAATGGTTGGTTGGCAACAATACCAACGCTTTTTCCGCCAATTCTTGCAAAACCAACAATAATATTTTCAGCAAAATCTTTATGGATTTCAAAAAAGCTATCTTTATCAATTATACCTTTTATAACATTATGCATGTCATATGGTTTATTGGCATTAGTAGGAATAATTGTTTTTAGTTCGTCTCTAATTTCCTCACCTAATTCAAACGGTAAATCTTTTGGTTTTTCTAAGTTACTTTGTGGTAAATAACTAAGTAAACGTTTAACATCTTCAAGACATTCGATATCATTTGATGATGTGACGTGGGCTACACCAGATTTAGTAGAGTGCGTACTTGCACCACCAAGTTCCTCACTAGTTACCTCCTCGTTTGTTACTGTTTTAACGACGTTTGGACCTGTTACAAACATGTAACTGGTGTCTTCTACCATCATAGTAAAATCCGTCATTGCAGGGCTGTAAACAGCTCCTCCGGCACACGGACCCATAATTGCAGATAGTTGTGGAATGACACCAGATGCTTTTACATTTCTATGAAAAATATCAGCATATCCACCTAAGGATTTTACACCTTCTTGGATACGTGCACCACCAGAATCGTTAAGACCAATAAAAGGCGCACCAACTTTGAGTGCTAAGTCCATTATTTTACAAATTTTTTCGGCATGTGTTTCAGACAAAGCACCTCCAAATACTGTAAAATCTTGTGCAAAAACATACACTAATCTTCCGTTTATTGTTCCGTAACCTGTAATAACACCATCACCATAAAATTTTTGGTTTTGCATTCCAAAATCAACAGTTCTATGGGTTACTAATGCACCAATTTCTTCAAACGAACCTTCGTCCATTAAATAAGTAACACGTTCTCGGGCTGTTAATTTTTTCTTCTGGTGTTGTTTATCTATTCTTGCTTGACCACCTCCTAATTTGGATAGCTCAAGTTTTTCGTTTAGGGTTTTTATTTTAGATTCCATATCTCTATTTTAATCACGTATGGTCGTAAACGCTATACGTTATGTAATTATCTAATTAGTTGGTAGTCTTAATTGCTTTTGATCCTCTAGATACTGTTTTACAGCAAAAAGAGCAGCTAATTTAGCTTCGTGTTCTGCATCTTGTTTTAAAGCTTCTGGAGAATAGTACTTTTTAACAAAATGTGTATCAAAATGACCCGATTTAAACGCCTCGTGATTAAACACAAACGTACCAAATGGCAACGTAGTTTCAATACCTTTAACATCGTAATCCGCTATCGCTTGACGCATTAATTGCATGGCTTCTTCACGTGTTTTACCGTAAGTAATTAACTTGGCTAACATTGGGTCGTAATAGATAGGAATATCCATACCTTGTTCAAAACCATTATCCACTCTAATCCCTTTTCCTTCCGGAAGATTATACACGTCTAAATGCCCTACGCTAGGTAAAAAATCGTTTAAAGGATCTTCAGCATAAATACGTAATTCTAAAGCGTGACCATTAATTTTTAAATCAGATTGTTGTATGTCTAAAGCTTCGCCACGAGCCACTTTTATTTGTAATTCTACTAAATCAACACCTGCTATAATTTCTGAAACAGGATGTTCTACTTGTAGTCTGGTATTCATTTCAAGGAAATAGAAATTCTTGTTTTCATCTAATAAAAACTCGACTGTTCCAGCACCAACATAATCACACGCTTTTGCTACTTTAATAGCAGCTTGTCCCATTTCTTCTCTTAATTCTGGAGTTAAAACTACACTTGGTGCTTCTTCAACTACTTTTTGGTGACGACGTTGTATACTACATTCACGCTCAAAAAGATGAATAATATTACCATGCGTATCTGCCAAGACTTGAATTTCGATATGACGAGGAGATCCCACATATTTTTCAATAAAAACAGAACCATCACCAAAAGCATTAACAGCTTCACTGATAGCGCGATTCATTTGATATTCAAATTCGTCTTCTTTTTCCACAACACGCATTCCTTTTCCACCACCTCCAGCTGACGCTTTTATTAGAATAGGAAAACCAATCGTTTTGGCTATTTTTTTAGCTTCAGGAATGTCTGTAATCGCTTGATCCGTTCCAGGCACCATTGGTATATCGTAACCTTTAACAGCGTCTTTAGCTGCAAGTTTACTACCCATGACTTTAATGGCATGCGATTTTGGGCCAATAAAAGTGATATTATTTTTTTCGCAAAGCTCTGCAAAGTCAGCATTTTCACTTAAAAAACCATATCCAGGATGTATACCATCCACGTTTAAACTTTTAGCAACTTCTATAATTTTATCGCCTAATAAGTACGATTGATTAGATGGTGCTTCTCCGATTAAAACAGCCTCGTCAGCAAATTTTACGTGAGGCGCATTACGATCTGCAGTAGAGTAGACTGCTACGGTTTTGATTCCCATTTTCTGGGCTGTACTCATGACTCTTATTGCGATTTCGCCACGATTGGCGACTAGTATTTTTTTCATGTTATTCAAATTCAATTAACAATTCACCTTTGTCTACAGTACTTCCCTTTGTTCCTGTCACAGACTTTATAACACCATCTCTAGGTGATACAATGCTGTTTTCCATTTTCATGGCTTCAAGGATAAGTAATGGTGTATCTACAGTAACTTCGTCTCCTGGTTTAACCATTATATCCAAGATTAATCCTGGCATTGGCGCTTTTATATTATCAATAACTTTGGAAGCACCAACCTCAAATCCCATTGCTTTTATTAAAGCATCCAATTGGTCTTCGATTTGAACGCTATAAAGGTTATTATTAACTTTTACGGAGTACGATTTTTTAAGAAAATCACTATCTGTGATTTCGACTTTAAAAGGTTTGTTATTGTCTAAAAGATGGAATGTATTCTGTTTAACTTCAACAGAATCAATGCTTTTTATAACATCTGAGTCTATTTCAAATTGATTAAGACCATTTGTTTTTACATTAAATTTTTGGCTCATTTTGTCTAAAATTATGAGGCATAAAGATAAGTAACTATAACGTTTTAGTAAAACAGAAATACAATATATTATTCTTTAATAGTTAACAATTACATCCATTAGGTTTATTTTTACGTACTTAAGTTATATACTTCATAGATTATGAAAATAAAATTACTTCTTTTATTATGCTTATTATTTCAGGTTGGTAACGCTCAAGACTTGTCCTTAGGATATAGTGCAAACGACTTAGCACAACATCCAATGCAAGATTTGGCTAAACCAGGTTATTTGCAATCTGCAGCAGACCCATCTTTTCCAGCAACCCAAATACGACGTATTACTAATGCAGGAACAGGTAATTCTATTAAGCCTATGTATAGCACAATACAAGCTTGGAATGCAGATGAAAGTTTAATGATAGTTTATGGCGGAGGAAATCACCAATTATTAAATGGTCAAGATTATACCTTTATAAGAAACCTAACAGATGTCAATCCTGATGATATTGAGACTATTTTTTGGTCGTTTTCTAATCCTGATATATTCTTTTATATGGATGGCACTACGGATGATTTGATTAGTTACAATGTACAAACCCAAGTAAAAACGGTATTGGTTAATATTAGAACAATTAGTGGTTGTATTGCTAGTAACGGTTTAACAGGAGGTAACGATATCCAAATGATGTCATGGGATGATGACGTGTTTGCTTTTAGATGCGGAAATACTGCTGCATATTATTACAGAATTTCGACAGGAACGCTAACACAATTTAATCTATCAGACGTTGCTTATACAGCTCCAATGCCTTTCCCTAGTGGTAATTTATTTTTTCATAGAGGTGATGTTTATGATGCTAATGGTGATTTTGTTAGAAGTTTAAATATTGACGGTGTACAGCATTCATGCTTAGGAAAACTAAGTAATGGAGACGATGCCTATTACAATGTTAATTTTGAAGAAGGTGTAAATGGTGGTTGTCAAGGGACTTTAGTGGCGCACAATGCGACAACAGGAGACTGTTTTGCTGTCACGACTTATAGTGATTATGCGTATCCAAAATCAGGAACACATATATCGTCTTTAGCGCATAAAAATACTGAAGATGGTTGGGTTGCAGTATCTTGTTTAGGTTTTCAGCGTGATGGTGTACAGATTTTAGATCAAGAATTATTTATCGCTAAGGTTAATGCGTTTGATGCCGATGTTTATAGAGTCGCACACCATAGAAGTGATCCAGATGAGTTTGGTTATTTTGCAGAACCACACGTAACTATCAGCCCAACAGGGACCAGATTATTATTTGGGAGTGATTGGAGTGGAACAGAAGACGGAGACTCTGTAGATAGTTATGTAGCTGAACTAAATAGTTATACGCTATCAACAGCACAGGTTGTAACCACTACTAAATCAGTAGCTTTATTTCCAAATCCAGTTAATAATACGCTACAATTACAGTCTACTTTAAATAGAACCATACAATTTTCTATTACTGATATTACAGGAAAACAAGTTTATGATGCTAGCTTTTATAATAATGCAACAGTAGATGTTAGTGCCTTAGCTAATGGTTTGTATTTTGTTACTTTTAATAATGAAAGTACTTTGGATGCGATAAAATTTGTTAAGAAATAGAATTTAAATCGTCTTTAAAAACAGAGCTATTTTGATGGTATCTAATGGCTCTTCTAGATAAGAAAATTCCAATTGCTAGAGACACAAAAGCACCAACCCAAATACCAGGGACAAAATCTATAAATAAGAAAAAGTCATAGGCGCCATGAAATAAAACAGCAAAAAATAAGCCTAATAAATTTAAGTATAATTTGTTAGGTGCAAATTTTGCTTTACCCATAAAGTATCCCATTAAAATTCCAAAAGTAGCGTGAGCAGGCACTGCGGTAAATGCTCTGGCAATTGCTGTTGCTGGACCACTTTGCATGACATACATGATGTTTTCGGTTGCTGCAAATCCCATAGATACCATAACAGCATATACAATACCGTCAAAGGGCTCATTAAATTCTTTATGGCGTTGTGCAAAAAGTAAAACGATTAAAAATTTACTTAATTCTTCAGAAAAGCCAACAACAAAAAAGGCTTGTTTAAACTGTTCCCAAACACTTAGTTTATCTTCTAATGGCACAAGTATATTAAAAACAGAATAGAGTAGTGTAGTAATTATGATGCTAACAATAGCACCTAATAAAAACGAAATTATTAATAAGCGTTTAGGTTCTTTCTCGTACTTATCTTTTAGATAAATGTAAAATATAATGATAACAATTGGCGCTAAAGCCATTAATAGTAGTTGCATAGGTCTAAATTATAATATTTTTTCAGAAATTTGGTTTAGCACGTTTACATAATAATCTTTATTGCTTGCAACAAAATGACCATTTTCTTTACTATTCTCTAGAAGCGATTTAAACTGAGAAATAGTGACTAGCTTAAGTGCTTCGACTTCTTCTAACTGCGGTTTTAGTGTAGATATTGGCACTGTTAAAGGGGTTATATATGTATGATGAAACTCGTAATCTTTTATTCCGTTAGGGTAATTTTGAAAGCACTTAAAAACACCAATTTTTTGTAAATAACAAGAGTTTATTTGTAATCCAATTTCTTCCTTAATTTCTCTAATAGCACCAACCTCAATAGATTCTCCTGCATCAATATGTCCAGCAACAGATACATCCCAAAGTAAGGGATAGATTGCTTTTGAAGCAGCACGTTGCGCTAATAGTATTTGACCTTGGTTAGTATAAAACCAAATGTGTGCTGTATTGTGGTAAAGTCCTTTGTTATGAATCTCACTTTTTAAAGCAGATTGACCTGTGGGTTTACCATTTTTGGTGACTATATCTATTAACTCTTCCATAATTTATACGATTAAAAAAGCCTCTTTTAATAAAAGAGGCTTAATTATTAGTTGCTTATTAGCCAAGTTTGACTAAGCTATTATTTAAAATAAGAAAATGTTTCGCCATCTTCAATTTTAAGTAATGTTTCATAAATTAATTTAATTACGTTTTCTACATCATCTTGATGTACCATTTCTACAGTAGTATGCATGTAGCGTAATGGTAACGAGATTAATGCAGACGCAACACCACCATTACTGTATGCAAACGCATCAGTATCAGTTCCAGTAGCTCTGCTTAAAGCAGCACGTTGGAATGGTATTTTATTATCATCTGCAGTGTCTGTAATTAAATCACGTAATTTTTGTTGTACAGCAGGTGCATAAGCAACAACAGGACCTTTACCAATTTCTACATGACCTTGTACTTTCATGTCAATCATTGGTGTTGTAGTATCATGTGTTACATCTGTTACTATTGCTACGTTAGGCTTGATAGTTTCTGTTATCATTTGAGCACCACGTAAACCAATTTCTTCTTGAACAGAGTTAGTAATGTAAAGTCCAAATGGTAACGTTTTTTTATTTTCTTTAAGTAAACGCGCGACTTCAGCAATCATAAAACCACCCATACGGTTATCTAAAGCACGACAAACAAATTTGTCTCCATTTAAAATATGAAACTCATCTGGATAGGTAATAACACAGCCAACATGCACGCCCATTTTTTCTACCTCCTCTTTATCTTTTGCACCAACGTCTATTGTAATGTTGTTTGGTTTTGGAGCTTCTTCCTTAGCTTTATTACGTGTATGTATTGCAGGCCATCCAAAAACCCCTTTTACAATACCATTTTTAGTATGAATATTAACTATTTTACTAGGTGCAATTTGATGATCACTACCACCATTTCTTACTACATAAATTAATCCATTATCAGAAATATAGTTAACGTACCAAGAGATTTCGTCAGCATGACCTTCAATTACCACTTTAAATTTTGCATCAGGATTTATAACTCCCACAGCAGTTCCGTAGGTGTCTGTAAAAAACGTGTCTACATAAGGTTTTAGGTAATCCATCCATATTTTTTGACCATCCCATTCGTATCCTGTAGGTGATGCATTGTTTAAATATGTTTCTAAAAAGTCCATAGACTTTTTATTTAGTATGCTTTTTGTTGCCATTTAATTTAATTTTTGTCTAAAATAACAATATTCACACTTATTTAATAGTTAGCAATACGTTAATTCTTAATTTTACAGTATAAGTTTCCGTTTTGGAATAGTTTTAGTAGTTATTTAATTATGAAATACATCCTTTTTATATTATTATGCATACCTACTTTTCTTGTTGGACAAGAAGTTAATATTATAGAGCAAGACTCAACAGAAGTTGAGTATATTATAATAGAAGGTGATTCAATACCCCAAAAATCTATTTATTTAGACGAAGTAATGATTTTGGATAAGCTTTCATTTAAATCTAAAGAAGACAGAAGACGTTACCTTATTTTAGGTCGCAAAACATTAAAAGTCTACCCTTATGCTAAGTTAGCAGCAGATAGGTTAAATGCTTTAAATACAAGATTGCAGTCTTTAGATAGAAAACGTGATAAGAAAAAGTATGCCAAAAAAGTTCAAAAATATATTGAAGAAGAGTTTTCTGAAGAGCTTAAAAAGTTAACACGAACAGAAGGTCAAATTTTAGTAAAACTAATACATAGACAAACTGGTAAAACGACTTTTAATTTAATTAAAGAATTACGTAGCGGATGGAGAGCTTTTTGGTTTAATAGTACTGCTTATTTATTTAATATCTCATTAAAGCGCGAGTATGACCCAGAAAATGTAGAAGAGGATTATTTAATTGAAGATATATTAATACGCGCTTGGCAAAACGGTCAATTAAAATTAGTAAAATCACCTTTAGATTTTGAATATTTTAAGTTGAATAATAAATGGTCAAAAACAGAATAAAATTTATAAAATGCGAAAACAAACTCCTTTTGAAGAAAAGCTAAACGCACTGACACATGGTATTGGTGCTGCTTTTGGGATTGTAGCTTTAGTATTATTAATTGTTTTTGAAACCAAGAAAACTGAATTTAGTTTATTTAGTGTCGTGGTTTATGGACTATCCATTATAATCCTATTTACAGCATCAACTTTATATCATATTATTACTGACGAAAAAAAGAAACACTATTTTAGAATTGTTGATCATGTTAGTATTTACTTATTAATAGCAGGAACTTACACACCTGTTTTGCTAATTACTTTAGAGCAAAGTTTAGGTTGGATGCTGTTTTATATTGTCTGGGGAATCGCTGCTTTTGGAGTGGTATTAAAATTGTTTTTTACTGGACGCTTTAACACTTTTTCAACTTTACTGTACTTAGTAATGGGTTGGTTAGTGGTTTTTGATTTTTCAACACTATCTAGTTTAATGGATGCTAATGGTATTGTTTTACTTATGGCTGGAGGATTATCTTATACCGTAGGAATTGTTTTTTATGCTGTCGAAAAAATACCTTATAATCATGTAATATGGCATCTATTTGTGTTAGCTGGAGCTATTTGCCACTTTTTTATGGTGTTATTTTACGTCATTTAAACTTGTGATGTTTAAAATATGTAACTTAATTTAGTATTGCTTTTTAAAAGCCATAGGTGTTATGCCTGTTTTAGACTTAAAAAATTTAGAAAAATAAGCGTAATCAGAAAATTCTAAAGTATCTGCTATTTCAGCTAAGTTACTTTTAGAGTGTACAATTAGTCGTTTGGCTTCCAATAATAACCTCTCAGAAATTAATTGACTAGTGGTTTTATTTAAGGTTTGCTTGACCACTCGGTTAAGGTGTTTAGTTGTAATGTTTAGTTTATTAGCATAAAAATTAGGCAGTTTTTGCGTGTAAAAATATTGATTAATCAAGATTTCTAGCTGCTCTAAAATTTTAGAATAGCTAGATGTTATTAAGTTTTCAGGTTTTACATTTGCGGTGTATGCTCTAGTCAAATCAATGTAAATACTACTAATTAACGTAATTAGTTTTAATTCTTTTAATAGATTATTGCTAGAATACTCATTGTATAATACCTCAAATTTAGTGCTTAAATCCAAAGTTTGCTTTGCGTCTAATTTTAGTGTTGGTGGATTTTGATAGGAGTAATAAAATGGAAAATTTTGCAATGCATGACTTAAAAAATTAAGATCATAAAAATCCTGTGTATGAAAAAAGATATAACCTTCCGGATTAGTGTCAAACTTCCAAGCATGTGTTTGACCTGGTTTTAAAAAAAACACCTTACCAGGTAAAACACTATAACTATTAAAATCAATTTCATGCGTTCCTGTTCCTTTAGTAAATAAGACACACAAATAAAAATTATGACTATGTGGTTTTGTTATCAGGTCTTTATTTATCTGTATATGATTTAAAAAATCATTAACATACAGGTCATTAAAAGTTTTGATTTTCTTAAACTGATTTATTTTTAAAACAGGAATTTTCATATAAAATGTCTTAAAAGTACAAAAAATAGCGCTTTTATTATAGGTTTAAATATATAACATATACTTAATTTTGCGCTATAAATATGTAAGTTTTATGAGTACCGTTTTAAATGTAATACAATGTAAATGTCCTAATTGTAAAAAAGGAAAAATGTTTAGCACTCGTGGTAATATATTGTTTTTTAAAATTCCTGAAATGAAAACTAGGTGTGAAGTATGTGATTTTAAATTTGAAAAAGAACCAGGTTTTTTCTTTGGAGCTATGTTTGTTAGTTACGCACTTGCTGTAGGACAAATGATTATAAGTTTAGTTGTATTCTGGCACCTAATAGACTTTTCGCCATTAAAAGTCTTTTTAATAATAGCATTAATCACGTTATTATTAAGCACCTTAAATTATAAAATTTCTAGAGCTATTTGGGTTCATATATTTTATAAAAAACCTATAGAAAGTAAAATTAATAAGGTAGATTAACCTTCAATAACATCCTTATATTCTTCAAAAAAAGCTTCTAGAAGCGACATATGTGTATTAAAAAACACCATAACTTCCTGCCATGTGTTTTTATTATGGATGGATACTTTATGACCTAAAGGCACATAAATACGTGATATTTCTTTACCATTATCTAATAAAAATTCTTCATCATAAATAGCATCAGGTAAGTAATCGTCTATTAAAATAGACTTTAAAGCCATTAGTTTTTCCCAATAATTAATGCGGTTTTCTAAGTCGTCTTCTAAGTCAAGCGCTATCAAGGCTTTTTTATTATCAAAATAAAACTTTAAGCTTAAGCCTTTTAATTTAGTATTATATAAAATCCATTTTCTAGGAAATGACTTCCCAAAACTGGTCCAAAATAGTTCTTTAATTTGTCTGGATTCTTCTTTAGAAAACATAATTTTAATACATTATTGGATGAAATCTTTCTTGATATGATTTCAAATTTATAAAACAGAAAACCTCTATTATTTTAAATTAAATAAGCAATTACAATACCTAAAATAATGGTACTTAGTTTTGCTAAATTAAATTTATGACCTTCGCTACTTTCAAATAAAATGGTAGTACTAATATGTAAAAATATACCAATAACTAAGGCAGAAACTTCGTAATAATAGTTTTCAAAAAACTGAAATTGTGTTGATAAAAACACACCTAAAGGCGTCATTAAGGCAAACAATAATAAAAATAAAATAATTTTATTTCGACTTAAATTAGACGCTAAAAAAAAGGTTGATAATATAATAGCAACAGGCAATTTGTGGATAATAATTCCGTAAATTAAGTGATCATGAGCTTCTATTGGAATGCCTTCTAAAACACTATGGATACTTAAACTAATAAATAATAACCACGGAAACTCTACACTGTTTTTATTAATATGCACATGACCATGCTCTGCACCTTTAGAGAAAAATTCTAAAATTATTTGCAACAAAATACCAATCATAATAAACAACCCAATAGGCTTGCCTTGACTATTATAAACTTCTGGTAAAAAATGAAATACAGTTATAGATAATAAAAAAGAACCACTAAACGCTAGTAGTAATTTAAGATTACGGTTATGTTTTGGTTTAAAAATTAGGACAATTAAAAAGCCTAAAACAACAGCGATAATTGGTAATAAAAAATTTTTCATGTCCTTAATTATTTAAAAATCATGATTAAACGTTCGGACGTTTTTTTATGAAACTTACTAAGCTTATAATCTCCAAAAACATCTAATAAATAAACACCAGCTTGCTCAAATAACGCTTCAAAATCTGCTAGACTAAACGCTTTAACACGTTCTTGAAATTGGTAGTCATCACCTTCAAAACTAAAGCTAATGTCTTTAATTATGTAGCCATTTTCCACACGTCTTTTTTGTAAAAAGTCAATCCCTTCAACCGTTTTAGTATTTTCAGGTACTAAGTTTTCAATAATATATTCGGTATTCATAAAGTCAATAACACCAAAACCAAAATCGTTTAAATTAGCTTTAATCGCTTTAATCGTTGCTAAATTATCAGATTCGTTTTCAAAATATCCAAAACTGGTAAATAAGTTAAACACAGCATCAAAAGTTTCGCCAAAAGGCTGGCACATATTATGTACCTTAAAGTGCAAGCTATCGTTTTCAAATTGTTTTGCATAATTGATACTGTTTTCAGACAAATCTGCACCAACAACATCGTAGCCAATGGAGTTTAAATACACAGCATGACGACCTTTTCCACAAGCCAAATCTAAAATTTTTCCTTGTTCCGGAATATTTAAATAATCCGTTAAATTAGACATAAAAGCCTCAGCTTCAGTATGATCTCTGTCTTTGTAAAGTATGTGGTAAAATGGACTATCAAACCAAGATGCATACCATTTATTTTCGTTTTTATTCATATAATATTTTTGGGGTTTAAACTTCCGCTTAAGCTCCAGTTTAACAGGCTCTCGCAACTCGCTCTCTGCGAGGAGCTCAAACAAATTGCTCCATCCTTAACCCATTTATTTATAAAGGTTATATTTCCGACAAAAATAGAGTATTTTTGCAAGGTAATAGACGAAAAGAATGGAAGAAAATTTCAATATGGTTGCCAAAACTTTATTTGGCTTTGAAGAGTTACTATCAAAAGAGCTTAGACAACTTGGCGCACAGAACATTAAAATAGGTGTGCGTAATGTTAGTTTTTCTGGTGACAAAGGGTTTATGTATAAAGCAAATTTAGCTTTACGAACAGCCACTAAAATATTAAAACCAATACATAGCTTTAGGATTAAAACTGAGCAAGATTTATACGATCAAGTTTACAAAATGGACTGGACGCCTTATTTAAAGCCTACAGGTACTTTAGCAGTAGATGCAACAATAAACTCGACCGTTTTTACACACTCGTTATATATTGCTCAAAAAACTAAAGATGCTATTGTAGATAGATTTAGAGATGATACAGGAGAGCGTCCAAGTGTGGATTTAAAATTTCCGGATGTAAAAATTAATGTTCATATAGATAGAGAACAATGTAATATCTCGTTAGATTCTTCTGGAGATTCCCTACACAAACGTGGTTACAAATTAGCAACTAACATTGCACCAATTAACGAAGTTTTAGCAGCAGGAATTATTATGTTGTCAGGTTGGGATGGACAATCAGATTTAATAGATCCTATGTGTGGTAGTGGTACCATTTTAGCCGAAGCAGCAATGATTGCATGTAACATACCACCAAATTTAATGCGAAAAGAATTTGCTTTTGAGCGTTGGAACGATTGGGATGTTGATTTATTTGAAAAAATAGAGGAATCGTTAATTAAAAAAACTAGAGATTTTCATCATAAAATAATTGGTTACGATAAGTCTCCAAGTGCAGTAGCTAAAGCTAAAGAAAACATTGCAAATGCACATTTAGAAGATTTTATAACCATACAACACGAGGACTTTTTTAAGACCCAAAGGGGAGGAGAGGCTAAACTTCATATGGTATTTAATCCGCCTTATGGAGAGCGTTTAGATATAGAAATGGAAAGTTTTTATAAAAACATTGGAGATACTTTAAAACAAAATTATCCTAATACCAATGCTTGGTTTATAACTTCAAATTTAGACGCCTTAAAACATGTTGGATTACGACCGTCTAGAAAAATTCATTTAATGAATGCAATGCTAGACTCGCGTTTAGTTAAATACGAAATTTACGCAGGTAGTAAAAAAGGAAAGTACATGGATAAAGACTAATGGTAAATGCATTAACTAAAAATATCACATCGCTATTTAAGTTAGCAAGTATTATTAGCATCCCTTACTTTGGACTGATTTTATTAGGTTTTTTTGTAATACCAGAAAGTCTTATTTATATAAAAGAAGTTATTGGGTTTGGGTTTTTGACGCTTATTGTTTTTAGTATTACAGTTATATTTAGTAGTAATAAAATGAGACAATTTTTAAGTCTAGTTTTTTTAACGTTACTGTCATTTTTAGTATTTGTAAAGCTTAGTTTTTATCACAATTATGGTGTAAAAATTAGTGCTTCGGCACTTTTTGTAATTTTTGAAACAGACACGACTGAAAGTTCTGATTTTTTATCAAATTACTTTGATGGATTTGTATTTGGTCTAGCCATTCTATTTTTAATAATAGTACCTATATTGGCTAAATTGTTATTAAATAAAACTAATATTTCTGGACGATTTAGATATATAAGTGTTTTAGCTATTAGTACAGTTGTCGCTTCAAGTTATGCTATAAACAAGCGTTTTGATGCTGAAAATATTGTTGTAACCAGTATTACAAGTTATTCTGAGTTTATTAGTTTACGTAAAGATTTAAAAACAGATTTAGCTAAGCCTGTTTCTAACTATGTTAATGTGACTAAAATTGACACAACAGCACAAACACATGTTGTAATTATTGGAGAGGCGACTTCAAATTGGCATATGCAATTGTATGGTTATAACCGACCAACCAACCCTAAATTATCTAAAATTAGAGAACAGCTAATTGTTTTTGATAGTGTTATTTCTCCTCATGTACACACAGTAATGTCTTTGGATAAGATATTGACACTTTCTGATATGCAAGCTCCTAATAAAAAAAATAATACGTCTATTGTGCAATTGGCAAATGCTGCAGGATATGACACCTATTGGATTTCTAATCAAAGACCAGTAGGTTTGCATGAGCGTATCTCGTCAATTATCGCTAATGCAGCCAAGGAAAAATATTTTGTCGCTACGGATAATTCTGATGACATTATTTATGATGAAGCGCTTTTACCAATATTAGATAAAGTATTAAAAAAGCCTAGTAAGCAAAAAATAATATTCCTGCATCTAATTGGTACGCATGGTCGTTATTCTAGTCGTTTTCCTGAATCGTATAATTACTTTAAGGATAATAGTTTAAATTCTAAATTTAAGCATGACAAAGCATTTAAATTAATTAATGAATACGATAATGCGATTAGATATAATGATAATATAGTTAATTCAGTTATTGATAAAGTTAGGCAGCAAAACACAAATAGTTTTGTCCTTTACTTTTCTGATCATGGAGATGAGTTATTTGATACTATAGATTTTATTGGTCATAATGAATATCAAGCGACTAGACCAATGTATGAAGTGCCATTTATAGCATGGTTATCTGATGAATATAAATTAGATTTTAATCCAACCAAGCAATATAATAACTTTACAAAGCGTGCTTATAATTTGGAAGATTTTATCTATAGCTTCGCTGATTTGGCTAAAATAAAATTTAATCAAATGGATAGTACTAAAAGTATTTTTAGTGACCGTTTTTTTAGAAAACCGAGATTAATCAGGGATAATGAAGATTATGATTTAAGACTGAAAACACTAGAAAATTAATTATTCTATTTCCTTTTCCTCGTCTTTCTTTTTAACAGCTTTAGATTTATTCTTTTTAAATAAAGGTATTAAATAGGATACACTGTAGCCATATCCAACACCAATACGACCAGAATCAAAAGTTTTATTAAAGCCTGGAACAAATAAATTTTCAAAACCAACAGGTTGATCTTGCGTTATCATACCTTTTAGTTGTGCATTTATTCCAAAATATAAGTTGTTTAAAACTTCGGCTTTAATACCAATAATCAATTCAAACCATATGGCAGACAGTCCACTGTATTCTTCTGTTTCTGTACTAGAAAATTGAGGTTGCCAATATTGATCAGTGTTATATATGGTGTAATTATTTCTGGTTTGACTAAATGTACTTGCACCAAGTCTAAACCCTGTATAAATCATGTTGTCTAAACCATCCCAGTTGTTATGCATATTATAATCAACACCTGCTTTAAAGTAACTACCTTTAGCAGTAACGCTTAAATAATCATTAGATGTGATTTTTTCTTCAGTACCAATTTCTCCAGCTAAAAACCAATCTCTAGTAAGTCTGTAATCCGCGTTTAGTTCAAACCCAGAATAATCATCATCTAAGGCAGTTCTAATTAATTTACTAGCGTCAGTTCCTATTCTTAAACCGTATTTTAACTTGACTGTATCTTTTTTAATAGTAGGATCTTCTTCTTGTGCTTGCAGCGAGAAACATAAGCACAATAAAAGACTAATGGTTAAAGTAATAGTGTGTTGTTGTTTCATCTTCAATTGTTAAATTATCGTTTTCTGGTTGCGCAAGTATTATCCAATTTCCGTCTGTTCCACCATCTATTGTTACGTCAACGTTTTCATAGATAGTTTTGTAACCACAAGCTCTAGAGACATATATATCTTTACGGTCATAAGTTATAGTAACTGTATCTGTGTTACCTGAGGTAATATTACCATCTTCATCTAAAACCGTATTATTTGTTAAAAAAAATGTAGTAGTATCTGTGTCTGTACGTAGCGGTAAAATTAATTCATCTACATCAACAACACTATAACCTGGTAACACATTGTCGTTATCTAAACCAATAACGTATAAATCATTTACAGTTTTTGGGTTTTCTGGTAAAGCATTATTAAAAAAGCCAATAACTAAGCTAGGTGTTGTAGGTGTGGTTTCTGGACACAAATCGTCACGTTCGCAAGTCAATAGACTTATACAACATAATGTAAGTAGTATTAATTTTATTTTTTTCATAAACTTAAAAAGCTATTTCTTTTCTAAAAGTACAATATTTTCAACATGATGTGTTTGTGGAAACATATCTACTGCTTGCACTTTAGTTATAACATAGTGTTCTTTCATTAAAGCTAAATCTCTTGCTTGTGTTGCACTATTACAACTTACGTAAACCACCTTTTTAGGTGCTATGTTTAATATTTGCTGTACAACATCCTTGTGCATACCATCTCTAGGTGGATCTGTTATAATCACGTCAGGTTGACCATGAGTATTAATAAACTCTTGATTAAATACGTTTTTCATGTCTCCTACAAAAAACTCGCAATTAGTAATATTATTGCGTTCAGCATTTTCTTTTGCAGCACTAATAGCATCTGGAACAGCCTCGACACCAACTACTTTTTTAGCTTTTTTAGACACAAATTGTGCAATGGTACCTGTACCAGTATATAAATCGTAAACTAGCTCGTCACCTTTTAAATCAGCAAAATCACGTGTTAATTTATATAGCTCAAAAGCCTGATTAGAGTTAGTTTGGTAAAATGATTTAGCATTAATTTTAAAAGTTAAACCTTCCATTTCTTCAAAAATATGATCTTCACCTTTATAACAAATCACATCTTGATCGTAAATAGTATCATTAGCTTTTTCGTTAATGATATATTGTAACGAAGTGATTTCTGGAAATGTTTCAGCAACATAATCTAATAATAGTTCACGTTTAGCTTTATCTTCTTTAAAAAACTGAATAACAACCATAATATCCTTAGTTGATGATGTACGAATCATCATGGTACGAAGCAATCCAGTTTGATTTCTAGTATTAAAAAATTCTAAATCATTTTTAATCGAAAAATCTCTGACTGCATTTCTAATAGCATTAGAAGGATCTGCTTGTAAATGACACTTTTTAATGTCTAAAATTTTGTCCCACATTCCTGGAATATGAAAACCTAAGGCATTTCTATCGCCTAAATCTTTATCTGACTGTACTTCTTCTAAAGTTAACCATCTAGAATCACTAAATGAAAACTCCATTTTGTTTCTATAAAAATACTGCTCAGCAGAACCTAAAATAGGTGTTACTTCAGGTAAATCTAAGTGACCAATCCTTGTTAAGTTATTGGTAACTTCTTTTTGTTTGTAAAATAATTGGTGCTCATAACCCATATCTTGCCACTTACAACCACCACAAACACCAAAATGTTGACACTCTGGAGTAGTACGTTTATCACTAAGTTTATGAAACACGGTAGCCTTACCTTCAAAATAAGCCTTACGTTTTTTAAATGTTTGTACATCGACAATATCTCCTGGTACTGCATTAGGTAAAAATATAACGCGTCCATCAGGTGCTTTTGCTACAGTTTTACCTTTTGCAGCTGCATCAATTACCTCGACATTGGTAAATATTTGTTTTCTTGTATTTTTTCTAGCCATGTGGCAAAAGTACTTTCTTTTTTATTAGTAAAAAACTACACACAATAATTTTAATTAGCAAGTTATATTTATTAATTTGCAACTTCTTAGGGATGATTTCTCTCCCACGCTGAATTTTCGAGCTTTCGAAAGGATAAAGGTACAGAAGGAATGGCTACTTTATAACTTTTTAAATATTAAAAAAAATGGCTGTTTTAAACCAATTAACGTCGCAAGAAGCGATGGACTTAGAAAACAAATACGGAGCACACAATTACCATCCATTACCAGTTGTATTAAGCAAAGGTGAAGGTGTATATGTTTGGGACGTAGAAGGAAAAAAATATTATGATTTTTTATCTGCATACTCTGCAGTTAATCAAGGACATTGTCATCCAAAAATAGTAGGAGCAATGGTTAAACAAGCACAAACATTGACGTTAACATCACGTGCTTTTTATAACGACATGTTAGGTAAATTTGAAAAATTTGCAACAGAAACCTTTAATTACGATAAGTTATTACCAATGAATACAGGTGCCGAAGCAGTTGAGACTGCTTTAAAACTATGTAGAAAATGGGCTTATGAAGTTAAAGGAATTGACGAAAATGAAGCTGAAATTGTTGTTTGCGAAAACAACTTTCATGGTCGTACGACTACAATTATATCATTTTCTAATGATCCTATAGCACGTAAAAACTTTGGACCTTATACTAATGGATTTATTAAAATTGAATACGATAATCTTCAAGCTTTAGAAGATGTATTAACAAGTAACAAAAATGTTGCAGGTTTCTTGGTTGAGCCAATCCAAGGTGAAGCTGGAGTTTATGTACCAAGTGAAGGGTATTTAGCAAAAGCAAAAGCATTATGTGAAAAACATAACGTTTTATTTATTGCAGATGAAGTGCAAACAGGTATTGCTAGAACAGGACGTTTATTAGCAACTTGTGGTAATTGTACTTGTGCAGACAAACATTGTTCTGGAACACCAGAAGTAAAAGCAGATATTTTAATTTTAGGAAAAGCGTTATCTGGTGGTGCATATCCTGTAAGTGCTGTATTAGCAAATGATAATGTAATGAATGTTATCAAACCTGGTAACCATGGTAGTACATTTGGAGGTAATCCTGTTGCAGCAGCAATTGGTACTGCAGCTTTAGAGGTTATTAAAGACGAAAAATTAGCACAAAACGCTTTTGATTTAGGAGAATTATTTAGAGCTGAATTATCTAAATTTATCGAAACCTCAAATATTGTAAACTCGGTTAGAGGTAAAGGGTTGCTTAATGCTATTTTAATTAACGATACAGAAGATAGTGACACTGCATGGAACATTTGTATTGCTTTACGTGATAATGGTTTATTAGCTAAACCAACACACGGAAACATTATTAGATTTGCTCCACCTTTAGTAATGACTAAAGCGCAATTACTAGATTGTGTTAGTATTATTACAAGTACTTTAAAACAATTTGAAAAGTAATTTTAATACTTTTTGAAATAAAAAAAAGACTGTCATTGACAGTCTTTTTTGTTTAGTATAATATTTTAATCTATTTATTAGAGACGATTACTTTTTTACTAATAGTGCTTCCATCTTTAGTTTCTATTTTAGTAACATAAACACCATCACTTAAGTTTTTGGTAGAAAAAGTAACTCTTGTTTTGGTTTCCATATCTGATTTGTCAAAAATCTGTTTTCCAGTAATATCAAAAAGTTTAACCGATTTTAATGCAATAGCATTAGGGTTTTTAATAATTAGTTGGTTTAAATTATTTTCTTGAAGAATTACAAACGAAGCTTCATCAAATGTTTGGTTAGATAATGTTTGTGCTTCTTGAAAAACAATCTCAAAACGTTCATTATAGTTTCCTTGTGGTAAGTTTACTTCAAAGTCTTGCACTTTTAGGTTAACGTAAAGGTTTTGTACTTTATCACGTAAAAAAATAGGTTGTGAACTTTCAAAATTTTGAATATCAAATATTCTAAACCTAATTAATTGTTGATTATCTAGTTTAAGACCTATAGGTATAGTCAATTCAACTTCAAAGTTATCTGCTTTAGTATTGTAAGCCTCTTCATTTTGTATCCAATTAGCATCAGTATTTAACGCAGAAAACACCTTACTTTCTAAACCATAATCAAAATTAGGTGTTGCTGTTTCATGAAAGTTATGTAGTAACTGTCTAGTATAAAGATTGTTAAAATCAATATTTAATCTAAATCTTTTATAATCTGAAGGTAGTATTTGTAATCCATTACTATCGTACTGGATTTCGTATACTTGGTCTTCATTATTTGTTTGATTTTGGACTGAGGTTCTATAAAACTCACTGTTGGTTGCAGATTCTCTGTAAAAAACACGATGACTATCAGAGGTTAAAAGTGATCCAGTAGCTGCACCTTTTACCATAAAGCCTTGTCCAATTGGTATATAGCGTCTGACTTGTTTTCCTGATGTTGACGAAGTACCTGTAGTATTTAATGTTCCGTCAGAATTGTAAGCGTTAAAGGTTGGAGGTACATAAGATCCAACAGTTCCGGAAGCGGTAATGGTAAATGACCCATATCCACCTCTGTAAGCCTCTAAAATATGAGAGCTTATCGCTTGGTCTTGTTCCCAAAAATAAAGTGTACCAGAGTCTAATAAAGGCGTATTATTAGCGTCATGTATAAAAGCACGAGCATCTAGAGCTGAAGGATAAGGGTTACCTATTAAGGTTTCTTGTCCTAAAACAACAGCTGTATTAATTTCTCCTTCGTTAGGTTTACCTCTAAAATCATATTGCTGACCAGCAGCAGCAGTTGAGCCTATGGTTCCTTTCATGGAAAAACCATATCCAGCATTTACTGTTCCTGATTGACCTACAAAATCCCAATCGCTATAGGCAGCTCCTGGATTATATTTCCAAAGCCAATAACTTTCTATATTTAAAGGACTACTTGTACCATTATAACCAGACGTACTGTAACCTGCTAAATTACTGTTGGTTAAATCTACAATATCAAAAATGTTTTGATTGGGTATAAAAGGAGCGTTTCCAGTGCTATTTGTAGCAACATTTCCGACAGGAGAGGACCAATAATTATAAGCGTAATTATTTACAGTACCTTCTTGATAAACACTAAGTCTACCTAAGCCAGAATTACCAGTATTACCAGCACCTTGTATTATTTGTGCTTCATTACGTAAATATAGGTTGGAGTTTACTTCTTTTAAATTAATATCATCCTCGACGTAAATTACTACGTCATTTCCAAAAATGTACGAATCGTTTCTAACCGTAAGCTGCGCAAAGGATTGTTGGCCGAATAAAGTTAGTATTAATAGGTAGAAAGTAGGTTTCATATTCTATTTTTTGACAAAGCTAAAGATTTAAGTTAAACTATTGTTACAATATAGTTTAATTTAACATTGTTATTTGTTCATTATCAGGTTTTTAAAGGTGTAGTTTTTTTCTGTCTTTTTTAATAAATCAGTTAGTATTTAGACTGTGTTTTTTTATCAAGAAATAAATAAAAGTTTAAATTTGCGACATATAACTTGAATACTAAACTATGTTTAAATCGCCTAAAATATATTACTTTTTAATTGTAATTGGTGCTGTAGTAGCGATATATGCTAATGCCAATGAGGAACAAAATATTCTGATATTAATTATTGGAATTATTGTTTTGATGTTTGGTCTTTTTAAAGTTCAGGCTACCATACCTAGTAAAAGGGAAAAAGAATCGTTTGTTGAAACGGAACCAAGTGACGAAAAATAATGAAATTTAAAATAGGAGATACAGTAGATGTTTTGGATGATGTTTTATCTGGAATTGTAACCTTAATAGAAGGAGATGTTGTTACTATTGAAACCAATGAAGGTTTTGATTTGGATTTTAATGCTTCAGAGCTAGTGAAAATTAAATCATCTACGTTGAGAGATAATATTTTTGACTCGGCTTCCATTAACGAAGTTTTATCTGAAAAAACTGAGAAAAAGCGTCATTCTACCACAAGAGTTAAAGCTAAAGAGCGTTATCAACCTACCATGGAAGTAGATTTGCATTTGCACCATTTAGTGGATAATGAAAGAGGCATGACAAGCTACGACAAACTGTCAATACAGTTAGATACTGCAAGACAACAATTAGAATTTGCGATAAGAAAACGCATCCAAAAAATTGTTTTTATTCATGGCGTTGGAGAAGGTGTCTTAAAAATGGAATTAGAAACCCTATTTAGCAGATACGATAACGTAAAGTACTATGAAGCCGATTATAAAAAGTATGGTTTAGGTGCAACAGAAGTATATATCTTACAAAACCCAAATACAAATTAAATAAATGGTGGTGTTAAGGTTCTAGTAGTTGATAAAGATGAGTCCTCTAAAGTTCCAAAAACAGTTTCTTCATATAATATTGTAGGAAACTCAACACCTTCTAAAAATAAAGTTATAGTAAATGTTTGTGTGATAGTATGACTTCTAAATGATGTTGGTGCATTATCGTTGGTGTAATCTGGATTTAAATAATCTGCAACTGTGCTACTACCTGAAACATCATTAGTTGGATTATTATCAAAAGAATTAATTTCTTCGTTTCTAGTTGGTACACCATCACCATCATCATCACTATCTAAATAGTTAGGGATATTATCTCCATTAGGTAAATCTAAATCAGTATTTGTAGCACTTAAATTTAATTCGGCTAACGTCATACCTTCAACATAATTAACCCCTTCACTAATTGTCAAGACGTTGTCTCCATCATCGTCTGCATCTAAAAAGTTAGGTAAACCATCTTCATCTGTATCGTCATCATAAAGGTTTCCGTTACCATTTAAATCTTCTAATGCTGCAGGAATACCATCATTATCATCCTCCAATAATTCCATTGTAAAATAGGCACTACCACTACTAGCTGTAAACTCTTCAGTTATTTGTATCCCACTTGGAGGCACATCGTTACAAAAAAAGTTAGAAGGATTACTGGTATAACTTCTAAATTTAAACAAATTAGCGATACTAAAATCAGTAGTTTGTTCAGCTACTAAATTAAGTAACAAAGCATTGTCTGGATCGGCTTCGGTTTCAATTAAATCCGCAATTGTAAAACCAGGTTCTGTAAGTTGTATGGATAAGGTTTCGTTAGGATCCGTTTTTACTTTGTAAAGTACTAAATCACCACAAGTTTGAAAGGTGTCTCCAAATTCTAACTCAGTAGTTATAATATCTCCATCATCACATGATAAAAAGCTTAAAAACAAGGTAAATAAAACAGAAATTTTACGCATTATAATTTAATTTTGAAAGACAAAAATAATAGAATTGTCAAACTTATAACGCTGCTTAAGGCAATTAATTTTATTTAAACTATTTTTGTGCCCATTAATAGCAAAATTCTCAATGAAACCAGTATATTTTGATAGTGCTGCCACAACGCAGTTAAGACCAGAAATAATAGAAAAAATGACGCAAGTCATGCAACAATGTTATGGTAATGCTTCCTCGACACATAGTTTTGGACGTTCTGCCAAAGCAATGATTGAGCAAGCTAGAAAGACGGTTGCTAAATATTTAAATGTGTCTGCATCAGAGATTGTTTTTACATCAGGAGGTACAGAAGCAGATAATTTAGCCTTATTAAGTGCTGTTAGAGATTTAGGTGTTAAAAAAATTGTTACTTCTAGGATTGAGCATCACGCAGTGTTGTATACAGTACAACAATTGGAAAAAGAATATGGTATTAGCGTAGATTATGTAGATTTAGATAATCATGGTCATGTGGATTATAAGCATCTAGAAAGTTTATTACAATCATCCCAAAAGACTTTAGTCAGTCTTATGCACGTCAATAACGAGGTTGGTAATATACTAGATATGGATAAAGTTAGTAAATTATGTAAAGCTAATAATGCCATGTTCCATAGTGACACTGTACAATCTGTTGGTCATTACAAGTTAGATTTACAAGAGTTAGCAATAGATTTTATGGCAGTTAGTGGACATAAGTTTCATGGACCAAAAGGTGTTGGTTTTGCTTTTATAAGAAAAAACTCAGGATTAAAACCTTTAATTTTTGGAGGAGAGCAGGAACGTGGTTATCGTGCAGGCACAGAAGCGGTACACAATATTGTTGGTTTAGAAGAAGCTTTAAAATTGTCCTATGAGAATTTAGAAGAAGAAAGAGCCTATATTACTGACCTAAAAAAATACTTTATTGAAAAGTTAGTTTTAAACTTTTCTGGAGTGTCATTTAACGGAAGCAGTGCAGATTTTGATAAAAGCACTTATACTGTTTTAAACGTTTGTTTACCAATAGCACCAGAAAAAGGACCAATATTATTGTTTCAACTAGATTTAAAAGGTATTGCCTGTTCTAAAGGTAGTGCCTGTCAAAGTGGAAGTGCTAAAGGTAGTCATGTATTATCACAGATTTTATGTGATGAGGACATGCAAAAACCTTCAATAAGATTCTCTTTTAGTAAATACAATACAAAGGAAGAAATAGATTATGTTATTGAGGTGTTAAAAGAATTTATTTAAGAATTTTTATATTGTACTTTTACAATTCAAAAAAATAATTGCTAAACTACTCAACATATTTACATTCTCATTCTAATGAATGGGTCACTTTTGTTCATGGAGCAGGAGGAAGCAGCTCTATATGGTATAAGCAAATACGAGATTTTAAAGCCGAATTTAATGTACTTATTCTGGATTTACGAGGTCATGGTAATAGTAAACCTAAGTTAAAAGATGCATTTAATACTAAATATACTTTTGATTCTATTACTAATGATATTGTTGAAGTTATAGATTTTTTAAAAATTGAAAGCTCGCATTTTGTTGGTATATCTTTAGGTACAATATTGATTAGAAACATAGCCGAAAAGCATCCTTCTAGAGTTAAAAGTATGATTATGGGTGGTGCCATAATGAAACTTGATTTTAGATCTCAAATACTTATTAAAGTAGGCGTGATATTTAAAAGCGTGGTACCATACATGTATTTATATAGACTGTTTGCTTTTATAATTATGCCAAGAAAAAATCACAAAAAGTCAAGATTACTTTTTGTTAATGAAGCAAAAAAACTATATCAAAAGGAATTTGTCAGGTGGTTTAAATTAACCTCTGAGTTAAATCCATTATTACGTTTTTTTAGAGCAAAGGATATTAAAATACCGACGCTTTATGTTATGGGAGCAGAGGATCATTTGTTTTTACCTTCAATAAAAAATATTGTAAATAAACACTCGACATCTATTTTGTATGTTGTGGAAAAATGTGGTCATGTGGTAAATGTGGAGCAACCTTTACTGTTTAATAAAACAAGTTTAGATTTTATCAAAAATAGGGTAGAAGCTATTTAATTGACATTACCTTTTATTTATTAGTTTAAATTGGATAATAATCCTATTCCTTTTTCTTTTTAGAGCTTATGTTTTTACCCAAATAATAAGCTATGCATATAGCGACCAGGCATAAACGTAAACGTTCCAGCAATAAGTATTGCACCAACATATAAACCTATCATTTTAAATTTATGACGTTTAACATTTCCTTTTTTAATGGCTATATAAGCTGTTGGGACAGTGTAAATTGTTAAAAAACTAAACAGGTGTATCCATCCAAAATGGTTTAAAAATCTTGAACCAACAAAAGCAGGCATAAACAAAGTTATAATAGCTGTAAATAGCATTAGTAGCATGTAGATTCTGCCTATTATTTTATGAGTGTTAGTTCCTTTTTTAAAAATAACACTAACTGTTCCTAAAACAAAAGCAGGAAGTATAGTTGCTAGATGAAGGTACATTAAGGTAGTGTAAGACATGGTTTTTGGTTTTGTATATCTCAAATGTACTACCAATACTATTTGTAAAATAATAGTACTTACTCAATTGTAACTTTTTAAGGCTAGACTGTAATTTGTTATTTAAAACTAATACTATCTAATATTAGCAACGCACTGTTTAGATGTTTTTTAAAGCTTTTATCTAATGCAGAATATTTATATTGATAATAGTGTCCATTATTTTGAAAATACATAACAATGACTTGGTGTGTTTCAGTTTCAAATTCATGGATATATACCGTTCCTAAGTGATTGTTTACTTCTTTTAATGACGCATTATAAATTGATACCACATCTTTATATTGTTTAATTTGATTATCAACAAACGTGTTAAATGGTAAAGCTTTTGTATTTAAGTTATGTTGAAAAACAGACACAATGGTTTTAAAATGATTGTCATTTGGTTGTATTGGTGTATAACCAACATAACCATGATGAAACACCTCGAACCAATCTTTTGGTTTAGTAATCGTAAAGTTTTGATTGGCTTTAAATATATCAATTATGGATAGGTTAGATGCGTCAGTTATTTGATTACTGGATTGACCAGAAACTTCTTTAGCTATATCATAAACCATATTTGGACTGTATTCACCATAGTTAACTATATATCTACCGTCAGATTTAATGATGACAAAACTACCATAAGGAATTTGGTATTTAAAAAACAGATTTTTAAAAACAGATGCTTCGTCTTTTATCCAATTTATATTTTTTTTATTGCGGTATTTTATGTTTTTATCATCTTTAAAGACCCAAAATTGATTGCAATCGATAATTGTATTAAGTTGTTTTTGATAATCAGGTTTGTATATATAAGCTCTACTTTCGCTATTTAAATCTTTATTTGGAGCATCACCAGAGTTATAATTTATAACAATATAATCTTTAAAGGTATTTTGGGTTTTTGAGATTTTATTTATATAATTTTTAACCGAGTCTATTTGGTGTTTTTTTAATACACCATAACGTCTTGCAGGATGTATCATCTTATAAAAAATGCTATCGCTTTCAAAATTCAATTCAAAATTTCTAATACTATTATTGTTGTAATTTAAAAGGCTGTCAAATTCAGAAGGTTCTATTTTCTGTTTAAAGTCATAAGTGTAATGTTCTACTTTTTTAATGTCTTTTTTTATTTCTTCAGCGATTTCATAAACCATATCTTTATTATGCTCTCCATGTAACGATATAAAAGTTCCATCCGATTTGATAATCACAAAACTTCCGTAGGGAATTTGGTAATAAAAAAACAAGTTTTTAATAACACCTAAATCATCTTTTATCCAGAGTTTTTTATCCTCAAAATATTTAATATCTTTTTTTTCTTTATAAATAGAAAACTGATTACACTTTAAAAGTTTATTAATTTTTTTGACATAACCTTTATCGACAACATAACTTTTAGTGTCAGAATTAAACGCTTCATAAGGTTCGTTTCCAGAAAAGTAGTTAATAACAATATAATCTTTAAAGACGTTTTTTTTATTAGTTAGATAGTTTAAATACCCTTTTAAGGAATCTAAAACTATAGGATCTAATACATCAAATTGTTTTCTAGGATGTAGCATTTTAATAATACTAGTATCATTTTTTCTTATTTCAACAACATTCTGATATGTGTCATAGTTAGAATATATTTTTTGAAATTCGTCTTTAGTTATTTCTTTTTTTAAATTAAATGTATAGTAATGTGTGTTTTTATCCTGAGCTAAACTGTAACTAGTGACTAGTATTGATAAAAGTAGTAGTACGGTTTTCATGGTATCTATTTTTAATTTCTTTTTAAAACGGTTTCACTCTGTTCTTTTAAAATAAACGTGTCACCATTAAATTTAAATAGGCAATAACATTCTTTTTCTATGGTACTATCATCCTCAAAATTAGTAAGATCTTTATCAGTATTTTGTTCGCAAAAACAATCAGGACCACTTAAATCATCCGTTTGATAATTTACTGTTATGGTTTGATTGTTATTGTTATAATCTAGTATAGTATCGTACGATCTAGAATCTGTTGTGTATTCAAAATCTACTGTAAATACATCGTTTTCAAGATGCAAAAGTGTTATGTAATTATAAAAACACATACCACATGTTTTGACACTTCCTTGTAACAAATAATTTACCTTAGTGTTGGTGGTTAGTGTCTGTATGTTATCATAGCCATCAGGTTTAAATAGAGTGCTATCACCTTCATCTGTATAAGTATCGTAAACTTTTTGGTATTCGGTGTTTTGTTTATAATAAATAACAGATATTCTGGATTGATAAGAGCCTCCAGATTTGGCATATAATACTAAATTATGCAGCTTATTATCGTCACTAGTTATATAACTAATCTCATTGTACAATTTGTTTGTTAAATCAAAATCTTCAGTAGATTTCAAAATAAAAATAACATTAATTAAGGTTAATATTTTATGCTGAATGGTTTCAATAGCAGCATAAGCTTGCAAAGAATCGTTTATTACATCATCTGTATTTTCAAATGACTTAATATCAGTTTTGGATAGTTTTAAATCTTTAAATGAATACAAATCTCCATGAGGCGAAAGGGTTTCATAAATTTTTAATTGTTCGTTTAATTGGTCAATTGTTTGTTGCGCTAATTTGTTTTGAGAAATACAAAAGGAGCTACAAAGCAAAATGATTAAAACGAAGCAACTTTTCATTTTAAAAACGCATCGTGGTTCTTACATTAAAAACACGTGGTGTTAAATAGTTTGGTATAGCGTATTGACGTTTGCTATACACATCTCTTACCCAAGTATTAGTGATGGAATTTTGAACATTAAAGACATTAAAAATTTCAAATCCAAACGACAAATCTTTAAATGGTTTTTTCCAACCACTATCAAATTGCTTGTCTTTATCTACTAACACAAACTGAAAACCGATATCTGCACGTTTGTAGTCTGGTAATCTATTTTGAAAAACATAAGGATCTGCATAACTTGGCGATCCACCTGGTAATCCTGTATTATAAACTAAGTTTAAATACATTTTCATGCTTGGTATGTTTGGTACATAATCCTGAAACAATGCAGCAAATTTAAGACGCTGATCTGTTGGTCTAGCAATATAACCTCTGTCGTTTATGTTCTCTTCCGTTTTAAGGTATCCAAAGCTAAACCAGCTTTCGGTACCAGGAACAAACTCGCCATTTAATCTTAAATCTAATCCATAAGCATAGGCTTCTGCATTATTTGTAGCACGATATCTAATACGCACGTTTTCTAACGTATATGGATTAACGTCTGTAAGTTTTTTATAATACGCCTCACTAGTTAATTTAAAGGGTCTGTCCCACATTTTAAAGCTGTAATCGTTACCTAATACTAAATGTACAGATTTTTGAGCTTTAACGTTAGATTGTACAACTCCGTTTTGATCGCGTAACTCTCTGTAAAAAGGAGGCTGATAATATAAACCACCACTTAGTCTAAATAACATGTCTTTGTCCCAGTTTGGTTTTATTGCAAATTGCGCACGAGGACTAAAAACAGATTGTGATACGTCTTGATTGGTCCCTTGGTCGTTGACAGTCCAACTATGACTTCTAACACCAGCGTTGTACCAAACATCATGTTCTCCAATGGTGGATCTTTTACTCCATTGCACATAAGCTTGTAATCTACTTATAGTTGTATTGTTTCTGGCTTTAACATTTTGGTAAGCTTCTAATGGACCTTCATATGGCATGTAGGGTTGGTCATTAAAAGCGTCCGAACTTGGTGGATTTATAGAAAATCCTGCCGAATCGATAACTTCCCATTCTACTAACCGATCTCTAATATCTTCATTAGTATACTTGACAGAAAATTTAAACTCGTTTTCATTTTTAGTATAAGTACCTTTAGCTTCTACATTAGTAATTAATGCATCTAAATCGTTACGACCATGATTTAATTGGCTACCAATACCTTCTGCAAATTCTACTTCACCTAAATTTTCGTCACCAATATTACTATTAACTTCTCCTAAAGCATATTGCGCTAAAATGTCAAAATATTCTTCTTCAGTAGTATGATAAGTAGAGGTTACTAAGGCTACAGATAAATCGTCATTTACAGCGTAATTAGCACTTAAAGCACCAAAAAGCGTTTGGTATCTATCCTTTTCTTGACCTTGATATTGCACAATTAAGGCTTGAGGATTATCTAAGGTCCCAAAGTTAGTTTGTCTAGTTAATGGAATATAATTGTATTTATTAAGTGATGCATTACCTAAAAAGCTAACTTCCAACTTGTCTGTAAATTGGTAAGTTAAATAACTTTGCACGTCTGCAAAGGTTGGATTAAAATTAGTTTCGGTTTCTTTAGCATTTACCAATAAGCTATTATCTCTGTAACGTAATCCAACGATACTTGTAAATTTTGAATCTTTGCTAACGTTTTCTAAAGCGACACTTGCACCTAATAAACTGGCGTCAATTGCTACTGTGTTGTCTGTTGGTTTACGATACGTAATATCTAGTACAGACGATAATTTGTCTCCATATTTAGCTTGGAATCCACCTGCTGAAAAATCTACATTTTGTACTAAATCCGAGTTAACAAAACTTAAGCCTTCTTGTTGTCCAGATCTTATTAAAAAAGGTCTATACACTTCAATTCCGTTTACATAAATTAAGTTTTCGTCATAATTCCCACCTCTAACCGAGTATTGTGTGCTTAGCTCATTATTACTACTAACACCTGGTAATGTTTTAAGTAAATTTTCTACACCTGCTTGAGCACCAGGTATTTTTTTTAAGGTGGCTGGATCAATATTTACAATACCTTCCACATCCTTTCGTCTTTTTCCACTAATAACGACCGTTTCTATTTGCTCTACATTTTCTTTTAAAACGGGATTAAACTCTAATGTTTCTCCATTTTTTAAATTGAAGGTGGCAATGATATTTTTATGCGAAACATGAGAAAATATAATTTTTACATTTTTATTTGCAGGAATTTTAATTTCGAAAAACCCGTTGTCGTTGGTTTGCACTCCATTGTCATCACTTTTAATATTAACAGCATCAATGGGCTGATTAAATTCGTTTAAAATGACGCCTTTTATAGTTCCTGTTTGCGCTAAACAAAATAAAGGGAATAAAAAAGCTAGTAATCTAATGGTATAGTTAGGTTTGTCCAAGGGTAGGTGTGTTATTTTCTAAAAAAGCTTGCTTCAAATGTACTGCTATTTCCTACATTATCTGTTACAATAATTTTTAAATTGTTCTTAGTGTCTGTAACGACTTTATCATTAAAATCGTATGTTAAGGTTTTCTTTTTGTAATCATATTCCATTAAAATCCACTGACCATTTAAGGTTGCTCTATAATTGGATATACCTGTATGTTTGTCGTCAATTTTAACTTTTAAAAAACGGTATTTACTTAACCACTGACCATCTTTAAAACTAACAGGTGTTATTGTTGGATTAACAGTATCTCTAGCTAAACAGTAAGTTCCTAAATTTTTAGTTCTAGTAAAAAGGATATTATCTTTTCTTTGGGTAGAGGAGTAGCTTAAAAAATTATTCCATCCAACTAATCTGGCAATATAAACTTGTTTTAAATCTTCAGGATTGTAATTACTTACATCGTAGCTTATGGTAAAATATTTTTTAGACGCTAGGTTGTTTTCGTGTAATTTTAAAGTATCACCATTAACTCTAAAGTCTATAAAAAAATCGTCATAAAAGGTCTCTCTAGGAAAGTCTACTTTTATATTTTGGTTTTCTAAAACGTTTGCTTCACCTGATTTGATGTAATAAGGAGATGTAAAGTTTTTAGAAACATCATTTGGTTGTTTATCTTCACCTTTAATGTTTATATCAATATTAGTTTCATTACCTTCAAAATCTGAGATTTTAACTTTATAAACGTTAGAAACAGTATCGTAAATAACTAAATACCCATCGTCAATCTTGTCTTTGTATAAGCTTAACGGGTTATTGGTGTCTAAAAATAATTTTTGAAGACGCTCTTTTTCATCTTTATAATGTGTGTAATCTATTAATCTATTTAGATGTTTAGTTTCGTCAAAAGAAAATTTTCTAAAATCAATTGTAAAATTTTGTGCTCCATTATAAAAGGTTTCAATTTTGTAAACACCATTTTTATTAGCAGCCAAATCTTGTTGATCTATAGTGTTAACAGCAAAGCCTATTTTTCCGTAAGCAGTTAAATCTTCTACTTTATAATCTCCATTTTTTTGAGGAATTACGCGCAGTTTTTGTTTTAAATTACTACCATTAACATGTGATAAATCATTTATCGGATAAGCATACATGCTTTTTACAATTGGCTTTTTACTGTCTTTAACTTTTAATCCAAACAGTAATGGATTAATAGGTCGTTCTTGATTATCTCTAATTTCAAAATGAAGATGTGGTCCACCAGAACCACCTGTATTTCCGGAATAAGCAAAGACCTCGCCTTTAGTAACTATTAAATCGTTCATGTCCGGAAATAATTCTATTTCAAAACTTTCCTTTTCATATTGATGCTTTTTTACATAGGCTTCAACCTTGTCAGAAAAACGTTGTAAATGTCCATGGACAGTAACATAACCATTAGGATGTGTAATATAAATAGCTTTACCATAACCGTAATGCGAAATTTTAATTCTGCTTATATAACCACTAGCAGCAGCATAGACACTTAAGCCTTCTCGTTGTTTAGTTTTAATATCTAATCCAGAATGAAAATGATTGCTTCTAAGCTCAGCAAATGTCCCTGATAAGACCAACTCTATATCCAAAGGAGACCTAAAGTAATCCAGTGGATAAATGTTTTGCGCAATAGACGATGTTGTTAAAAAAACGAGTAATAAAAGTATGTGTCGCATAAATAAATGGTTACTGCTAAAATATAAATTAGGTTTTAATTACCAAAGTAAAATCAAAGACTAAGCCATTTAATTGATAATGAGTTAAATTTAAGATATAATAAAAATTTATGAAAAATTAATTGCAAAGTGTTAAGGTTTGATTAACTTTGTAAGATAAGTATAGTATTAGTTAATGAGTAAGATTGAAACCATTGTTGATGCGCTAGAAAATAAAATTAGAAAGGTCTTATCAAGGCAACAAGTTTTAAAACTAGAAAACGCAAAGCTTAAAGAAGCTTTAGAACAATCACAATCTAAGATAGTTGCTAAGGATTTAGAATTAAAGAGTTGGCAAGAAAAGTATGACACTTTAAAAATGGCTAATACCATACTAGGCAGTGACAACGATAAACGAGAAACAAAGCTCAAAATAAACACATTAATTAGAGAGATTGACCATTGTATAAGCCAACTTTCTAGTTAATATTATATAGTTTTTATGGCAGACACGCTTAAAATAAAGTTATCTATTGCAAATAGAGTCTACCCATTAACTATTGTACCTAGTCAAGAAGAAGGACTGCGTTTAGCAGCAAAGAAGATAGAGGCTATGATTACCAAATTTGAGCAAAGCTATTCTGTGCGAGATAAGCAAGATGTTTTAGCCATGTGCGCTTTACAATTTGCTAGTCAAGTAGAACAGAAAGCCTTAGATAAAAACCATGTGGAGGAGCATGTTCAGGATAAGTTAGAAGCTTTAAATGACATGTTGCAATCGCATCTTAGTTTATAATACGTTCTTATAACATAACAATATTAGGTTACTGCCTACATTAATTATTTTTTTGATAAACTCAACGTTAATTCTTTAAAAAGGGTGAGTTTTAAGTTGTAAAAGCATGCTGCTAATAGTGATTTATCACTGTTTGGGCAGATCCTTGATCAGCTTGTTAGCCCTAAACTTGTTTTTAAGGAGTTTATACAAAACTAAATTAGTGTAGGCTTTTTTTATATACATAAACAATCAAAAATGGATAATACAATTTTAATTATAGCAGGTCTTGCTATTGGAGCCATAGTAGGTTTTATAATTGCTAAAGTGCTTGAAAAAAACAACGCTTCTAAACTTATTAAAGGCGCTAAAAAATCGGCAGCTAGCATTTTAAAAGAAGCAAATGTTGAAGGAGAAGGCATCAAAAAAGACAAAATACTTCAAGCAAAAGAAAAATTTTTAGAATTAAAAGCAGAACACGAAAAGGTAATCTTGTCGCGTGATAAAAAAATGGCTGATACAGAAAAACGTATCAGAGATAAAGAGTCTCAAGTATCTAGTGAGTTATCAAAAAACAAAAAACTAAATACAGACATAGAAGAAAAAGTAAAAGATTATAACCATAGACTTGATGTTTTAGAAAAAAAACAAGAAGAGTTAGATAGGCTACATAAAAGTCAAGTAGAGCAATTAGAAGTTATCTCTAGTTTATCTGCAGAAGAAGCTAAATCACAATTAGTAGAGTCTTTAAAAGGTGAAGCTAAAAGTGAAGCTATGTCTTACGTACAAGACAAGATGGAAGAGGCTAAATTGACTGCTCAACAAGACGCTAAAAAAATTATTATTAATACCATTCAACGTATAGGTACAGAAGAAGCTGTAGACAATTGCGTATCTGTATTTAACATTGAAAGCGACGATGTAAAAGGACGTATTATTGGTCGTGAAGGTCGTAATATTCGTGCAATTGAAGCTGCAACAGGAGTAGAGATTATTGTAGATGATACACCAGAAGCAATTATTTTATCATGTTTTGATTCGGTTAGAAGAGAAGTAGCCCGTTTATCATTACATAAATTAGTTACAGATGGTCGTATACATCCAGCACGTATTGAAGAAGTTGTTCAAAAAACAACTAAGCAAATAGAACAAGAAATTATTGAAGTAGGTAAGCGTACAGTTATCGATTTAGGTATTCACGGATTGCATCCAGAATTAATTAAAATGGTAGGTCGTATGAAATACCGTTCTTCATACGGACAAAATTTATTACAACACTCGCGTGAAGTAGCTAAACTATGTGGTGTTATGGCAGCAGAATTAGGTTTAAATCCTAAATTAGCTAAACGTGCAGGTTTATTACATGATATTGGTAAAGTACCAGATGCAGAAGCAGATATGGAAACACCACACGCTATTTTAGGTATGCAATGGGCAGAAAAATATGGCGAAAAAGAAGAGGTTTGTAATGCTATTGGAGCCCATCACGATGAAATAGAGATGAAATCTTTATTATCTCCTATAATCCAAGTTTGTGATGCTATATCAGGAGCAAGACCAGGAGCAAGACGTCAAGTTTTAGATAGTTATATCCAACGTTTAAAAGATTTAGAAGAAATAGCATTTGGATTTAATGGTGTTAAAAAAGCATACGCTATACAAGCTGGTAGAGAATTACGTGTAATTGTTGAAAGCGAAAAAGTAAGTGACCAAAATGCTGCAGACTTATCCTTTAGTATTTCTCAAAAAATACAAACTGATATGACTTATCCAGGACAAGTAAAAGTTACAGTAATCAGAGAAACTAGAGCAGTTAATATTGCTAAGTAGTTTTAATATAGTTTAAATAAAAAATCCAGCTTATAGCTGGATTTTTTTTTGCTTTGGTATAATAATATTAAATGTAGATCCTACATCTTTAGTACTGTTTATGGTTATTGTACCTCCAAAAGCTTCTAATTGGCTTTTAATTAAATATAAGCCAACACCTTCTGCATCTTTGTTTTTATGAAACGTTTTATATAATCCAAAAACCTCGTTACCATATCTATCTAAATCTAATCCTAAACCATTATCAGTAATAGTTAACTCCAAATTGTCTTTTGTGCAATTAGATGATATTGTTATTTCCGGTTTACGATCAGGATGTTTATACTTAATAGCATTAGTAATTAAGTTGTGCATAATACTTTGGAAGTAGGATGAACTAAAACAAATTTTGCAATCATGCTCGACATTATTGTACAGTATAGTACTACTTTCGGCTATAAGATATGATAAATCGTTTACTGCTAAATTTACCTCACGACCAACAGACATTACATTACCCTTTATGTGCTTTTTAGATTGTACGCTTACAATATGACGTAGGTTAAGTAATGTTTTAGATAACGCCTTAGACACTGTTCTTAGGTGTCTAAACATCTCTTGTTTTTCCGCTTCTGAGTCTGCTTCATCATGAAATGTGATAATGCTTTCAAAATTGCTAGCGTATTCTTTTAAATTATGAGAGACGATATGTGCAAAACTTTGCAGTCTATTGTTTTGTACTGTTATTAAATCTATAGATTTTTTTAAGGAGCGTTCCGTTTCTTTTTGTTTGGTAATATCAGTGTGTGTCCCAATTATTCTGACCGGTTTACCATTATCATCATACTCAATAATTTTACCTTGGTCCAAAATCCATCTATAGGTATTGTCTTTATGCAGTATTCTGTGGATGTTTTTATATTCTGGATTGTCTCCATTAATATGATTATTGAAGTCTTCATAGTAATCATCAATATCATCTCTATGCACACGCTTATCCCATTCTGAAGCTTCAGAGCTTATTTCGTCTTCATTAAAACCTATAATTTGTTTGGATTCTTTTGAGTAAAAAACTTTACTTGTTTTAGAATTCCAATCCCAAAGTCCTATACCTGAATTTTGTAAGGCAAATTTCCATTTCAACTCCTCAAAAGTTGAATCTTCATTTTTAGCATTTTCATTGATCTTCATTTTAAACAGTATTTGGCGTGCAAACAAATATCTAAAATTATGATTGGTTATAAGTTACTTAGTTGAAATAAATAATTATATCGATAAAATGCATTTTTTTTAGATTAAACACTAATATCATCGATTAAATGTGATTTTATTTTTTGTTTAGGAAGATTATTCTTGTTAATTAGGTAGCGTTATAGTAAACGTGGTTCCTAAATTTACAGTACTTTCTACAGTGATTGTTCCACCAAAAGCTTCAATTTGATTTTTTACTAAATATAATCCCACACCTTCAGAGTCATGGTTTTTATGAAACGTCTTATATAATCCAAAGATATCCTTACCAAACTTTTTTAAATCTATACCACAGCCATTATCTGTAATTTGTATTTCAATAGACTGTTCCGTACATGTGCTACTAATATGTATTTCTGGATGACGTTGTGGATGCTTGTACTTTATAGCATTTAATACTAAGTTTTGTATAATACTGTGAAAATAAGAGGTGTTAAAATTTAAAAAACAGTCTGGAGTTGTATTATTATGTATCAGTGCGTGGTTTTCTGATATATGATAATTTAAGTCCGTTAAAACGTTATTAATTTCAGTATTAATACATAGCTTTTCAGTATCTGTTTTTTGCTTGGATTGTACAGTAACTATTTCGTTTAAATTACTTATAGTTTTAGATAAAGATTTAGATAATGTAATTAAATACTCCATCATTTGGTCTTTTTCAGACACAGTTTGCGCTTCTTTATAAAAATCTAAAAGGCTTTCAAAATTTCCTGCATGTTGTTTTAGATTATGAGTCACAATGTGTGCAAAGTTTTGCAGTTTACTGTTTTGCTTAACTACTAAGTCTAAAGTTTCTTGTACTTTTAATTCATTTAAAGCATATTTTGTAATATCTACATGTGTTCCAATAAATCTAGAGGCTTCTCCTTGCTTATTTTTTTCGATAACTTTACCACGATCTAAAACCCATCTATAAGATCCATCTTTATGTTTTACCCTATGTTTGTTTTCGTAATAGGGTTTTATTCCATTAATGTGCTCTTGAAAATCCTTATGGTATTGTTCTTTATCTTCAGGATGTACACGATCATTCCAATCGTTTATATTTTGCCCAAATGTGTCGTCGTTTTCAAAGCCTATAATGGCTTTAGATGGTTTAGAAAAAAAAACGGATTGACTGGACGCGCAAAAATCCCAGATGCCTACCTTAGATATTTCTAATGTAGATTCCCAGTTCTCATTTCTAATTTGAAAAGAATTTTGATTGTTTAGAATACCCTTAATTAACTCTGACATAAAGTAGTGTTTATTAAATAGTTAGTTACAAAGGGATTCAGTCAATTTGCTTTAATCAACAGCACAAATATATGTTAAAATACTGATTTTTAACAACATATTTAAAAGTTTTTTTTATTTTCTTGGGTGAAAATTATTTATCACAGTTGTTAAATGCGATCGGTCTAAATGTGTGTAAATCTCTGTGGTGGTAATGCTTTCATGACCAAGCATTAATTGTATAGCTCTTAAATCTGCACCATTTTCTAGTAAATGTGTTGCAAATGAATGTCTAAATGTATGCGGAGAAATAGTTTTATCCAACTTAATCTTTTTTGCTAAATCTTTTATTATCGTAAAAATCATAGCCCTAGTTAATTGTTTACCTCTTCTATTTAAAAACAAAATATCTTGATGGTCAGGATTTATGGTTAAATGATTTCTAATTTGGTTTTTATAAATCAAAATATATTTTTGAGTGTCCTTCAATATTGGTACAAAACGTTGCTTGTCACCCTTACCAGTAATTTTTAAAAACCCTTCATCAAAAAATAAATCAGAAATTTTTAAATTAGTAAGTTCACTAACACGTAAACCACAACTATATAATACTTCCAATATGGCCTTATTGCGTTGACCTTGTGGATGTGTTAAGTCAATTGCGCTAATTAAATTATTAATATCATTCTCGCTTAACGTATCAGGCAATTTACGTCCAATTCTGGGTGAGTCTATGGTATCTAACGGATTATCTTTTCTGTAATCTTCAAAAATTAAATAATTAAAAAAGCCTTTTAAACCAGATATTAATCTAGACTGTGACCTTGGATTTAAATTTTTGGCAGCATCATAAATAAAGGCTTTTATTATAGCGTTATCTATGGTAATAGGTGAGTGGCTAATTGTGTTAGCTTCTAAATATTTAATAAGTTTTTTTACGTCTAATAAATAACTATTAACAGAATTAACAGAAAGTCCTCTTTCTATTTTTAAATACATGGAATAATCCTCTAATGCTTGGTGCCATTTCATAGGGTTTAAAGGTATTAATTTATAATCATGTTAAATTAAAAACACCTCTATTTTTGTAAGTGATTGAATATTAATGATTAAAACTTTAAACCTTGCGTCAAGTGTTAATAGTGTGTTAAAGCTATTTTTTGTTTTGTTAAAGAATTGCTAAATTGCCAAGGTATTAATCAAAACAAATTTTTAAATTATGAAAAAATTATTTACAATCGCAGCAGTTGCTGTATTAGGGATGACAAGTGTAAATGCACAAGACATCAATTTTGGTGCAAAAGCTGGTGTTAACTTTGCGACTATTACTGGTGATGAAACTGATGGGATAGAATCTCAAACTGGATTTCATGTAGGTGTTGTTGCTGAAATTATGATTTCTGAAAAGTTTTCATTCCAACCAGAACTTCTATATTCTGCTCAAGGAGCTTCAGATACATTTGAGGATGAATTTGATAAAGAAGAGTACACAATTAAATATGATTACATTAACCTTCCATTAATGGCTAAATATTATGTTGCTGAAGGATTTAGTATTGAAGCTGGACCACAAATTGGTTTCTTAATTAATTCTGAAGCTGAATATGAATATACTAACAAAGAGTTTCCAGAATTTAATGAATCTGAAACAAATGACATAAAAGACTTTACAAATTCAATTGATTTTGGTGTAAACTTTGGATTAGGTTACAAATTAGAAAGTGGACTTAATTTTGGAGCTAGATATAACTTAGGATTATCTAACGTTAACGATGGAGAAGGTTCTGATGATTTAAAAAATCAAAATGCTGTTTTCCAAGTATCAGTTGGATTTTTCTTCTAAGAAAACATAACATATATATTACATCAAACCGAAGCTTTATAGCTTCGGTTTTTTTTGTTCCATATTTAATATCCAAATTAATTATAAGTTTTGGCTTTTATAAACGAATTTAAATCTTGTATTATGTATGTGATTTTAATGCTTTTTTAATGATTGCAATATATCTAATTAATTATTAATAATATTGTTCATAAAATTGTTAATAAAGTGATTTTAATGCTGAATTAAGGCGTGTTTATTTAACAATAACTAGTGTTTGATTTTTATATAATCTTTCTGATAGTAAGGCTTAACATAAATTTTATCAAAATAAAACGTTAAATTTTATTTTTAATGTTTTGATTTATAAATACTTGTTAATAACCGTGTTTCTTTTGTGTTATTTTTCTTGTTTAAACTCTTAATTGCTCCTAATTTTGTAAGCTCAAATAATTTAAAATTTAAATTTAATTATGAAAAAATTATTATTTACAGCTGCAATCGCAGTATTAGGATTTACAAGTGTTAATGCACAAGATGATGCTACTGTTGGTGGTTTCGAAAAAGGAGATGTTTTTATTTCTGGTTCTGTTGGTTTTGGTACTGAAACTACTGGAGATTTAGATTCAAACGTGTTTAACATTGCTCCAAAAGTAGGATACTTCGTATCTGAGAACATTGCAGCAGGTTTAAAAGTTGGTTATACTTCTTTATCTTCTGATAATGATGGTACTGATTTAGTAGACGCAAACGAATTTGCAGTTGGTGTATTTGGAAGATATTACTTCGCTCCAGCTAGCCAATTTTCTTTATTTACTGAGTTAGGTGTTGATTATACTTCAGGAGAAGATAAATTAGCAGATGCTAAGTATGACGGATTTGACATTGCTTTTGCTCCTGGTATTAGCTATTTCGTATCTAAAAACTTCGCTATCGAAGCTTCTGTAGGTGTTTTAGGATACTCTACAACTGAGCCTGATTTTGATGGTGCTGAGTCTACTGATACTTTTAACGTAGGATTAAACTTAAGTGATATCAACTTTGGTATCGTTTACAAATTCTAAGTTTTTAAAACTTTATTATAAAAAGACCGAAGCTTAATCGCTTCGGTTTTTTTATGCCATAACTTTTGTATTTTTACTTTATGAAAAAACTAATTATAATAAATGGACCTAATCTTAATCTATTAGGTAAACGAGAACCAAACATATATGGTAGCTTATCTTTTACCGAATTTTTGGATCAAATTCAATCTAAATATCCATCTGCAACCATACAGCATTTTCAATCTAATATTGAAGGCGAATTAATTGATAAATTACAAGAGGTTGGTTTTAGTTATGATGGTATAATTTTAAATGCAGCAGCTTACACACATACCTCTATTGGTATTGGTGATGCTGTAAAAGCTATTGAGACTCCTGTGGTCGAAGTACACATTTCTAACACCTTTGGTAGGGAAGAGTTTAGACACCAATCCTACGTGTCTCCAAATGCAAAAGGGATTATTCTTGGTTTTGGATTGCAAAGCTATGAGTTAGCCATTCAAAGTTTTTTGTAATATAAAGCGCATTAATAATTTAGGCTTTACTTAACTTTTAAAAGCATAACTCTTAAAATAAATTTAATTTTTTAGTATAAAATAAGGTTTCTATTAAATACTGTTAAATACACACATATTGCTGTTAAACGTTGTTAACAGAACATCTGTACTTAGATGCAGTTCGTAATTTTGATGTATTAACCTTAAAAAATATACAATGAAAAAATTAATTTTAAGTACAGCACTATTTGTTTCTGGATTAGCATTGGTAAATGCACAATCGGATTCAAGAGAAGTCCAATTAGGTATAAAAGGTGGATTAAACTCATCAACAATTAGTGGAGATGATTTAGGTGATTTAGATTCTAGAACTAGCTTTAATGCTGGTTTAGTTGCAGAAATCCCATTAACTGAAAGATTATCATTCCAGCCAGAGGTATTGTATTCTGGTCAAGGATTTGATGTTAGAGAGATTGACCAAGATAATATAGTGGATACTGACGAAAATATCGAGTATCAATTAGATTACATTCAAGTACCATTATTGTTAAAAGCATATATTGTTAAAGGTCTTAGTGTAGATGCTGGACCACAATTTGGATTTAAGATCCACGAAGAGTTTGATTACCAACCAAACAGCGATGGTGGAGATATCGAAATTGATTCTGATGACTCATACGTAAAAGACTTTGATACAAGTATCGCCTTAGGTGCAGCTTATAAGTTTGATAATGGCTTTTTCTTAAGTGGACGTTATAACTTAGGTGTGACAGATATTTTTGAAGATGGTACACCATTTGAAGGTGTCGATGCTAAAAATAACGTGTGGCAATTTGGTATTGGATTTATGTTTTAATCCTATACAACCTATATAAATAAAAAAAGTTCCAGATAATTCTGGAACTTTTTTTATGCTTTAAAGTGTTTAAAATAAATTTTAAAACTTTTATAAATGTATTACTTCGTCATAAGCATCTGCAACAGCTTCCATAACCGCTTCACTCATTGTTGGGTGTGGATGTACTGCTTTTAATACTTCGTGTCCTGTAGTTTCTAATTTACGTCCTAAAACAGCTTCTGCAATCATATCAGTAACTCCTGCACCAATCATATGGCAACCTAACCACTCACCATACTTAGCATCAAAAATCACTTTTACAAAACCATCTTTAGCTCCAGAAGCACTAGCTTTACCTGATGCCGAGAAAGGGAATTTTCCAACTTTAATATCGTATCCTTGATCCTTAGCTTGCTTTTCGGTTAAACCAACACTTGCAATTTCTGGACTTGCATAAGTACAACCAGGTATATTACCATAGTCTAAAGCTTCTACATGCATACCAGCAATTTTTTCGACACATAAAATTCCTTCAGCAGAAGCAACGTGTGCTAAAGCTTGACCAGGAGTTACATCTCCAATTGCATAATATCCAGGAATATTTGTTTGGTAGTAATCGTTAACTAATATTTTGTCTCTATCAACTGCAATACCTACATCTTCTAATCCAATGTTTTCGATATTAGTTTTAATACCAACAGCACTTAAAATAATGTCAGCTTCTAAAACTTGTTCACCTTTAGCAGTTTTAACCGTTGCTTTAACACCTTCTCCAGACGTATCAACTTTAGTAACTTCTGCAGATGTCATTACGTTTATACCACTCTTTTTAAATGACTTTTCTAATTGCTTAGACACGTCAATATCTTCAACAGGTACAATGTTTGGTAAGTATTCTACCACAGTAACTTCAGTTCCCATAGAGTTGTAGAAGTATGCAAACTCAACACCAATTGCACCAGATCCAACAACAATCATCTTTTTAGGTTGTGTTGGTAATGTCATTGCTTCTCTATAACCAATCACTTTTTTACCATCTTGTGGTAAACTTGGTAACTCTCTAGAGCGTGCTCCAGTAGCAATTACAATATGATCAGCACTATAAACTGTTCCGTCTACTTCAACTTTTTTTCCTGGTTTTAATGTACCAAAACCATTGATTACCTCAATTTTGTTTTTTTTCATTAAAAACTGAACACCTTTACTCATGCCTTCAGCAACACCACGACTACGTTTAACAACAGCATTAAAATCTTTATCATAATCTGTTACAGATAAACCATAATCACTTGCGTGCTTTAAGTATTCAAAAACCTGAGCAGATTTTAGTAACGCTTTAGTTGGAATACAACCCCAATTTAAACATACACCACCAAGACTTTCTTTTTCAATTATAGCGGTTTTAAGGCCTAATTGTGAAGCGCGAATTGCGGTTACATAACCTCCAGGTCCACTTCCAAGAACAATTACATCGTATTTACTCATTCTATTATTTTTTGTAGTTTTAAGAAGTTACGAAGTTACAAAACCAAATTTGAATAAAGAATTTAGATTCTTAAAAAATTATAACTTTATATTACCTTTGTCATGCAAGTTTTTTTATATGAATATACCTAAATCTAGTTTTCCTCGAATTATAATAATTGGTGGTGGTTTTGCTGGCATTGCGTTAGCTAAAAAATTATCTAAACAAGAAGTACAAGTTGTTCTTTTAGATAAGCACAATTATCATACATTTCAACCATTGCTATATCAAGTCTCAACTGGAGGATTAGAGCCAGACTCCATTGCGTATCCTATTAGAAAGGTTTTAGGAGATTTTCCTAACTTTTTCTTTAGGTTAGCAGATGTTTCTGAAATTAATACAGAAAAAAATAAAGTTATTTCTAATATTGGAGAACTTAAATATGACTATTTAGTAGTAGCATCAGGCTCTAAAACCAATTATTTTGGTAATACATCTATCGAAGCCAATAGTATGGAAATGAAAACCGTACCACAATCTTTAAATCTTAGAAGTCTAATTCTTGAAAATTTTGAAGACGCACTTTTAACTTCGGATTTAAATGAAAGAATAGCTTTAATGAATTTTGTTATTGTTGGTGCAGGTCCAACAGGAGTAGAGTTAGCAGGTGCTTTAGCCGAAATTAAAAAAGGTATTTTACCCAAGGATTATCCAGATTTGGACACACGATTGGCACAGATTAATTTAGTGCAATCTGGTGATAAGATTTTAAAAGAAATGAGCCCTCAGGCGTCTCAAAAAGCAGAAGATTTTTTAGAAAAATTAGGCGTTCATGTTTGGAAAAATGTAAGAGTAACTGGTTATGATGGTAAAACAGTAACTACAAATAGTGATTTAACCTTTGATGCAGCAACAGTTGTTTGGGCAGCAGGAGTTAAAGGAGCAGCTATAAAAGGGTTGGACTCAGACCAGTTTGTGTCTAGAGGTAATAGGATTATGGTTAATGAGTTTAACCAAGTTAAAGGTTTAAATAATGTTTTTGCGGTTGGAGATGTAGCACAAATGGAAACAGAAAATACGCCTCATGGTCATCCAATGATGGCACAACCAGCAATACAACAAGGTAGGTTATTAGGTGATAATTTACTTAAAATGTTAGAAAATAAACCAATGAAACCTTTTACTTACAAAGATAAAGGCTCTATGGCTACAGTAGGACGTAATAAGGCTGTTGTAGATTTGCCAAACTTTAAATTTCAGGGTGTTTTTGCTTGGTTTGTTTGGATGTTTGTTCACCTATTTTTTTTAATAGGTTTTAGAAACCGAATGATTGTTTTTATTAATTGGGTGTATAATTACATTAGGTTTGATCGTGAAGCACGTTTAATTATTAGGCCTTTTAAAAAAGAGATAAAGTCTAATTCTTAGTCTTATTAAATTTAGAGTCATTAAATGCTTTAGAAGTCCCTTTTGGTATGGATAAAGATTGCCAATCTTCATTTTTAATTATAATGCCAATATAGGCTATTTGACCAATATGGTATGAATAGTGACCTAGTTGCCTAAAAATAGCGTCAGAGACTGTTTGACTTTCGTTTCTTATATAAACAATACGCTCTAAATCGTTATTTTTTAATGGTGTAATAGCATCGTAAAGACATTGCCAACCTTTTTCCCAATCAGCAATTAATTCAGCTTTATTCGTATAAGTGGCTTCAAATTCTTGTTCACGTTGTCGCCATTGTTTTTCGCCATCTTCAGTTAAAAAATTGGTCCATCTGCTTAGCATATTTCCAACCATATGTTTTACAATTATGGATACGCTATTGGAGTTGTCGTGAGATTGCCAATTCATTTCATTAAATGATAACTGCTGAAGGGTTTTGTCTCCAGCAGTTTTATAATAATCAAATTGTTTGATTAGGCTTCTAATATAATTATTCATTTTTAAAATCTACACTTGCCGAGTTGATACAAAATCGGGTTCCAGTTTCAGTTGGACCATCATTAAATACATGACCTAAATGACCACCACAATTAGAGCAAACTACTTCTGTTCTAATCATCCCATGAGACTTGTCTAGTATATTGGTAACGCTACCTGGAATAGCTTCGTCAAAACTAGGCCAACCGCAATTAGACTCAAACTTACTGTTACTTTCAAAAAGTTGTTGGTTACAGGCAGCACATGCATAGGCTCCATTTTCAAAATGAAGGTTATATTTTCCAGTATGTGGCATTTCTGTACCTTTTTTGCGTAAAATACGGTACTGTTCTTCCGTTAACTCATTACGCCATTCTTGTTCTGATTTTGTGACTTTATAATTACTCATTATCTGGTTTAAAATTTAATGCAACTCCGTTAATACAATGTCTTTCTCCTGTTGTTTCCTTAGGACCATCATTAAAAACGTGACCTAAATGTCCACCACAAGTTGCGCAATGTTCTTCATCTCTAGTATAACCAATTTTGGTATCTGTACCAAATGCTACATTTCCTTTAATTTCTTGATCAAAACTCGGCCATCCTGTTCCGGAATCAAATTTGTTTTCACTTTTAAATAAAGGTGTATCACATGCAGCGCAATGGTAAGTTCCTGATCTATGCTCTTTATTTAAAGCACTAGAAAAGGGACGTTCTGTTCCTGCTTGTCGTAAAACATAATACTCAGCATCAGATAATTTTGCTTTCCACTCGGAATCTGTTTTAGTGATTTCAAAATTTTCTTTTTCTTTTTCTTTTGTGTCTTGCGCGTTGCCTTTACAATTAAATAAGGCACATGCAAATACTAATAATGCAATTTTTTTCATATTTTCTTCTTTTTTTTAAAGATATCCTAAAATCTTAAAATAGAATTAATACAGTCGTAATTTTAATTTAAAAATAACATTTTACTGTTTGTGATTTTAAGTGTAACTTTTCAACGTCTAATAAAAATGTAATACATGAAAATATTTCATATAAGCGCAGAATGTTATCCTATAGCTAAAGTTGGAGGTTTGGCAGATGTTGTTGGAGCGTTACCAAAATATCAAAACAACCTAGGAGCAACATCTAGTGTAATTATGCCTTATTATGATAATGCTTTCACCCAAAAAAATAATTTTAAGTCAATTTATGAAAGTAAATTAGACTTTAATGGTCATAAAATAGGTTACAATATTTTAAAAACTAAAGCTGCAGTTTTAGATTTTGAGGTTTATTTTGTGGATATCCCAAACCTTTTGCACAAAAATTATGTGTATTCTGCAGATGATACAGATCGCTTTTTAGCCTTTCAGATTGCGACATTAGATTGGATATTATCATTTAAAGATTTACCAGATATTATTCATTGTCATGATCACCACACTGGATTAATACCCTTTATGTGTCAAGAGAGTTTTAAATATAAAAGCTTAAATACAATTCCGGTAATTACTACTATCCACAATGCACAATACCAAGGTTGGTTTGGCTATGATAAATTACATTTAATACCAGAATTTGAGTCTACAAAAACAGGATTGTTAGATTGGGACAATTGTATAAATCCTTTGGCAGCAGCAATAAAATGTGCTTGGCGTGTAACCACTGTATCGCCTAGTTATATGGACGAGTTAAAACTAGAGGCCAATGGACTACAAGATTTATTACAACATGAAAGTAATAAATGTATAGGTATATTAAACGGAATAGATACAGTTGTTTGGAATCCCGAAACAGACCATTATATAGATCATAATTATAATATAAAAACATTAGAAGCTGGTAAATTAGCTAATAAATTAGCGTTGTGTAAAACCTTTAATTTAGATGAAAGCAAACCGTTAATTACATTTATTGGACGATTGGTGCATGAAAAAGGAGCAGACGTTTTTCCTTTGGCTATAAAAAAAGCATTGGAAGACGAAAATTGTAGTGTTTTAGTTTTAGGCTCTGGACATGACGAAGCTGAACAGGCTTTGCTTCAGTTAAAAGAAAATAATACAGGTCTTTACAATGTATTTATTGGCTATGACGAAAAACTGTCGCATAATATTTATGCAGGAGCAGACTTTTTACTAATGCCATCAAGGGTTGAACCTTGTGGATTAAACCAATTATATGCCTTGCGTTACGGAACAATTCCTGTAGTGAGAAGTATTGGAGGTTTAAAAGATACCATTGTAGATATTGACAAAAATGAGGGTTTTGGAATTAGTCATAAAGAAGTCACAGTAGCGCAAATTTACAAAGCCATTACCCGAAGTGTTGATTTATATAATAAAACAACTATCTTTAAATCAATAAGAAAGCATATTATGACCATTGATCATTCATGGGATGTTTCTGCAAAAGCATATATTAATTTATACCAATCTTTAAAAAAATAACTATGATTAATAATAAAGTGTTATCTATAATTTTAGGAGGAGGACAAGGATCCAGATTATATCCATTAACTGCAACTAGATCTAAACCTGCAGTGCCTATTGCTGGAAAGTATAGATTGGTAGATATTCCTATTTCTAATTGTATTAATTCAGATATCAAACGCATGTTTGTATTAACACAGTTTAACTCGGCATCCTTAAATCGTCATATTAAAAACACCTATCATTTTAGTTTTTTTAGTTCGGCTTTTGTAGATGTTTTAGCTGCTGAGCAAACACCAGGTAATGAAGGTTGGTTTCAGGGTACAGCAGATGCGGTTAGACAAAGCATGCATCATTTTTTAAGTCATGATTTTGAGTATGCCTTAATCTTGTCTGGAGACCAATTGTATCAAATGGATTTTAACGAGATGATTGATGCACATATTAAAGCTAAAGCAAAAATATCTATAGCAACTATTCCTGTAAATGCTAAGGATGCAACGTCATTTGGGATTTTAAAAACAGATGATAAAAATGTAATTACTTCTTTTATAGAAAAGCCTGATGCATCATTGCTACCAGAATGGACATCAACCGTTAGTCCAGAAATGGAAAGTCAAGGTAAAAACCACCTAGCATCAATGGGAATCTATATTTTTAATAGAGATTTATTGGTAGAGCTAATGAGTAATCCAGATACAAATGACTTTGGAAAGGAAATCATTCCGCAATCCATTGCAAAGCATAAAACACTTAGTTATCAATTTGAAGGATATTGGACAGATATAGGAAACATAGATTCTTTTTTTGAAGCTAACTTAGGCTTGACGGATGATATACCTAAATTTAATTTATACGATAAAGATCAAAGCGTCTATACACGTGCTAGGATATTACCAACATCTAAAATATCCGGAACCGCTTTAGATAGAACAGTTATTGCAGAAGGTTGTATTGTGCATGCTGCTAAAATTGAAAAATCTGTCATTGGTATTAGATCAAGAATAGGTAAAGAAACCACCATTATTAACACCTACATGATGGGTTGTGATTCCTATGAATCTTTAGAAGAAATAGAGTCTAATAAGATTAATATTTTAATGGGAATAGGAGAGCGTTGTTTTATAAAAAATACCATTATTGATAAAAATATAAGAATAGGAGATGATGTTAGAATTAATGGTGGAAAGCATTTAGAAAATAAAGAAACGGATACCTATGTTATTAAAGATGGTATTGTTGTTATTAAAAAAGGAGCTGTAATACCTAATGGATTTGTAATATAGCTTATGGCAGAAGTCACTGTGTTTAGTCTTTTTACGGACTTTGATATTAATCTTTTTAAAGCTGGAAAACATTATCGATTATACGAGAAATTTGGATCTCATATAACTACGGTTAATAATGTTGAAGGTACCTATTTTGCTGTTTGGGCACCAAGTGCGACACAAGTTTCTGTAGTAGGTGACTTTAATGCATGGACAGAAGGTGACCATCTTTTAAATGTACGATGGGATAAAAGCGGAATCTGGGAAGGGTTTATACCAAACATTGGTAAAGGCAGTTTGTACAAGTATAAAATACAAAATAGCACTAATGGTAGCGTGACAGAAAAAGCAGATCCTTATGCTAGACGTTGCGAACATAATCCAAGTACAGCCTCTATAGTTTGGGAAGATAATTATACATGGAAAGATAAAAAATGGATGGCCTCCAGAAAGCAAAAAAATGCTTTAGATGCGCCTTATTCTGTTTACGAAGTACATTTAGGATCTTGGAAAAAGCAGGTTGAAGATAATCGCTTTTTATCATATGTAGAGTTGGCAGATGACTTAGTAAATTACGTCAAGGAAATGAATTTTACGCACGTCGAGCTGATGCCAATAATGGAATTTCCGTACGATCCAAGTTGGGGTTATCAAATCACAGGATATTTTGCACCAACATCACGATTTGGTTATCCAGAAGAGTTTAAACTTTTGGTAGATAAATTACACCAAAATGATATCGGAATTATACTGGATTGGGTACCTTCTCATTTTCCAGAAGATGCCCATGGATTAGGACTATTTGATGGTTCATGTTTGTATGAGCATCCTGATAAGCGCAAAGGGTATCACCAGGATTGGAAAAGCTTAATATTTAATTATGGTCGTAACGAGGTTAAATCATTTTTAATAAGCAATGCTTTATTTTGGTTAGATCAATACCATGCAGATGGTTTACGTGTGGATGCTGTAGCGTCTATGCTGTTTTTGGATTATAGTAGAGAAGATGGTGAGTGGGAATCTAATATACATGGAGGTAGAGAAAACCTAGAAGCCATAGCTTTTATACAAGATTTAAATAAAGCAATTTACGGAAACTATCCAGATGTACAGTCTATTGCAGAGGAGTCTACTGCGTTTCCAGGTGTCTCAAAACCTGTGTTTTTAGATGGTTTAGGATTTGGAATGAAATGGATGATGGGTTGGATGCATGATACGTTACAATATTTTTCAAAAGAACCAATTTATAGAAAACACCATCAAAATGACATTACCTTTTCATTAACCTACGCATTTACAGAAAACTTTATGCTGCCTTTAAGTCATGATGAAGTGGTGTATGGTAAAAAATCTATCTTAGGAAGGATGCCAGGAGATGAGTGGCAACGTTTTGCTAATGTTAGATTGTTATACAGTTATATGTTTGCTCATCCAGGTACAAAATTATTGTTTCAAGGTGCTGAAATTGGTCAAAGTGAAGAATGGAATTTTGAAACTAGTCTTGATTGGCATTTATTGGATTATCCATCGCATAAAGGGTTAAATAGATTTATAAAAGATATTAATACGTTTTATAAAACAGAACCAGCACTTTATCAAAAACAATTTTCAAGTGATGGTTTTGAGTGGATTGATTATGGAGATTCAGAACATTCTGTAATTGTGTTTATGCGTAAAGGAAATAAGCCTAAAGACAACATTATTGTAGCTTGTAATATGACACCAGTACCTCTAAATAATTACAGAATTGGACTACCTAAAAAAGGACAATTAATAGAAGTATTTAATAGCGATAATAAGCAATACTTTGGAACAGGAGATTTTCAAAATAAGTCAATAGTTAGCCAATTAAAACTATGGCATTCTAGAAAAAATTCAGTTGAAATTACAATACCACCTTTAGGTATGATAGCCTTAAAATATCAACCTTAAAAAAAGAATATTACGATTATATTATATATGTAATTCTCATTTTTACTGTTTGATAATTAAGGTTTTAATAAATTTAATTATCGAAAACGTTATAGTTAATAATTTGTAACAATATCTAATAGCAAAGCTTTTGTAACAGGTTTATTTTGCGTTTTTTTACTATAAATAATTAGGACATTCAATTATGATTGTAAATACAGAATTAGAACAAAAAGGAAACTTATTTCCTTCACAAATAATAAAATTTAAAAAAGATGTAGACACATTATATTTCTATACAGAAAATAACGTAGTACTTCAATTAACAGTCTTAAGGGATAGTGTCCTAAGATTTAGATACACAACAACAGGAACGTTTGATAACGATTTTTCTTATGCTATAACCAAATACGCAAGTACAGGTTATAATAAGTTAGAAATTGTAGAAAATGATGAGTTTTACATTATAATCACTTCTAAATTGAGATGTGAAGTCTCTAAAAAAGATGCCAGAGTCTCTATATATGATGCTATAACAGACGAGCTTATTAACCAAGATGAAATAGGTTTTCATTGGGAAGAAAGCTATGAGTTTGGTGGTAACATCGTTAAAATGAGTAAAACAGTTAATGAACGTGAAAGTTACTTTGGTTTAGGTGATAAGCCTGACCATTTAAATTTAAAAGGAAAACGATTTCAAAACTGGGTAACCGACTCATATGCTTTTGGTAAAGAAACAGATCCTATTTATAAAGCAATTCCATTTTTTACAGGTTTACACCATGGTAAAGCTTACGGAATCTTTTTTGATAATACCTTTAGATCGTATTTTGATTTTGGTCAAGAACGACGTAACGTAACCAGTTTTTGGGCTCAAGGAGGTGAGATGAATTACTATTTTATTTATGGTCCAAAAATGCAGGATGTTGTTGAGAATTACACAGACTTGACAGGAAAACCACATCAATTACCACCATTATGGGCTTTAGGGTTTCATCAATGTAAATGGAGTTATTATCCCGAAGCAGAGGTTAAAGCGGTAACCTCAAAATTTAGAGAGCTTCAAATACCATGTGATGCCATTTATTTAGATATAGATTATATGGATGGTTTTAGATGTTTTACTTGGAATAAAGACCACTTTCCAGACCCAAAACGCATGGTCAAAGAGTTGTTAGAGGATGGCTTTAAAACCGTAGCTATTATTGATCCAGGAATTAAAATAGACAACGAATATTCAGTTTTTAAAGAAGCTTTAGACAAGGATTATTTTTGTAAACGTGCTGATGGTCCATACATGAAAGGTAAAGTGTGGCCTGGAGAATGTTATTTTCCAGATTTTACAAAACCAGAAGTTAGAGATTGGTGGTCAGGATTATTTAAAGAATTAGTTGAAGACATAGGTATACAAGGCGTTTGGAATGATATGAATGAGCCTGCTGTAATGGAAGTGCCAAATAAAACATTTCCGGATGATGTGCGTCATGATTATGATGGTAATCCGTGTAGTCACAGAAAAGCACACAATGTTTATGGTATGCAAATGGCTAGAGCTACTTATCATGGAATGAAAAAGTTTAACTATCCTAAACGTCCGTTTGTAATAACTAGAGCAGCTTATTCTGGTACCCAACGATACACGTCTACTTGGACAGGAGATAATGTGGCTACTTGGGAGCATCTCTGGATAGCAAATGTACAAGCACAACGTATGGCAATGTCAGGATTTAGTTTTGCAGGAAGTGATATCGGAGGTTTTGCCGAACAGCCTCAAGGCGAATTGTTTACACGTTGGATTCAATTAGGAATTTTTCATCCATTTTGTCGTGTGCATTCTTCTGGAGATCATGGAGATCAAGAACCTTGGGCTTTTGATGAAGACGTGACAGATGTTGTTAGAAAATTTATTGAAATTAGATATCAACTTTTACCTTATTTATATACCGCTTTTTGGAACTTGGTAGAGCATGGTACACCTATATTAAAGTCTCTAGTCATGTACGATCAAGAGGATAATCAAACACACTATAGAACCGATGAGTTTGTTTATGGAGATCAAATTTTAGTTTGCCCAATACAAGAACCTAATGCTAAAGGTCGCAGAATGTACATACCTAGAGGTAGCTGGTATAACTTTTGGACCGATGAGTTAGTAGAAGGAGGAAAAGAAAAATGGGTTGATGCAGAAATAGATAGTATGCCTATTTTTATAAAAGAAGGTGCAATCGTACCTAAATTTCCAGTTCAGCAATATGTAGACCAAACAATAATTGAAGAGTTATCATTAGACGTGTACTTTAAGTTAGGTAAAGAGTCGTCACAGTTATTTGATGATGCTCATGATGGTTATGATTATACTAAGGGACGTTATAGTTTCAGGACATTTAAATTAACAGGTAAGTCTCAGGAATTAATTATTCAACAGCATAAAGAAGGGAAGTATGAAGCGACTTATAAGACTTTCAAATTAAATATTCACGCATTACCTTTTGAAATTAATGAGATTCAAATAGATAATGAAACTGTAGCTATTGATCAAATTAAAGACAGCGGAATAGTGTCTATGGTTATTGATAAAAACTTTTCTGAAATTCATTTAATAGGAAAATAAATACAAGTAATATACTGTTTAAAGACTATATGTGACTTTAATCGATGTTTTGTTAGCAAATAAAAATACCGTTTGTTAAAATATGGCTAAGTTTTTGTAGATTTATAAAAAGAATAAATTATAATCAATATGAAATTAAAAAATAGCGTAGCGCTTGCCTTAACATTAGTTATGTTTTTGTCATGCTCTACTAATCCATTTACTGGAAAAAAAACATTAGCTTTTGTGTCTAATGCAGAATTGTTTCCAACAGCTTTCGCGCAATATAACCAAGTGTTAACAGAAAGTAAAGTAGAAACAGGAACAACAAGAGCAGAGATGATTAAGCGTGTTGGTCAACGTATATCTGTCGCAGCAGAACGTTGGTTAAATGCTAATGGACAACAAGGTTATTTAAATGATTATAAGTGGGAATACAATTTAATTGAAGAAGATGTTGTAAATGCTTGGTGTATGCCAGGAGGAAAAATTGTGTTTTATACCGGAATTTTACCAGTAGCAGAAAACGAATCTGCAATTGCTGCAATTATGGGTCATGAAGTAGCGCATGCTTTAGCAAATCACGGACAACAACGTATGAGTGCTGGAATGATACAACAAGGCTTAGGAGTTGTTGGTAATGTAGCTTTGGCAAATGATGAAAAAACTTTAGGAATCTTTAATCAATCTTATGGTATTGTTTCTAACGTAGGAGGTATGTTACCTTTTAGTAGAAGTCACGAAACTGAAGCGGATAGAATTGGTTTATACCTTACAGCTATTGCTGGTTACAATCCAGATGAAGCAGCTAATTTATGGAGACGTATGGCACAAGCAAGTGGAGGAGAAGCACCACCAGAATTTTTAAGTACGCATCCAGCAAATCAAACACGTATTGATAATTTAACAGCTTTATCTCCTTCAGCTAAAGCAGAAGCACAAAAATTTGGTGTAACTAGTTTTAGACCTTTAGGTAAATACTAGTTTTTTAAAAATATTTAATTACTTTCGAAGCTGCTCTTTATAAGAGCAGCTTTTGTATTTTTAAGCACTAACTAATTACTATTTAATGGCACATCTTAAAAAAGGAAGTAAAAAACTGCTTAATGCTTGGGCATTTTATGATTGGGCAAATTCAGTTTATACCTTAACTATAGCATCGTCAATATTTCCAATATTTTACTCAGCGCTTTTTGTCTCTCAAGTAGAAAAAACGGTTCCTGCTTTTGGAATGGTTTTTAAAAGCACAGCATTAATAACATATGTAACAGCTTTTACATTTTTAGTAGTAGCTTTTACATCTCCTATATTATCTGGTATTGCAGATTACGTAGGTAACAAGAAAAATTTCATGAAGTTTTTTTGTTATTTAGGAGGTTTAGGTTGTATTGGTTTATACTGGTTTAGTATAGAGTCCATTCATATTAGTTTGTTGTTTTATTTTATGGGTTTAATTGGTTATTGGGGAAGTTTGGTGTTTTACAATTCTTACTTACCAGATATTGCATTTCCAGAACAACAAGACAGTATAAGTGCTAAAGGTTTTAGCTTAGGTTACGTTGGAAGCGTTTTGTTATTACTAGTAAATCTAGCTATGGTGATGACACAAGAGACAGGAGAGGCTAAATTGCAAATGATGCGCTATTCTTTTGTTATGGTTGGTGTATGGTGGATTGGGTTTAGTCAATATTCATTTTATATATTACCAAAAGGAGTTAAAACAGGTGAAAAGGTAACAAGAGCGATAGTACTTAATGGTTTAAAAGAATTAAAATTAGTATGGATTCAACTAAAACAAAACTTAAGATTAAAACGCTACTTAGCAGCCTTTTTTGTGTTTAGTATGGCAGTACAAACCATTATGTTAGTCGCTGTGTATTTTGGAGAAGAAGAAATTGCTTGGGGAAACTCTGATGCTAAAACACAAGGATTAATAGTTAGTATTTTAGTAATACAATTGGTAGCTATATTAGGTGCTTTTTTAACGTCAAAAGCATCCGAAAAATTCGGTAACATTAAAACGCTTATAATCGTTAATTTTATATGGATGGCGTTATGTTTTTACGCTTATTTTATGGTTACACCTTTTCAATTTTACATAGCAGCTGGTTGTGTAGGATTGGTAATGGGAGGCGTACAAAGTTTAGCACGATCTACATACTCTAAATTTTTACCAGAAACAGAGGATACTACATCCTATTTTAGTTTTTTTGATGTTGCAGAAAAAATTGGTATTGTTATAGGAATGGTAATTTTTGCAACTATAGATCAATTAACAGGTAGTATGCGAAATGCTATATTGTTTTTGTTTGTATTCTTTTTAGTAGGTATCTTTTTGCTGTTTAGAGTGCCAAAACAAGGTGAGTTAAATTAATTTTATTATGTTTATAATCTAAAATATTAAAAATGAAAAAAATATTACTACCATTATTATCTTTAGCTTTTGTCTTTTTAAGTTGTGAAAACGAACCATTAGAGGGTTTTGAATTAGATGCTGCAGGTGGTAGCACAGGAGGCGGAAGTGTTGGAGGAGGTGAAGTTATTATAGGAGAACCTGGAGGAGAGACTACAGGCGATTATTGGCCTATGGCAGAAGGTAACAAATGGACTTACGACTACAGTGTGGATGGTGTTGCTGAAGAAGATTCTGTAATGGAAATTTCTAATCAAGAGGACTATTTAGGTTTTCCTTCATATTTATATAGCTCATTTTTTCAAAATTCTACAAGTACAGATGGATCAACAACTGGAGATGTAGAGTTAAACTCATATTCTAGTAAAAATGGTGGAGATTATCACTTTAGTGTAGCAAGTACTAATATTAATGTTGGTGGTTTTATTGAGATTTCTCAGTCAGCTTATGGATTTATAATGTTAAAAGACTATTTAAATGTAGGCGAAAGTTGGACTAATACATATACAATTACAACATCTACTGAAGTTTTGATTGAAGATTTACCTGAAGTGCCTACTACTAATTTAAACGTAATTTATACTAGCCAAATCATGGAAAAAGATAGTACTGTTGAGGTTAATGGTACAAGTTATAGTCCAGTAATTAAAGTTAAAGCGACAACTACCTACCAATTAGCAGGAACTCCTGATAGCTCTGCTGAGTATTTTTACTACTTTGCTAAAGATGTTGGGTTAATCAAATATGAAGGAAGTGTTTACGATGCAGACGATAATATTACCTCAAATGTTTTAGGAGAATTAAACGATGTTATTTTAAACTAAGATTTTTATTTAAATAAAAAAAGCCACAATTCTAAAACTAGAATTGTGGCTTTTTTAATAGCTAAGTTTTGTATTAATTACTAATATCTCCAGATCCAGTAACTTTTTTGTCTACTTTACTTGGACTACCTTTATATTCAATATCTCCAGAGCCTGTTACTCTTGCTTTGATAGCTTCTTTAGCATAAACAACAACATCACCTGATCCAGTTACTTTAGCTTCTGTAAAGTCAGCCATTAAGCGTCCACCATGAAAATCTCCAGAGCCTGTCACACTTGCATTTAAATTAGTTGTTTGACCAGTTAATGTCAAATCTCCAGAACCTGTGACATTTGCATCAACGTTAGTTGATTGTATATCTAAAGTAATGTCTCCAGAACCTGATACTTTAGCTTCAAAATTTTTAGAAACTATGGTTGCATTAGACGTAACATCACCAGAGCCTGAAAGTGATACTTTGTCAATATCTTTAAACGGAATGGTGATCTTGATAGTTTTATTTCCGCTAGGTTTTAAATTAATATTGTTTTCTGTTTTAACTATTAACCCGTTGCCTTCAACTTCGGTTAAAATATAATCTAAAAGGTTTTCTTCACCTTCAATAGTAATTGTACCTTCTTCATCTTCAACTAATTCAAATTCCATCCAACCTGCAAGTCTAATTGCATCATAATCTGATGTTGTTCTAGTTATTGTAGTAAGGTTTCCGTTTCCTTTAATTGTTTTTCCTTTTCCCCATTGCGCATTACAAGATGTAAATACTAAAAGTGTTAAGGTTAATGCTAATGTTTGTTTAAATGTTTTCATGATGATTGATTTTGTTAAATTATTATTTTTTATCAAAGGTTACGCTTCCGTACTCTGAGTTTATTTTTATTAGGTTCCCTGAATTACTCTTATTGTGATATCCAGAATAGTATTTATCAGAATGCTTGATACTTTTGGTGTTAATCTCAAAGTCATCTTCGCCAGTCAAACTTCCGTATTCTAATTTTATATCAAAATCAAAAGCGTATTCTGGATCAATACCTATTTTTATACCAACATAATCAGATTCAATATTTATATCTCCAGCATTTTTTGTCATTTTTCCAATTTTAATAGAACCGTAATCTGCATTTAAAGTCACGTTTTTATACACGTCACCTAATACTACTGTAAGGTAGTCTCCATTACCAGAAATGCTATTTAATTTATTAACACGTAGGCTTCCGTAATCACAGTTATAATTTACGTTTTCGGCTATTTCTATTAACGACTTTGTATAGTCCGCAACAATGGTTAAGTCTTTAGTTTTTGCAACTGTAAATCCACTATAGTCAGCATTAATTTTTCCACTTTTGATATATTCAAAGTAACTATTGTTGGTGTAATCAAAATTGATAACATTATTATCTGCTAACAACTCTTTGGTTGTAATTTTACCATAATCACAACTTATTTCTGCACGACCTTCAAGTGTTCCTAAAGTTATATTACCATAATCGTTACTTAAGTCTACATGGTTTGTAATGGGCATTTTAACAACGTAATTTATTTTCATATTAACATCGTTGTTATTAGACCAATTCCACCAAGAGCTTTTCTTCTTTTTGCCAATTAAAGTCTCAGCAGAAACGTAATTGGATGTACCAGAAAATTCGACATCAATTTCATCTAATCTAGATTGTACTTCATCCAAGTCATTACCGTTGGTAGTTATTTTGACTTCTATAGCAATAGTATTACCTGTCCAAGTTACAATATCCAAGTTACCATATTTATTATCTATTTTCAAGGTTGCGTTTTTGGTAACAGTATATTCTTTTTTCAGAGTTTTTTGCTTAGTATGCTTACCATCTAAATCACCATTATTAGATAGTGAAACTATAGGTATTAAAAGGCAAAGGGATAATTTATATAGTAGTTTCATAATTGTTTTGTTTTAATGTTTTAAGCGCTTCAATTTGTAAAAGTGTGCTTTGTAACACGTCTATTCTGTTTTGAAAGTTGGTAATCATCGCATAAATGACACGTTGGTCCTCGCCACTTTCTGTTAGGTTTAATTTTAAGTTTTTGTATTCTAATTCAAGCCTATCTAACCTTAATAAAGCATCATTTACTAGTTTTTGTGTCTCAGGGCTTTTTTCTGTTTTAAGTTTGTTTAACTCAAAAGCAATAGTATTAGAAAAAAAGTTTTGCGTTTCTGCTAATTCTGGAGAGATACTGGCTAAATCCTTTTGGGTAGTATTTGGTTTAATATTAAGTACAATACTTAAAATTAACACAACAGATGCTGCTACTGCCAATAAAGGCTTCCAATAATTAGTTTTATGACTAGCTACTTTAGTTTCTGTTTTATTTAGTTTGTCAATAAAACGCTGTTGATGTCCCAAATTAGGGACTTCAATATCAAATTGACTATCTAAATTTTCAAATAATTGTTCTATATTATCTTTCATCACAATTAATTTAATTGTTCTAATTTTTTTCTTAAACTCTCTTTTGCTCTAGAGACTGTTGTTCTGCAATTAGCATAACTAATTTGCATGACTTCACTAATTTCTTCGTAATCATAACCCTCAATAAGATTTAAGGTTAATGCAATTCTGTAATTAGATTTTAGAGTATTTAAAGTGTCTAAAATTTGTTTTGCTTTAACAGAAGTAAACTCGATTGTTGTATCAACGCCTTGATGGTCTTCAATTTTATATAATACATCGTCCAGAGCTACGTCTTCATTTTTTTTATTTTTATTAAAAGCATGTATGCTATTATTAACAACAATACGTTTTAACCAAGCACTAAATGTGCTTATTTCTTTAAGTGTATTCAGCTTAGTAAATGCAGTCAAAAATGATTCTTGCATAATGTCTTCAGCTTCAAAACTATTATTCACAATTCTAAATGACGTATTATACATTGCCTTGTAATACCTGTTGTAAATCTCCAATTGTGCTAATTGGTTACCAGATAGGCAAAGCATTATAAGCGCTTCAATATTGTGTTTGGTTAGTGTCAAAAAATGGTTTGTTTTATATAAAGAGGAAAGTTAAAACACTTTGTTACACTTTTTTTAAAAAAAATATTTTTATTTTTTATTATTGATTATAACAAGATAGTATTAAACTTTTTGCGATTTAGAGTAGCATCTTAAAGTATGGCACATTAATTGAAATTTTATAATTGAAAATATGCTGTTACTTATTGTTAACTATAAGTTTATCAGTGTAATAGTAAAAATTTAATTTGTAATTTTAAAACACAATAGCTTAAATGAAACGATTACAGTGACATTTTGGCTTACATATATCTATGAAAAAATCTAACTTTATATCGCTTGACAGTTTGTCATTACAAGATTTTGATGAAAATTCAGAATTAATCCCTTTAATGACGCCAGAAGATGAAGAAAAAATAGCAAAAGAGGAATTGCCAGAAACACTTCCAATTTTGTCATTACGTAACACAGTATTGTTTCCAGGTGTTGTAATACCTATTACTGCAGGACGCGATAAATCTATTAAATTAATTAACGACGCTAATAAAGGCGGTAAGGTCATTGGTGTTGTTTCTCAAATAGATGAAGATGTAGAAGACCCTAAGGCAGAGGATTTACATCAAATTGGTACTGTAGCTAGAATTTTAAAAGTTTTAAAAATGCCTGATGGTAACACAACAGTTATTATACAAGGTAAAAAACGATTTGAGATTGATACTGTTATAACAGAAGAGCCTTACATTAAAGCAACTGTTAAGGAGGTACCACAAGCAAAACCTGCAGCAAAAAACAAAGAGTTTGCAGCAATAATTGAATCTATTAAAGAGTTAGCTGTACAAATCATCAAGGATAGTCCAAATATACCAACAGAGGCGACGTTTGCTATTAAAAATATAGAAAGTGATTCGTTTTTAATCAATTTTGTATCGTCTAACATGAATTTGGATGTAGATGAAAAACAGGCGCTTCTAGAAATGAATCACCTGAAGGATCGTGCTCTAGAAACATTACGTTATATGAACGTCGAGTTTCAAAAGCTAGAACTTAAAAATGACATCCAATCGAAAGTACAAAGTGATTTAAATCAACAACAACGTGAATACTTTTTAAATCAGCAACTAAAAACGATTCAAGAAGAGCTTGGTGGTGGTAATGCTGAGGAGATTGAAGACATGAAAAAGCGTGCTAAATCTAAAAAATGGGATGAAAAAGTCGGAAAACATTTTGATAAAGAGTTAGCAAAAATGCAACGTATGAATCCTCAGGTTGCAGAGTATTCTATACAACGCAATTATTTGGACCTATTTTTAGATTTACCATGGAGTAAGTTTAGTAAAGATAAATTTGATTTAAAGCGTGCCGAAAAAATATTAAATCGTGATCATTATGGTTTAGATGATGTCAAACAACGTATCATCGAGCACTTAGCAGTGTTAAAATTACGTAATGACATGAAGTCGCCAATCTTATGTTTATATGGACCTCCAGGAGTTGGTAAAACATCATTGGGTAAATCTGTAGCAGAAGCACTAGGTCGCGAATATGTGCGTATGAGTTTAGGTGGTTTGCGTGACGAAGCAGAAATACGTGGACATCGTAAGACTTATATTGGAGCTATGCCAGGACGAATTTTGCAAAGTCTTAAAAAAGCAGGTACCTCTAATCCAGTTTTTGTACTAGACGAAATTGATAAATTATCCAACTCTCATCAAGGAGATCCGTCTTCTGCATTATTAGAAGTTTTAGATCCAGAACAAAATGCCGAGTTCCATGATAACTTCTTAGAGATGGGTTACGACTTATCTAAAGTTATGTTTATAGCAACTACTAATAGTTTAAATACTATTCAGCCTGCTTTAAGAGACCGTATGGAAATTATCAATGTTACAGGTTATACAATTGAGGAAAAGGTAGAAATTGCTAAAAGACACCTATTACCAAAACAATTAAAGGAACACGGTTTAGAAGATAAACACATTAAAATAGGTAAACCGCAACTAGAAAAAATAGTAGAAGGTTATACTAGAGAATCTGGTGTACGTGGTTTAGAAAAGCAAATTGCAAAAATGGTGCGTTATGCAGCTAAAAATATTGCAATGGAAGAAGAATATAATATCAAGATTTCTAACGATGATATAGTAGAAATATTAGGTGGTCCAAAATTAGAACGTGATAAATACGAAAACAATAATGTTGCTGGTGTTGTCACAGGTTTAGCTTGGACAAGAGTAGGTGGAGATATTTTATTTATTGAATCTATTTTATCTAAAGGAAAAGGTGCATTAAATATTACCGGAAACTTAGGTAAGGTAATGAAGGAATCGTCTACCATTGCTATGGAGTTTATCAAGGCTCACGCTGAAGAGTTAAATATTAACCCTGAGGTATTTGAAAAATATAATGTGCACATCCACGTACCAGAAGGAGCAACACCTAAAGATGGACCAAGCGCAGGAGTTACCATGCTAACGTCATTAGTCTCTTTATTTACACAACGTAAAGTAAAGAAAAGCTTAGCAATGACTGGTGAGATTACATTGCGTGGTAAAGTATTACCAGTTGGAGGTATTAAAGAAAAAATACTAGCTGCTAAGCGTGCAAGAATAAAAGAGATTTTATTATGTGAAGACAATAGAAGAGATATAGAAGAAATTAAACCAGAATATTTAAAAGGTCTAACGTTTCACTATGTGTCAGATATGTTGGATGTTATTAAAATTGCAGTGACAAATCAAAAGGTAAGTAATGCTAAAAAATTATAAGACATCAAGTCTTTTTAAAAGGTTGTTCTTTATTGTAGTTATACTAAATTCAGCAATAGCTTCAGCTCAAGATCAAAACTTGGTTAATGTTATACTGGATGGTAAACCAGCAGTTTTAAACACCAAAACGGGAATTACCCAGTTTGTTGATGATAATTCAGACAATCATCAAGAGGTAGTAAATGGTGATACGGATTTAGTAACAACCCATATTGTAGAACAAGGAGATACACTATACGCCATATCTAATAAATATGGCGTAAGTATTTCACATATTAAAGCAATTAATAACTTAAGTACTAACCTGATATCAATAAATCAAAGGTTAAAAATAGGTTATGCTAATTCAGCTAAAGTAAAAGTTAGTAATGTGTGGATTGTAAAAAAAGGCGATACATTGTATAGTATTTCTAAAAAAACAGAAGTGCCAATTTCAAAAATTCAAAGCCTTAATAATATAAAGGATAATATAATAATTGTAGGAAAAACACTATTTTTAAGATAGTTTGAATCAATAGTTTATATTTGTTAAAATTAATTTAATTTATAATGAAAAAATTACTATTTATTCTAACCTTATTAACTGTTACTATTGGTTTTTCTCAAGACATTGAAGAAGAGTTTTTACCTATAGAAGTTGAAGGAAAGGAAGCCTTTATGTCGACTAAGACAGGCGAATATGTTTTTAAATCACATGCGGATACTAATCCAGAAGAGTTAACTACAACGCCAAGTGGTGTTGTTTATAACGATATAACTTATCATACAGTAGTGCAAGGTGAGACCTTGTCTTCAATTTCCAAAAAGCATGATTTAGGCGTAGATCAGATAGTACAAGATAATAAGTTATCAAATAATGCGCTAAGTTTAGGGCAAAAAATTAAATTAGTAAAACGTACTTTGGTGCCATCTAGTAGTCCTGTTATTAGCTATGTTGGCGAAGAGCGTATAATTGCTAGATTACCAGTTGGAGAATCTCCTGCAACATTACCACCACCTCCAGTACCAACACAAACCAATAAAGTAGCAATGCCTGCTCCAAAAAACACCAGCTATTCTAAGCCTAACATAGTGCCTTTAGTTGTGGAAGAAGATGTGATAATACAAGAAGAAGATTCTGCAGAAGTAATTGCAGCAAAAAAACAATTAGAAGAAGCTAAAAAACAATTAGAGTTAGCTAGACAAAAAGCTATTTTAAAAGAAGAAGCTAACGTTAAATTAGAAGAAACTAAATCGGTTTTTAAAGAAGAAGAGCTCGTTACTGAAAATGAAAACACTAAACTTGAAACAGAGGAGTTTGTTTTGGAAGATAAAGTAGAGGCAACCATTGAAACCGAAGTGTTAGATAATAATACTTTAAATACTAATGAAGAAGCTGATAAAACACCTGAATATCATGTTGTTGTAAAAGGAGATAACTTGTATAATTTATCTAAAAGGTATAATACAACGGTTGAAAACTTAAGTAAGTTAAATGATATTCAATTCAACAATTTAAAGATTGGACAAAAGTTAAAATTGAAGTAAAAAAATAAATCTACAATAACTACGTTTTAATGTAGATTTATTTACTTTGCAAACTATGTTTAAGAAAAAGATTGTCCCACTTTTAATTTTATTTTCTAGTACTATTTGCTTTGCGCAATTAGGTGGACAATCAACATATCAATTTTTAAATTTAGTCTCATCACCACGTCAAGCAGCATTAGGAGGAAAGGTCTTAACTAATATAGATTACGACGTCACTCAAGGTTTGTACAATCCAAGTGCAATTAATCCAGAAATGGATAATCAATTTTCTTTAAATTTTAGTAACTATTTGGGTGGTATTACTTATGGTACTGCTGCTTATGCTTACACTTGGGACAGACGCACACAAACATTACATGCTGGAATGACCTATATTAATTATGGTGATTTTGATGGTTATGATGAAAATGGAGTTGCAACAGGTACTTTTACAGGTACAGAAGCAGCTTTATCGTTAGGATACGCCTTACAATTAGGGTATTCAGATTTTTATTTTGGCGGAAACTTAAAATTTATCACTTCAAGTTTAGAACAATACAGCTCTTTTGGTATAGCTACAGATTTAGGTTTAATGTATGTTGACGAAAAATTAGAGTTTCAAGCAGCATTAGTAGTCAGAAATTTAGGTACACAAATCACAACTTACGCAGGACAACGCGAAAGTTTGCCATTAGATATTACATTAGGATTGTCTCAGACGTTAGAAAATGTCCCATTGCGTTGGCACTTAACTTTTGAAAACTTACAACAGTGGCCAATTGGAGAAGCTAATCCTGCTAGAGTCACTACAGATTTAGAAGGTAATCAAACACAAGAAAAAGTAGGGTTTATTAATAATGTCATGCGTCACACTATTATAGGAGCCGAGTTATTTCCTGATAAAGGCTTTAATATAAGATTAGGTTATAATTTTAGACGTGCAGAAGAACTTAGAATTGTAGACCAACGTAATTTTTCTGGATTGTCTGCAGGTTTTGGTCTTAAAATTAATAAGTTACGTTTTAGTTATACACATGCTAAATATACAGCAGCAAGCAACGCAAATTTCTTTGGGTTAAATATAGATTTACAGTAAGTCTAAATAATAAGTTTATCTAGGCTGTAACTATAAATCATTACTTTAATCATCTTTAAATGTTCAAAAATTAATGTTTATTTTTGAATTCTAAAAATAAAAATAAGTGCAAAAAATCACCATAGCAATAGACGGTTTTTCATCAACTGGTAAAAGTACAGTAGCTAAGCAATTGGCCAAACATTTAGGATATGTGTATGTAGATACAGGAGCTATGTATAGAGCAGTAACTTTATTTACCATGCAAAATGGATGGATTGATAAAAATCATTTTGACGTCTTAAGTCTAGTTTCTAATTTGGATAAAGTAACTATAAGTTTTAAGTTTAATTCAGAATTAGGTTTTGCAGAGGTATATTTAAATGGTGTAAATATCGAGCGCGAAATTAGAACATTAGAAGTCTCCAGTTTTGTTAGTCAAGTATCTACTATTCCAGAAGTAAGATATCAGTTAGTGAAGCAGCAACAAAAAATGGGTAAGGATAAAGGTGTTGTTATGGATGGTCGCGATATTGGTACAGTTGTGTTTCCGTATGCAGAGTTAAAATTATTTATGACAGCATCTGCGGACAAACGTGCAACAAGACGTTATAACGAGCTAATTAATAGAGGAGACGATGTACAATATAACGACGTGTTACGTAATGTGCAAGAGCGTGATTATATAGACTCTAATAGAGAGGATTCACCTTTAGTTAAAGCAGATGATGCTATAGAAATTGACAACTCTGATCTATCGTTAACAGAGCAATTTGACACGATATTAAATTTAGTTACGCAAACACTAGATAAGCTAAAATAGAATCTTAAATTTTAATCATAAAAAAAGCGAATTGTTAGCTTTCGCTGAAACAATTCGCTTACATAGTTTGCTATTAAACTCCTACAAATTTGGAATTTTTAACTCTTGATCTGGGTGGATTACATCAGGATTATTTAATATATCCTTGTTAGCTTCAAAAATAGCAGTATACTTTCCTGCATTACCATAATAATGTTTAGCAATTTTTCCTAAGGTATCACCACCTTTTACAGTGTGTCTTGCGTAAACAGACTCGTCAGCAACTTCAATATTTGCTAAAATGTCAGTAGGACTATCTCCACCAGCAGCTTTAATAGCGTCCCACATTAGATTTTTTTCATATTGTGTAGCAGCAGTTCCTTTAACTTTTAATACACCATTCTCCTCAGTAACGTTTCCGTTAGCGATGTTTAATTTTTCTCCTAAATCAAGTACACTTTGATATTTTGCTTTTACAGCCATAATTAATTTGTTTTTAAATGTTATTCTTTCTTAAAGATAGTAATTATATTAAGACATTTCTTAAGGAAAATAGTATTTCAAATATTCTTAGTTAAAGTGTATTAAATATCCGATAAAGTGAAATTTTTGATAAAAAATTATAATTTATAGAGTACTGATAGTCAGCTAATTATTATTTTTATAATAGTATTTGGCAATATTGTCAAAAAGTAGTATTTTTGCACACCTTTTTAGCGCACTCAAGAAAGATGAAAAGGAATCAAACAATTTTATTTATAACACTTCTGTGTGTTAGCGCCTAAATCTTCTAAACATAACAGAATACAAAACATAGTGTATTTATATTTCAGCGAAAGCGAAACGTACACTATTAAAATTTTTTAAATGGCTGAAAAAGCAAAACAAGCGGAAGTAGAAGCTCAAGTAGCAGACACAAAAAATGCTCCAGTAGTATCTGAAGCACAAGCAAACCCTGAAAAATTCTTAGCAGAATTTAACTGGCACAACTACCAAGAAGGTATTGATGAGGTTGAAGATTCTCAATTAAAAGAATTTGAAAAATTAGTATCAGAAAATTTCGTAGATACTTTAGATGATGAGGTTGTTGAAGGAACAGTAGTACACATGACAGATCGTGATGCTATTATTGACATCAACGCTAAGTCTGAAGGAGTTATTTCTTTAAACGAATTTAGATACAATCCAGACTTAAAAGTAGGAGACAAAGTAGAAGTATTAATTGATGTACGTGAAGACGCAACAGGACAATTAGTATTATCTCACAGAAAAGCTCGTGTAATTAAGGCTTGGGACAGAGTAATCAAAGCTAACGAAACTGGAGAAATCGTTAACGGTTTTGTTAAATGTCGTACTAAAGGTGGTATGATTGTAGATGTTTTTGGTATCGAAGCATTCTTACCAGGATCTCAAATTGACGTTAAGCCAATTAGAGATTACGATCAGTACGTAAACAAAACTATGGAATTTAAAGTTGTTAAAATCAACCACGAATTTAAAAACGTAGTAGTGTCTCATAAAGCTTTAATTGAAGCTGATATTGAAGAGCAGAAGAAAGAAATCATTGGTCAACTAGAAAAAGGACAAGTATTAGAAGGTGTTGTTAAAAACATTACTTCTTATGGTGTGTTTATTGATCTTGGTGGTGTTGATGGTTTAGTTCACATTACAGATTTATCTTGGTCTCGTATCAACCATCCAAATGAGATTGTTGAGTTAGATCAAAAATTAAATGTTGTAATCTTAGACTTTGATGAAGATAAGTCTAGAATCCAATTAGGTCTTAAGCAATTATCTAAACACCCATGGGATGCTTTAGGAGAAAATGTTGCTGTAGGTGATAAAGTTAAAGGTAAAGTTGTTGTAATCGCTGATTATGGTGCATTTATCGAAGTTGCAGAAGGTGTTGAAGGTTTAGTACACGTGTCAGAAATGTCATGGTCTACTCACTTACGTTCTGCTAACGACTTTGTAAAAGTTGGAGACGAAATTGATGCGGTTATCTTAACTTTAGATAGAGAAGATCGTAAAATGTCATTAGGTATCAAGCAATTATCTGCAGATCCTTGGACTGACATTACAACTAAATACCCAGTAGGTTCTAAGCACACAGGTATTGTACGTAACTTTACTAACTTTGGAGTTTTTGTTGAATTAGAAGAAGGTATTGATGGATTAATTTACATCTCTGACTTATCTTGGACTAAGAAAATCAAACACCCATCTGAGTTCTGTAACGTAGGAGACAAATTAGATGTAGTAGTATTAGAGTTAGATGTTGAAGGACGTAAATTATCTTTAGGTCATAAACAAACAACTGAGAATCCTTGGGATAAATATGAAACTGAATTTGCTTTAGATACAACTCATACTGCAGAAATTGCTGATGTTGTAGATAAAGGAGCTACAATTGAATTTAACGAAGATATCGTTGCTTTTGTACCATCTCGTCACCTTGAAAAAGAAGACGGTAAGATGTTGAAAAAAGGTGATACTGCTGAATTTAAAATCATTGAATTTAATAAAGAATTCAAACGTGTTGTAGCATCTCATACTGCTATCTTTAAAGCTGAAGAAATGGCTAACGTAAAAGCTGCTGTTAAGAAAGCTGCTGATCAAGCTGCCGAGTCTAAACCAACTTTAGGTGATGCAAACGAAGCTTTACAAGCATTAAAAGATAAAATGGACGGGAAAAAATAATTTCCTCTTTTTATTATAAATTTAAAAGCCTCTCAGAAATGAGAGGCTTTTTTTATTGTATCAATCCCTAGCAATTTATACTGCTAATTACGAGGTTTTAATTAGTTATAGCCTTATTAACTAGTTGCATCTATTATATATAAGTTGAGTAATATAATTTCCTTTTTCATTTAAAATCAGCAATTTATATTGTAAGAATATTATGTCAGAAATTATCATATTATGGCTATAGTTGTTAAAATTACGGTCATTTCATCGATAACATTTTGATAAACAGCATAATATATTTAATTTAATGTTGAATCAAATTTTTCGTATTGCAATACATTGATTTATTTTTTAAGTGTTTTTAGTTTCCCTAAACTGATTGTTAGCTTAATATTAATTTAAATCTTTTTATTATGAAAAAATTATTACTATTAGTGTTAGTAGTAGGATTTATTACTGCACATGCGCAAACAGGAAATACTGTGGCTGAAGCCATTCCTGTGAACGGTTCAAATCTAAGCGTTAATCTTATTAACTTTACTTCAGCAACAGCATCATCAGTACCTTATAGTTGTTCTGGACCTTTTAATGAGGACGTTTTTTATAAGCATCCCATTAATTCAGGTGCTAATAAGTTAACTATAGGTATGTTTAGTTTGGGGTTAAGTGTTTTATCTCAATTTGATTACCAAATACTATTAGCTCCAGGAGGAGATACGTCTAATTTACAAGAAGTAGTTTGTAGCAATTACAATGTTTTAATACTTGCTAACGGAAGTTTTACTTTTGTAATTGATAATTTTGATCCAAACGATGTGTATTACCTAAGGGTCAACACACCTCAAGGTCTTTTAGCACCTTTATTATCAAGTTTATTATCTACAACCACAGTAACGATGTATAGCGAATATGATGCTACTTTAAGTATAGCTACAGAAGAGGTTAAAGAGTATAAAATTATTAATAAACCAAACCATTTACAGATAGTAACAGATAAACATTTTGAATCTTATCAAATATACAGTTTAGATGGTAAGCAGGTAAAAACAGTTAATAGTCTAGATCAACTAGATACAATAGATATTTCTAAATTAAATACAGGAGTATATGTTTTACTGTTGGAGGATAATACTTCAAAATATCACCACAAATTTATAAAAAGTTAGAGGCTATATATTTTAAATTTATAAAAGGAGTTTTAGAAATAAGACTCCTTTTTTATGCTAAAACAAAAAACAACTTTCTTGTTATCATAATTTACTTTACATTTGTTTACCAAACCCGTTTGGAACACTATGAGTCAAAAAGTGCTACTTAATGCAACAGAAGTCAACATCATCTTACATAGATTGGCTTGCCAACTCATTGAAAAACATAACGATTTTTCTAATACTGTATTAATAGGTATTCAGCCTAGAGGTAAATATCTTGCAAATAGGATAGCTTCTTTATTAAAAGAAGAATATAAAATCAAAAATCTGCAATTAGGTCATTTGGATATTACATTTTATAGAGATGATTTTAGAAGAAGTGATAAACCTTTGGAAGCAAGTACCACAGAAATTAATGTACAAGTAGAAGATAAAAAAATTGTGTTTATTGATGATGTATTATACACAGGTCGTAGTATTAGATCAGCTTTAACAGCAATACAATCGTTTGGTAGACCTAAAGAGATTGAATTGCTAACTCTTATTGATAGACGTTTTAGCAGACACTTACCAATACAACCAGATTACAGAGGTAGACAGGTAGATGCCATTAATAATGAAAAAGTCAAAGTTAATTGGGTTGAAAATGAAGGAGAAGACACAGTATATCTAATAAATAATTAAAGTTATGAGCGAATTAAGTGTCAATCACTTATTAGGAATTAAATATCTTAACAAACAAGATATTGAGCTTATTTTTAAAACAGCAGACCACTTTAAAGAAGTGATTAATCGTCCGATTAAAAAAGTACCTTCGCTTCGTGATATTACAATAGCCAATTTATTTTTTGAAAATTCTACAAGAACTAAATTGTCTTTTGAGTTAGCAGAAAAACGTTTATCTGCAGATGTGATAAATTTTTCAGCCTCGCAATCTTCAGTCAAAAAAGGAGAAACATTAATAGATACTGTAAACAACATATTATCCATGAAAGTGGATATGGTAGTTATGCGTCATCCTAATCCAGGAGCAGGCGTTTTTTTATCTAAACACGTTAATGCAAGTATCATAAATGCAGGAGATGGAGCGCATGAGCATCCTACACAAGCCTTATTAGATAGTTATTCTATTAGAGAGCGATTGGGTAGTGTAAAAGGTAAAAACGTCGTTATAGTTGGTGACATATTACACAGTCGTGTGGCATTATCTAATATTTACGCTTTAAAACTGCAAGGTGCCAATGTAATGGTGTGTGGTCCTAAAACATTACTACCAAAGCATATTGATAAATTAGGTGTAAAAGTAGAGACAGATTTACGCAAAGCTCTTAATTGGTGTGATGTAGCCAATATGTTACGTGTGCAAAATGAAAGAATGGATATTAGTTATTTTCCATCTACTAGAGAGTATACACAGCAATTTGGTGTCAACAAAGCATTATTGGATAGCTTAGATAAAGAGATAACTATTATGCATCCTGGACCAATAAATCGAGGAGTGGAGATTACCAGCGACGTCGCAGACTCAAAACAAGCCATAATTTTAGATCAAGTGCAAAACGGAGTTGCTGTTAGAATGGCAGTAATATACCTTTTAGCATCCAAAATAAAACAATAGTTATGATTATAGATCAAAATGAAAATTTAACTATTATAACCCAAGAAAATGCTTCGGTTATTGAATTAGTAAAAAAAATAGAAACCCTTTATCCAAAATTTAAAAACAATAATTTAATTATTAATTTAAATACTATCAAACCAATTTCTTTAGAAGAAATTATCGAGTTTTTAAGATTATCCAATCAACATCGCGCTGCAAAACATTCTTTTGTAATCGTAAACGAAGGAATCAATACTGACAAAACTCCAGAAGAAATTGTCATTGTTCCTACATTGCAAGAAGCTAAAGATATTATTGAAATGGAAGATATGGAACGCGATTTAGGGTTCTAATACGTGTGTTTTTCACTTTACTAAAAGTAATAAACTACCAATCAATAATTAAACATAATGAAATTAAATATCTTAGGTTGCTATAGTGCAACACCACGTACTTTTACCAATCCAACCGCTCAAGTTTTAGAAATAAACAATCATCTTTTTATGATAGATTGCGGAGAAGGTACACAAGTGCAGTTACGTAGGCATAAGATTAAATTTAATAGGATTAAGCATATTTTTATTTCGCATTTACATGGCGATCATTTTTTTGGTTTGATTGGATTAATTTCAACCTTTAGACTTTTAGGACGCGAAGCAGACTTGCACATACACGCACCAAAAGGCTTAAAGGAAGTTATTACACTTCAAATGAAATTAGCCAACTCATGGACTAATTACAATCTTTATTTTCATGAATTAAATAGCAAGTCGTCTGAGTTAATTTTTGAAGATGATAAGGTCGAAGTTCATACAATTCCGTTAGATCATCGTGTTTATACTAATGGATTTCTTTTTAAAGAAAAAGTAGGAGATCGTAAATTAGATATGAATGCAGTATTAAATAATAATATTGATGTTGCCTATTACAGAAAGTTAAAGCAAGGCTTTGATGTTGTTAACGAAGATGGACATTTAATTAAAAACGATACCGTTACACTACCACCAAATAAAGCTAAAAGTTACGCATTTTGTAGTGATACAGCCTACAACGAAGCAATTATACCTATAATTGATAAGGTGGATGTGTTATACCACGAGTCCACTTTTTTAGATCAACATTTAAAGTTAGCTAAACCTACTAAGCACAGCACAGCAAAACAAGCAGCTAGTATCGCTAAACAAGCTAATGTTGGTCAATTAATACTAGGACATTACTCGACCAGGTACGAGGACTTAAATCAATTTAAAATAGAAGCTCAAACCATCTTTGATAATGTCATGTTAGGAGATGATGGTAAAGTTTTTGACTTTTAAAATTGGCTTTACTACTTTGTTTTAACCATCTAAACTTGTACTTAATTTTTAAATGTTTTGACATATTAAAAAATAAGTTGATGTCTTTACAGGCTAAAAAAAATAATTTAATCTCTTAAATTTACAGTAAAAATTCAGTTATGGAAAAAGACTTAAGTAATTATAGAAAATCTTACGAAAAAGGAGCACTATTATTAGAAGATACTCCGGAAAATCCGATTGAGCTTTTTAGATCTTGGTTTAATGAAGTCGATAATTTTTTTCCACAAGATGAAACTAATGCCATGACTATATCTACCATTGGTACAGATGGTTTTCCTAAAAGTAGAGTAGTGTTACTTAAAAAATTCACTTATGAAGGTTTTATATTTTATACAAACTATGAGAGTGAAAAAGGTAAAGCTATCCAACATAACCCTAATGTTTGTCTTTCATTTTTTTGGCATGGAGCTGAACGTCAAATTATAATTAAAGGACAAACAGAAAAAATTGCTGCAAATTTAAGCGATGGTTATTTTGAGTCACGACCAAGAGGTAGTCAATTAGGAGCAATAGTATCTAAACAAAGTAGTGTAGTGGCTAGTAGGCAAGTGTTAGAGGATGATTTAAAAAGATTAGAGGAAGAATATCAAAATAAAGACATACAACGACCTGAATATTGGGGAGGTTATATAGTTAAGCCTGTGTCAATGGAGTTTTGGCAAGGTAGACCTAATAGATTGCATGATCGCGTAGTTTACACCTTAGATTTGGATTTCAACTGGGTAAAAAATCGTTTATGTCCATAAAATAATCGCCGAAATACATGTAAATTGTGTATTTCATCGACAAAACGCATAGTACTTCGTTAAAAAGCATGTTTTTTATCGATTTTAACATTTCTTTAACAGTTTAATAGACTAAGCTGTTATATTTTTGGAGTCCCAGATAACCTTAACTCCTTAAAAAATGAGAAGAATTACTAGCCTACTTATTGTTTTTTGCATTGCAATTTCTTTAACATCCTGTTCTACAGATACAATGGATGAAACTTTTGAAGACTCTAGCGTTTTAGTTATTCCTGATGCTAAACCTATTGAAATTGAAATTTTAGAATTAATTAATCAACACAGGATTAGTCTTGGTTTAAATACTTTAGACAATCTTAATATTATTAAGGGTCAAGCATTTTCTCATACTGATTATATGGTTAATATTAATGAAGTAAACCACGATAATTTTTATAGCAGAAAAAACTATTTAGTAAATAATGCAAACGCTTTAAAAGTTTCAGAAAACGTTGCTTATGGTTTTTCAAGTGCAAGTTCAGTAGTAAACGCTTGGTTGAATAGTGATGGTCATAAAAGGACTATTGAAGGTGATTTTACAGATTTTGATATATCTGCAGAGTTAGATGAAAACAACAAATGGTACTTTACAAATATTTTTGTAAAGAAATAAAAACTAGTAAACATATATAAAAAGGCCTTTCTAAATTAGAAAGGCTTTTTTTATATATAGTGATTAGTAATTTTTAATTTAGTTAGTTTATTACAATAATCTTCTATGTCATCGCTTTTATAAAGTTAATGTACTTAGCTCAATAATACTTTTAATAATAGGCTTAAAAGTTCTACGCAATAGCATGGGTTTTAACTATCATAGCTTTGTTTGTTTTCAAGATTAATTTTATTAATTAAAATGTGAGTGTAACTTTTTACTGAAATTTTATGTTTAGGTTTATAATCATAAACTGTTTACTACAAGACTTTTAATACTTAACTTTATTAAATTAATAATTAAAGAGTGTGATATATATTAAAATTTACTTGACGTTACTAAAAGGTGATAACCACGTATTTTCATTTAGAAGTAATAATTAGTAACATAAAAAAAAGCCTTTCTAATTTAGAAAGGCTTTTTTTTTATTTATACTGATTGGTAATTATAAACTTAGATCGTCTATTAAACTCATGTTCTTCATCAGAGCATTTAACTCCGTTGGTACATTTGTTAAGTATTTGTGACTCTCCATAACCAATAGCACTTTGTATACGATCGTTTTCAATACCTCTAGAGTACAAGTAATCTCTTGTTGATTTAGCACGTCTATCTGATAGCTTAAGGTTATAAGCATCACGACCACGACTGTCTGTATGAGACTCTATTTTAATAATCATCCTTGGATGCTCTCTCATTACTGCAACAATATTTTCTAATTCGTATGCAGCATCAGATCTTATAAATGACTTATCATAATCAAAGTAAATAGGATTGATTACAATTTCATTATCGATAATTAATGGTTTTAAATATAAATCAATTTCAGTATTTTCTCCGTTAACTGGAGTTGTAGTAAATTCTTTGGTATCAGGTCTATACACAACACGTTCTGCCATAACAGTAAATGTTTTATCACAATCTACTTCTTTAAATTCATACTTACCATCGTTTTCTGTAAAATAAGTATCTAGGACTTTACCATTAGCATCCAATATCACAACTCTAACTTTATCTAAAGGTTCTTTAGTTAAATCGTCATAAGCAATTCCAGAAACAGTTTGATTACATTGGTATTTACCAAAAGCATAAATATCATCTCCACCTTGACCACCTTCTCGATTAGAAGACAAGTAACCTGTTTGAGTTTCATTGTCAATAAAAAAACAGAAGTCATCGTATGGACTATTAAATGGTGCACCTAAGTTTTTAATGTAAACTTGAGTGGTATCATTTTTTTTAATTTTTAATAAGTTACTTTCAAAAATATCAAGTAAACCAAGGTTTAAGTTTGCATCACTAGAAAAATACAGTGTAGAATCCTTGGCTACAAATGGAAACTTTTCATTCCCTTCAGTATTTATTTCAGGACCTAAATTAACAGGTGTACCATAGCTACCATCATTTTTAATTGCTACTTTATACAAATCAGTTTGTCCAAATCCACCATCCATATCAGACACAAAATATAGTGTTTTGTTATCCGGACTCAGCGCAGGAGCACCACATGAATACGAATCTTTATTAAAAGGTAATTCGGTTACATTAGTCCAGGTACTTCCAGATAATGTTGCTTTGTATATTTTTAAAAAAGAAGTCCCTTCTTTAGAGTACTTTCTTTTTTCTTTTTTATTTACATTGTTTCTAGTAAAGTACATAGTTTTACCATCGTTAGTAATAGTTACTAACCCTTCATGGTCATCTTTTGTATTTACCGTAGCGTTTAGTTTTTTTGAATCGTTAAAAGATTTAATAGCATTTTCAATTTTTATATCAGCTTCAAAAATATTTAAGAAAGGTTCGTTATTCCAATCGTATAATTCATTTTCATCTGTGATAGAATCTTTAACCCAAGTAGAGTAGTAGTATAACTTATCTTTAAACTCATAACCTCCAAAATCTGAATATCTGGTATTAATAGGAAGGTTTTCAAGTTCGACATATACCTTCTCTGTATTAGTTAATTGATTGTAGTTTTCAATATTAAAGTTGTCAATATTTTTAATACGATTATCCTTTTTGTTTTTATTATTAAACGTTCTTAAATAGTCGTTTGCTAATTCGTATTTTTTTTGACTTCTTAAAGTTTGTACATATTTATATATGTATTCAGTATCGATAGAAGGATATTTGTTTATGGCTTTATTATACCAAAATTCTGCTTTTTCAAGCTTACTAATATTGAAATAGCAGTCACCAATTCTTTTCAATATATGTTCTGTACTATCTTCTTTTTTGATTGCTTCCTTATACAGCTCTGCAGCTTTTTCATAAGAAAAATCTCTAAAAAAGTTATCTGCAACTTTAGTTTGTGCAACAGCTTGTTGTACAAATAAAAATAAAATAAGATATGCGGTTATTTTCATTTTCATTTTAAAAATATCTTGGTGATTTAACACGTTTTGTAGGTTTAAAGACTTCAAACATTAATAATATTTCATGCGTTCCTCCAGTGTACGGTCTTAGATCTGTTATATAATGCTCATAGGCATAACCAATTCTCATTTGAGGTGATACCTGAAAATCTGCCAACGCACCAATAGTTGATGTATCTCTATTATATCTATAACTTCCACCAATCCAAAACTTTTCGTCAAATAGTAAATGTGCACTTAGGTCAAATGATACAGGAGCACCATTAGTTAATTTAACTAATGCAGATGGTTTAAGTTTAGTAGATTCATTTAATTCAAATACATAACCAGCAGTTAAATAATACCCAACACGCTCTAAAGCGATGTAGTCTACTTCTGGATCTAAAGCACTTTCGTTATAATCTGTATTCAATATTCTTGGAGCAGATAAACCAACGTACCATTTGTTTTGATGTAAATAAGCACCAACACCAACATTTGGGTTCCATCTATTTGTAAAATTACTAAAGAAAGGGTCTATCGCTACTGTTGGATCATCTAGAAAACCTTCTTGGTCTAGGTTATAATGAGTAAATCCAGCTTTTAAACCAAATGCCAATTTTGTTTTTTCAGAAAGCTCAATAGTGTAAGAAAAATCACCATAGGCATAAACAAAATTTTCGTAACCTAATTCGTCATTAATAATAGATAGTCCTAAACCTATTTTTTCATTTTTTAATGGCGCATGTATAGAAACCGTTGATGTTGTTGGAGCACCAGCTAATCCAACCCATTGACTTCTATGTAGACCTACCACACTAATCGTTTCTCTACTTCCAGCATATGCTGGATTTATTGAAATAGTATTAAACATGTATTGCGAAAATTGGGGCAACTGTTGTGCTAATAGTTGTGCTGAACTACATATAAACACTAGAGCAATACTGAATATATTTATTTTTTTCATTTATAATCGTTATTTAGTTCCTAAATAAAGAGGACCAGCTAATGGTTTAATACCACTATCTTTTATATCTATTACGTAATAATATGTTCCGTTTGGTAACCTTCCTGCAGATCCTACTGAACCGCTTGGGCTTTGACCATTCCAATTGTTTTGGTAATCTCTAGATTCGTAAACAATATCTCCAAATCGGTTAAAGATTTTTATGTCGATAATAAATCCACATTCTTCAACACCACCTACAGTGAAAAATTCGTTATAAGCATCACCATTTGGTGTTACAGCTTTAGAAATTTTTAAATCATCTTCACCACATGGTAAAACGGTACAATCATCATGAATAGTTATTGTTAATTCGAAAGTATTTAAACAACCGTTATTTAAAGTAGTGTAAGTGAATACATAATCACCAAGCTCAACTTCTAATGGGTCAAAAATACCATCTATTATTGTAACACCTTCAGTAACTGCAACCCATTCTATAGTGTTATCCGAAACTTCTGGTAAATAATCATATAAATCAATTAAACCATCTTCGATACATTTTTCACCTTCTAAAGGTGTTGTAAAGTTTTCTGTTATCACATTAATTGTATGAGTAATCACATTTTCATTTCCACAATCATCGGTAGCAGTCCATGTCCAAATGATATCATAAATCTCTTCTTCACCAGTAAATGTAGTTGTTTCGTTAAATTCAACTGTGACTGGGTTTAAAGAACAAGTGTCTTCAAAGTCTAATTGTGGTACCTCTGGTACATTAGAACATATTACACTACTTGGTAAATCTAATGTACTTAATAATGCTGGACCAGTTGAGTCTTCTAGAGTAAGTGTAGCAGTTAACTGAGAAGTGTTACCACAATCATCAGCTACAGTATAAGTAACAGTAATAG